>NZ_JBDJAW010000005.1 GCF_039649665.1 Microbispora sp. ZYX-F-249 | reverse complement strand
CCACCCCGACATCTTCAACTCGCTGCTGCAGATCCTGGAGGACGGTCGGCTGACCGACGCCCAGGGCCGCGTGGTGGACTTCAAGAACACCGTCATCATCATGACGACCAACCTCGGCACCCGCGACATCTCCAAGGGGATCGGGGTCGGATTCGCCCGCTCCAACGACACCGAGTCGAACTACGACCGGATGAAGGCCAAGGTGCAGGAGGAGCTCAAGCAGCACTTCCGGCCCGAGTTCCTCAACCGCGTCGACGACATCGTGGTCTTCCACCAGCTGACGCCCAAGGAGATCATCCAGATCGTGGACCTGATGCTCGCCCAGGTGGCCGAGCGCCTCAAGGACCGCGACATGGGCCTGGAGCTGACCCCGGCCGCCAAGCAGCTGCTGGCCGACCGCGGGTACGACCCGGTCATGGGCGCCCGTCCGCTGCGCCGCACCATCCAGCGCGAGCTGGAGGACACGCTGTCGGAGAAGATCCTCTACGGCGAGCTGCGGCCCGGCCAGGTCGTCAAGATCGACATCGAGGGCGAAGGCGACGCCGCCAAGTTCACCTTCGCCGGCGAGGCGAAGAGCCCGTCGGTCCCGGACTCGGCGGCCTCGATCGCGGAGGCGATCCAGCACTGATCGGTCCGCGATAACCCGTTCCACCCGAGGGGCGCTCCGCAAGGGGCGCCCCTCGGGCGTTTTCCCGGCCTACCGTGTGCGATCGCCGGGTCGCGAAAAGCGAGAACCGGTATCACGCCACCAAACGTAGTACTACACTGTGTAGAGTCAGCCGCGCGTCCGGCATGCCGCGAGCGCGTGGGGACAGCCATGTCATCCCCGCGGCGTACCGGACAATCCACTGCGGGGCGGACGCGGCGGACCGGGCGCACGGGGGAAGCTCGGTCCACCCGGGCGAGATCCCGGTGGCAGGAGGACCGGAGTCCCGTGCGGTCGGGACACGCCCTGTGGGCGAAATGGCGGTCCGGAAAAGGGCACAAGCCTTGGAGGCAGCTGATGCGCCTGTTGCACGACGACGGGACGCTGGTTCACCTGGCCTACAACGCGGGCGTACATCCCGCCGAGGATCTGGAGAACCTGATCGCCCACCTCACGCGCTACGCCGTGCCGGTGCGCAGGAAGCTGGGAGTCGACCGGCTGGGAATCGGCCTGTGGCTCGCCCCCGCGGTGGCGGACCACCTCATCGCCGACCGCATCGAGCTCGTACGGCTGCGCCGGTCGCTGGAGGAGCGCGGCCTGGAGTGTGTGAGCCTGAACGGCACCGGCGGGCGCAACCAGGAGGTCCCGGGACCCGACTGGGCCAAGCCCGAGCGCTACCGCTACACCATGGCGCTGGCGAAGATCCTCGCGTTCCTGCTGCCGGACGACGTCCAGTCGGGCAGCATCTCCACCATCCCGATCGGCTGGCGCCGCGACTGGCCCGCCGACCTGCACTCCATCGCCTCCCGCCGGCTCGACCGGCTGTCGCGTGAGCTTCGCGGCCTCTACAGCGTCACCGGAAAGACGATCAGGGTCGGCTTCGAGCCGTGGCCCGGCTGCGTCCTGGAGACCACCGAGCAGGCCCTGGAGCGGGTCTGCGACATCGACTCCGATCACCTCGGCGTCTGCCTCGACGCCTGCCACCTGTCCTGCGGGGCGGGGGAGCCGGACGCGGCGCTGCGCGGGCTGGCCCTCGCCGGGGCTCCCGTGGTCAAGCTCAACCACGTGCACAACCACAGCCAGGAGATCCCCAGCACGCAGCCGGTGATCGCCGACACGCTCACCGCGATCCTGTCCGGGGCGGTGAACGGCACCGCGCACATCGAGGTGGAGGCCCACGACGGGACCGCCCCCAAGACGAAGGGGCCGGCCGCCCTGGTGGCGAAGCTCGCCGACGAGCTCGACTGGACCCGCCGCAACCTCACCGCGCTCGGCCTCAAACTGGCCGCCTGAGGAGGGCGGTTCAGGAGGGCAGCTGATAGGTGCCGTCGGGAAGGACCTCGGCCAGGCCGTCGTCCAGCAGGCCGTCCAGTGCGCGCTCACGCTGCACGTGGTCGGCCCAGACGGCGTCGAGCGCATCCTTGGGGACCGGCCCGTGCGCCTCGCGGAGCACGGCGAGCAGGCGTCCGCGGCACTGCCGGTCGGTCCCCGCGTACGTCTGGCCCTGGCGCGCCGGGCCGTCGTGGGCCGGGCGCCCGGCGAGGCGCCAGGCGCACTGCGCGGTGACCGGGCAGCGCTCGCAGCGGGGCGCCCTGGCCGTGCACACCAGCGCGCCCAGCTCCATCACGGCCACGGCCCAGCGCGGCGCGCCCACCGGGGGCACGAGCGACTCGGCGAGCCGCCGCTCGGCCGCCGTCGGCGCCTTCGGGGGGTACTCCTCGCCGCGCACCGCCCTGGCCAGCACCCGCCGCACGTTCGTGTCGAGCACCGCGTGGCTGCCGCCGTACGCGAAGCTGGCCACGGCCGCCGCCGTGTAGTCGCCGATCCCGGGCAGCGCCCGCAACTCGTCGTAGGTGGACGGCACGCGGCCGGCGTGGTCGGCCGTGATTGCCCGCGCGCACGCGTGGAGGTTGAGCGCCCGGCGCGGATAGCCGAGCCGCCCCCAGTGGCGTACGGCCTCGCCGGGGGACTCCTTCGCGAGCGCCTCGGGTGTGGGCCAGCGCTCCATCCACTCGGTCCAGATCGGCAGCACCCGGGCGACGGGCGTCTGCTGGAGCATGATCTCGCTCACCAGGATGCCCCACGGAGTCGCGTCGGGCCGCCGCCAGGGCAGGTCGCGGTTGTGCTCGGCGTACCAGTCGAGGATGGGCTCACGCAGGGAGGCGGACACGCACCGACTGTACCGGGCTGTGCCGGGCGCCTGATTGCGCAAAGGTCCGGCGAGGCTCCGACCTGGGAAAGGGCAAGGTTCAGCGAGCCGTTCCCTCTGACCCGCCAGGGCTCTCCATACTGTCCGTATGGATCCGGACACATTCCGTGGCGACGTGGGCGTCGAGGGGGCGGACGTCTACTGGCGCCGCCGCGTCTCGGTGCTCACGGGGATGCTCGTCGTGGTGGCGGTCGTGGCATGGGCGTGCAGCAGTGCCTCGGGGCGGTCGGACGAGACCGCCGCAGCCGTCAGGGCGACCCCGTCCGACCGGCTGGTCGTCTCGCTGCCCGCCGGCCTGGCTCCGAAGACGCCCGCCGCCGCCTCCGCCGCCGTGCCGGGGCATCCGTCGCCGTCCGCCTCCGCGGGCGTCTCGCCCTCGCCCGGCAAACCGCGGCGTCCCGGCGACCCCTGCGACGAGAAGGACCTCGTGCTCGCGCTGCAGACCGGCCAGGACGTGTACGGCAAGGGCGTCACGCCGAACTTCCTGCTGACGGTCGTGAGCACGGGCAAGGTCGAGTGCACCGTCGACGTCGGGCCGCGCACGCTGGAGATGCGGGTGCTGTCGGGCGGCGAGCGCGTGTGGTCGACGGCCGACTGCGTGGCGGGCGACGGCGTGGACCGGCAGCTGCTGCAGCGTGGCATCCCCTACGTCCAGAACATCCGGTGGGACCGCCACCGCTCGGGCAGCACGTGCGCGGGCAAGCGGTCGCCCGCCGACCCCGGGACGTACGTCGCGACGGCGCACGCGGGCCGGCTCAAGAGCCCGAAGATCGTCTTCCACCTGCGCTGAGAGAGGGCGCTGAGAGAGGACCCTGAGAGGCGGACGCTGAGAGGCGGGCGCTGAGAGGCGGGCGGCATGGCGGGGCCGGCCGCCGCGGCCTCGTACGCCGCCCGCAGCGGCTGTAGCGATTCTCCTGCCGGTGGCTCTCGTCGTCCGACCGCCATCGATCGCCAGGTTGACCGGGCATCCCGGCCGATGCGCCGGGTCTCGTACGTCAGCCGTCAAATCTGATTGCACCTCGCAATCGGTCGTATTAGCGTCACTTCAACAACTTGCATTCTGCAATCAGTTGTCGGAGGTGTGGTGCGACCGACGCGCGAGCGTATCGACCGGCGCTACAACGACGAGCGGGCCGAGGCGCCGTGCCGGTGACCGACGACGCTCTGCTGTGGCGGCTCGCCGAGCTTCATCGCGGTCGCCGGGACGGCCGCCGGCTGCTCGACGTCCAGAACGGTGCCGTGGATTCCGGAAGGCCGGATATCCAGGTCGTGGTCTTCGCGGTGAGGCCGGACAAGGCGTACGGCCATGCCAAGGGCGACCCGTTCGGCCAGACGGACTACCGCTTCTGACGCGGGGCGGCGACAGAGCGCTCAGGAAAGGGCATCATGCGGCTTCTTCTCACATCCGCCGGCATCGCGAACGCGAGCATCCACACCGCGCTGGTCGACCTCCTGGGCAAGCCGATCTCCGAGTCCAACGCCCTCTGCATCCCCACCGCGGCGTACGGGCACCCCCAGGTCACTCCCGTCGGCGCATGGCGTTTCATCAGCGGGAAGTCCGCCCTGCCCATGTGCGAGCTGGGGTGGAAGTCCGTGGGAGTGCTGGAGCTCACCGCGCTGCCCAGCATCGGTGCGGAGCGCTGGGTCCCCTGGGTCCGGGAGGCGGACGTCCTGCTGGTGAACGGCGGCGACGCGCTGTACCTGTGTCACTGGATGCGGCAGTCCGGGCTCGCCGATCTCTTGCCGTCGCTGAGCGAGACGGTCTGGGCGGGACTGAGCGCCGGGAGCATGGTGATGACCCCCCGTATCGGGGAGGACTTCGTCCAGTGGAAGTCGCCCTCCGGCGACGACAGCGCCCTGGGCGTCGTCGATTTCTCGATCTTCCCGCACCTGGATCACGAACTCCTGCCGGAGAACACCATGGCCGAGGCGGAGAGATGGGCGGCCGGCCTCCCGAATCGGGCGTACGCGATCGACGATGAGACCGCCATCAAGGTGATCGACGGCCATGTCGAGGTCATCTCCGAGGGGCACTGGAAGCTGTTCACCCCTGGATCATGAAAGTCGACGACCTTCCCGTCCTCGTGCTCGCTCCGCCGTGACCGAACACTCCTCAGCCGCTCCGGCAGGTCATCGAGCCGACCTGCCGCGCATCGATCAGAGATAGCGCTCCAGGATCGACGACTCGGCGAGCCGGGACAGGCCCTCGCGGACGCTGCGCGCCCGGGTCTCGCCCACGCCGCCGACGGCCTGGAGGTCGCCGGTGCTGGCCGCGAGCAGCTTCTGCAGGCCGCCGAAGTGGCTCACGAGCCGGTCGACGATCGCCCCGGGCAGGCGGGGGACCTTGGTGAGCAGCCGGAAGCCGCGCGGGCTGACCGGCGTGTCGAGCGCGTCGGCGCCGTGGTGGCCGAGGATCTGGGCCACCTTCGACAGGTCGAGCAGATCGCCGGAGGACAGCTCGTCCAGCTCCCGCATGGCGTCCGCGTCCCCGTACGGCCGGGCGCCGAGCGAGCTCGGCGCGTAGTCGCGGATGATCTGCACGCGGTCGGTCTCCACGCCCGCGAACAGCTCGTCGAGCTGGAGGGACAGCAGCCGCCCGTCGGTGCCGAGCTCGACGACGTATCCCTCGATTTCACGGGCGATGCGGCGGACCATCTCCAGGCGCTGCACGACGACGGCCACGTCGCGGACCGTGACGAGGTCCTCGATCTCCAGGGCCGACAGATTGCCGGAGACCTCGTCGAGCCGCTTCTTGTAGCGTTCGAGCGTCGCCAGGGCCTGGTTGGCCTTGGACAGGATCGCGGCCGACTCCTCCAGCACGTGACGGATGCCGTCGAGGTAGAGCGCGATGATCCGCATCGACTTGCTGATCGCGATGACCGGGAGCGAGGTCTGCCTGGCCACCCGCTGCGCCGTACGGTGCCGGGTGCCGGACTCGTCGGTGGGGATGGCCGGGTCGGGCACGAGGTGCACGGCGGCCCGCACGATCCTGAGGTGGGCCGTGTCGAGCACGATCGCGCCGTCCATCTTGGCCAGCTCGCGCAGGCGGGTCGCGGAGAACTCGACGTCGAGGGTGAAGCCGCCGGTGCAGATGTCCTCGACCGTGCGGTCGTACCCGAGGACGATCAGGCCTCCGGTGTGGCCGCGCAGGATGCGCTCGAGGCCGTCACGCAGCGCCGTCCCCGGGGCGAGCGAGGCGAGCACGGCCCTTCTGCGGTCGTCGATCGCCTTGTCGTTGTCCAGCACATGCACCCCAGTGGGCTCGCCCGGTCGTATCCGTCAGATCGTCGTCCTACCGATCCCTTGTCGTGGCGAGGTCCGCGAGGCGCTCCGCGGACGGCCCTGTGAGAGCCCCTCGGGGCGCGGGGGCGAGACCACGGCCGACGGGCAGGCAACAGAGTTTACCGGCGTCACGCCGTGCTCACGGGTGTCACTGCCGATCACGTGCTCATCGCATGAGGTTGAGCGCGTCCCACACGTTCTCCACCTCCGTGACCTCGAAGCCGGGAGCGAACGGCGTCGTACGGCCGGCCGGTGAGCGCAGCGCCACGAGACGGCCCCGGCTCGCCGACGCCTCCAGGCGGGGGCCTTCCTCCTCGAGCGAGCCGGAGGGCACCAGCGCCCTGGTGAAGCCGAGCCGGGCGGCCTCGGCCAGCCGCCGCCGCACCTCCCGCACGGGCCGCAGCTCGCCGGCCAGGCCGACCTCGCCCAGCGCGACGAGCCCGGCGGGCAGGGCCTGGTCGCCGGCCGCGCTCACGACCGACAGCATCAGCGCCAGGTCCACGGCGGGGTCGGTCAGGCGGATCCCGCCCACCGTCGCCGTGAAGACGTCGCACTTGCCGATCTTGGCGTGGAGCCGCCGCTCCATGACGGCGAGCACCATCGCCACCCGGTAGGAGTCGAGGCCGGAGGAGGTGCGGCGGGGCTGGGGAGCCTCGGTCGGGCCGACCAGGGCCTGCAGCTCGGCCGGGATGGGCCGGGTGCCCTCGATGGTCACGGTGACGCAGGTGCCCGGCACCGGCTCGGGGTGACGGGAGACGAACAGCCCGCTCGGATCGGTGATCCCGGTGATGCCGCGCTCGTGCAGGTCGAAGCAGCCCACCTCGTCGATCGGGCCGAACCGGTTCTTCACCGCGCGCACCAGGCGCAGCCGTGAGTTGCGGTCGCCCTCGAAGTGGAGCACGACGTCGACCAGATGCTCCAGCACCCGGGGCCCGGCGATCGTGCCGTCCTTGGTCACATGGCCCACGAGCACCGTGGACATGGCCCGCTCCTTGGCGAGGCGCACCAGGTTGCCGGCGACCTCCCTGACCTGGGTCACACCGCCGGGCACTCCGGTCGCGTCGGCCGAGCCGATCGTCTGCACCGAGTCGACGATGAGCAGGCTCGGCTGCACCTTCTCGACGTGCGCCACCAGGGCGGACAGGTCGGTCTCGGCGGCCAGGTAGAGCCTGTCCTCGATCGCGCCGATGCGGTCGGCCCGCATGCGCACCTGGGCCGCCGACTCCTCGCCGGTCACATAGAGGACGGTCTCGCCCCGGGCGGTGCGGGCGGCGGCCTCCAGGAGCAGCGTCGACTTCCCGATGCCGGGCTCTCCCGCGAGAAGCACGGCCGCGCCCGGGACGAGGCCGCCGCCGAGCACGCGGTCGAGCTCGGGCACCCCGGTCGTCCGCGCGCTGACGGACTCCGCCTTCACCTGGCCGATCGGGACGGCGGGGGCGGAGACCGCGCCCGGCTTGACGACGTGGACGCCCTGCCGCGCCCCGGCCTCCTCGACCGTGCCCCACGCCTGGCACTCCCCGCACCTGCCGACCCACTTGACCGTGGTCCAGCCGCACTCGCCGCACCGGTACGCCGGTTTCGCTGCCTTGCTCACCTGCCGGAGGTTACCGGGCGCCGCCGACAATCCGGCTAGTTCTCCGGCTTCTCCGGTACGTAGAAGCCGGTGGTGCCGGCGACCGCGGTGGTCACCACGTCCTCCGGCGCGCCGGAGGCCCGGTACGCCTCGCCCCACAGGTCGCTGCTGAGCCTCATGAGCTCCCGCGCCTCCTCCGACTGCTCCCACGCCGAGGGGTCGTCGATCATCTCGCCGCGCAGATGCAGGCCGAGGCCCAGCAGCGCCAGGTCCCAGCCGACGCCCGTGGCCCCCGGTCCGAACCGGTCCCAGAACTCCGGCGGCACCACCGCGACGTGCTCCAGCTCGAACACGGTGCGCCCGTCGCCCTCCGCGCTCAGCCGCACCTCGACCTCGCTGAAGCCGGGGTTCTCACCGAACAGCCAGCTCACCCGCAGCAGCCGCGGCGGCTCGCAGGCCAGGATCTCCCCGCCCGCGTTGCCCTGGAGCTGGTAGTGCCCGCCGAGCTTCAGCTCGCCGCTCACCGGGAGGAACCAGCGGCCGATCCGCTCGGGGTCGGTGCAGGCGTCCCAGACGTCCTCGACGCCGGCGTCGTAGGTGCGCCGCAGCAGCACCGTGCGGGCCTCGCCCTCCGGCAGGTCGCGCCTGCCGACCGTGCGGTGGGCTTGGTTGATCAGATCGGTGAAGTCGCTCATGGCCGCTCTTCCTCGTCGGTCCGCCCGTCGTGGGCTGTGTCGTGGGCTGTGTCGTGGGCTGTGTCGTGGGCTGTGTGGTGGGCATCCCCGCCGCTGAGCCGCCGCTCCCGTCTCCCCCGCGCCAGCTCGGTCCCGAGCGCGTCGAGGCGCTGCTCCCAGAAGCCGCGGAACCGCTCCAGCCACGCGTCGACCTCCCGCAAAGGCGCGGGATCGACCGCGTACAGCCGCCGCGTGCCCTCGGCGCGTACGGACGTGAGCCCGGACTCGCGGAGCACCCGCAGGTGCTGGGAGACCGCCGGCTGTGAGATCCCGAACTCGGCGCGGATGACCGAGGTCAGCGCGCCCGACGTCTGCTCGCCCTGCGAGAGCAGCTCCAGGATGCGGCGTCGCACCGGATCTCCCAGTGCGTCGAATGCGTGCACGCGCCCACTATGCCGAGAGCCACTTATAAAAGTCAACGCTTATATAAGTGGCTCTCGGCATCAGCGGAGACCGGTCAGAAGTGGCCCGCGAGGTCGGCGAGCAGCAGGCGCTTCGGCTTGGCGCCCCTGATCTGCCGGACCACCTCGCCGTTCCGATAGAGGTTGAGCGTGGGGAAGCCCAGGATGTCGTAACGCTGCGCGATCTCCTGGTGCTCGTCGGCGTTGATCTTGGCGACCGTCAGCCGGTCGCCGTACTCGGCGGCGATCTCCTCGAGAATCGGGGCGATCATCTTGCAGGGCGGGCACCAGTCGGTCCAGAAGTCCACCAGCACCGGCTTGTCGCTGCGCAGCACCTGCTCGTCGAAGTTCTCCGCGGTCAGCGTGATCATGATTCTCCTCGTCGTGGCAACAGGCAGCCGGGGCACGCCTCGGCGAACTGGGCGGCCACCTCGGACCGGCGGGCCAGCAGGTCGCGGATCTGGTCGTCGATCTCGGCCAGCTTGCGCCGGTAGACCGCGACCGACTCGGGGCAGGAGCTCCCGGACGGATGGCCGGACCGCAGGCAGTCCACGAACGGCCGGGCGTCGTCCAGCGTGAAACCGACCGACATCAGCCCCCGGATCTCGGTGACGATCCGGACGTCCGACTCGTCGTACTCGCGGTATCCGTTCGCCGAGCGGCGCGACCGGATGAGCCCCCGCTGCTCGTAGTAGCGCAGTGCCCGGGTGCTCACTCCCGTGCGCCGGGCCAGCTCGCCGATCCGCATCGGCCCCTCCTCGGCCTCGTCCGCCCGCTGCGGCCCTCGTACGGGACACGACGGTAAAGCTTGACGCCAACGACAAGGTCAAGCGTCGCGCTCAGAATTCCCGCCAGCGCAGGACGTTCGGGTAGGCGATCTCCAGGCCGTCGATCTCGCGCAGCGCCTCGCCGGCCACCTCGGGCGTGAACTCGATGCGCAGCACCGCCTCGAGGTCGGCCCTGGACCGGAACGTCATCCGCAGGTCGAGCTCCTCGCGCCGCCAGCCCTGCCGGGACCAGAAGCGCTCCACGGCGTCGGGGGAGTAGGACGGCAGCGACCGCCGGAACCAGCGGCCGAAGTCGCCGCGTGCGGCGTCCACGTCCACCACGAAGGCCGCGCCGCCCCGGCGCAGCACCCGTGCCAGCTCGCGCAGCCCCGGCTCGCAGCCCGGCCCGAAGAAGTACGCCCAGCGCGCGATCGCCACGTCGGCCGAGGCGTCGGGCAGGGGCAGCGCCTGGGCGGTGCCCGTACGGACCGTGACGTTGGGGAGCGGCGCGCAGCGGGCGGCGGCCGCGGCGGCCAGGCCGCCGTGCGGCTCGACGCCCACGACCCGCCCGGCGGACGCGGCGAGCGCGGGCAGGTGGAAGCCCGCGCCGCAGCCGATCTCGACCACCGTCGCGCCGTCCCAGGGCCGTACGGCCCGCATCGCCGCCTCGGCCGCGCCCGCGGGTCCCACGGCGAGGTTCTCCAGCTCGTAGATCTGGGGAGTGTTCCAGATGTTCGGGCTGGGCACCGCCCCGCTCACGATCCGTGCCATGGCGCCCACATTAGTTCGCGACCTTGGGTAGTTGATTGTGGCGAAGCGGCGCACGGCGCGGGTGCGGCTTAGGCTGGATCCGTGAACGGGCGCAGGGAGCGAACGGACGGCCACGGCCACGGGACTGGAACGTGCCCGGGGGCCGCCAGGGGAGGCTGGCCTCATGAGTGACATCCGCGTGCCCAGCGGCAAGGTGGCGCTGTCGACGGCGTCGGTGTACCCGGAGCGTACGCCGGACGCCTTCGAGCTGGCCGCCAGGCTCGGGTACGACGGCGTAGAGATCATGGTCGGGCAGGACCCGGTCAGTCAGGACGTCGAGGTCCTCCAACGGCTGCGCGACCACTACCAGATTCCGATCCTGGCCGTGCACGCGCCCTGTCTGCTGGTGACCCAGCGGGTGTGGGGCCGCGATCCGTGGATGAAGCTGCGCAGGGCCCGCGAGGCGGCCGAGCGGCTGGGCGCGCAGACCGTCGTGGTCCACCCGCCCTTCCGCTGGCAGCGCGACTACGCCAGGGAGTTCGAGAAGGGCCTGGCCCGGATGCGCGAGGAGACCGACGTCGTCTTCGCGGTGGAGAACATGTTCCCGCTGCGGGCCAGGGGCAACGAGGTCGTGCCGTACGCGCCGGACTGGAACCCCATCGACTACGACTTCCCCGACGTGACGCTCGACCTGTCCCACACGGCGGTGTCCGGCACCGACGCGATGGAGATGGCGACCAAGCTGGGCGACCGGCTGGCCCATCTGCACCTGGCGGACGGCGTGGGCACCACCAACAAGGACGAGCACCTGGTGCCGGGCCGGGGGTCCCAGCCCTGCGCGCCGATCCTGGAGCGCCTGGCCGGCAACGGATACCAGGGGCTGGTCGTGCTGGAGATCAACACGCGCAAGGCCACGAGCCGCTCCGAGCGCATCGAGGACCTGACCGAGGCGCTCGCCTTCGCGAGGCTCCACTTCGCCGCCTCGTCGACGGCCTCATGAACGAACGGCTCGCCGACAGCCACCGGGTCTTCGACCGCGTCTCCCAGGAGTACGACGCGGCCAGGCCGCACTACCCGGAGGCCCTCTACCTCGCGCTGGAGACCCTGTCGGGGATCCGGCTCGCCGGGGCGACCGTGATCGACGTCGGAGCGGGCACGGGCATCTCGACCCGCGGCCTGCTCGACCGCGGCGCCCGTGTCGTCGCCGTGGACCGCGGGGAGCTGATGCTGGCGCGCCTGCGTGTCCGTACGGACTGCCCGGCGCTGCTGGCCGACGGGAA
Source organism: Microbispora sp. ZYX-F-249 (assembly GCF_039649665.1). Taxonomy (NCBI): domain Bacteria; kingdom Bacillati; phylum Actinomycetota; class Actinomycetes; order Streptosporangiales; family Streptosporangiaceae; genus Microbispora; species Microbispora maris. The sequence goes on along the minus strand of NZ_JBDJAW010000005.1, from coordinate 282,568 downwards.
CGACCTGCCCCTGCGGGCGGGCGCGGCCGACCTGGTGACGTACGCCCAGTCGTGGCACTGGCTGGACCCCGCGCTGTCGGTGGCCGAGGCCGTACGGGTGGTGGGCGACGGCGGCGCGGTCGCGGGCTGGTGGAACACGGTGGACCCCGGCAAGGCGGACTGGCTGGCGGCCAACCAGGTGCGGCTCGCCGAATCGTGCCCCGGTTACATCGGGCCCGTGCTGCCCGGATGGAGCATGCCGCCGATGGCCGCGGCGATGTCCGACGCGGGTCTGTCCGTCGCCGAGACCTGGGTCGACTGGACCAGATCGGTGCCGCTGGAGGACTTCCTGACCGACCTGCGCTCGCACTCGTACATCGCGAGCATGGAGGGCGGTGTGGCGACGGAACTGCTCGCCCGGGAGCGCGCCGAGCTCGGCCGGGTCTTCCCCGACGGGCGACTGACCGTTCCCATGCGTGTGTATCTCGTGGTGGGCCGTAGGGGCCGGCGGGGAGCGATGTGACGACAGAGGTGCCGGAGGTCTCGGGCGGCACGCGGCGACCTGGGCGGCGGCCCGGGCGGCGCCCGGGTGCGGCGGACACGCGTGGCGAGATCCTGGCCTCGGCGCGCCGGGTCTTCGCCGAGAAGGGGTTCGACAAAGCCACGATTCGCGGCATCGCCCGCGAGGCCGGTGTGGACCCGGCCCTCGTCCACCACTACTTCGACAGCAAGGAAGGGGTGTTCGTCGCGGCCATGCGGCTGCCGATGGACCCCTCGTCGGCGCTTCCCCTCATCCTGTCGGGACCGCGTGAGGAGGTCGGCGAGCGCCTCGTCCGCTTCATCCTGACGATGACGGCCGACCCGGCGGCCAGAGAGCCGCTGCTGGGGCTGGTGCGGACGGCGATGGTGAACGAGCAGGCCGTCGGCATGGTGCGGGAGTTTTTCACGACGGCCGTCCTCGGCCGGGTGGGCGAGGCGCTGGACGTTCCGCCGCTGCGGATGCAGGCCGCCTTCGCGCAGCTGTTCGGCGTGGTGATGACGCGGTACATCCTCAGGTTCGAACCGATGGCCTCCGCCGACCTCGAGGAGCTCGTCGCGCTGCTGGCCCCGACCGTGCAGCGTTACCTGGCCGGATAGGTTGGGACATCCCTCGCATACCCTCTTATAGAGCTTTGTTCTAGTATCGTGCCGTCGGCGGGAACCGCGGTGACCAGAACCACTCGCCGAGTGTGACGCAGGATAAGTTACTCGCCGGTACCATTCGGGAAGCGTAGGCGTTATCCACAGGGCGGGATTCGGCCGCCCCCGCGAAGCGCCGCGCCCCTAGGCTGGCCGCCGACGTTCGACTTGGGAGGGACTCGTGCTCTGGGTAGCGATAGTGGGCCTCGTCGCGACCGCGGTGGCGGTCGCGCTGGCGGGCCGTCGCGTGCTGTTCCTCTACCGGCTCGCCCGCAGCGGCCAGCCGGCCCCGGAGCGGATCGAGCACGCCAGGGAGAACGCCGGCGCCGAGGCCAAGGCGCAGCTGGTCGAGGTCTTCGGCCAGCGCAAGCTGCTGAAGTGGACGCCGTCGGGCACCGCGCACTTCTTCGTGATGTGGGCGTTCTTCATCCTGGCCACGGTCTACCTGGAGGCCTACGGCGCGCTCATCCAGGGCGCGATCACCGGTAAGCCGGACTTCCACATCCCGCTGATCGGGACCTGGCCGGTGCTGGGTTTCCTGCAGGACTTCATCGCGGTGGCCGCGCTGCTCGGCCTGATCGCCTTCACCGCGATCCGGATCAAGAACTCGCCCAAGAAGCTGGGCCGCGGTTCCCGCTTCTCCGGGTCGCACCTGGGCGGGGCGTGGTTCACGCTCTTCATGATCTTCAACGTGATCTGGACGATGTTCCTGTTCCGCGGCGCGGCGGTCAACACCGGCAACCTCCCCTACTCCTCGGGGGCGTTCGCCTCCGAGGCGGTGGCGAAGATCCTGCCCTCCAGCGAGGTGCTGGAGGAGATCGGCCTGCTGCTGCACATCGGCGTCATGCTGGTGTTCCTGGTCTTCGTGGTGAACTCCAAGCACCTGCACATCTTCACCGCGCCGCTGAACGTGCTGTTCTCCCGCCGCCCCGACGGCCTCGGCCCGGCCCAGCCGATGCGCAGCGACGGCAAGGTGCTCGACTTCGAGGAGGCCGACCCCGAGACGGACGTGTTCGGCCGCGGCAAGATCACCGACACGAGCTGGAAGGGCTTCCTCGACTTCTACACCTGCACCGAGTGCGGCCGCTGCCAGTCGCAGTGCCCGGCGTGGAACACCGACAAGCCGCTGTCGCCCAAGATGCTCATCCTGGACCAGCGTGACCACGCGTTCGCGGTCGCGCCGTACCTGCTGGCCGGGGAGAAGGAGAAGGAGAGCTTCTCCGAGGACGTGCTGGCCCTGCTGGACAAGCCCCTCGTGGGCGAGGACGGGGTCATCCACCCCGACGTGCTGTGGTCGTGCACCAACTGCGGCGCGTGCGTGGAGCAGTGCCCGGTCGACATCGAGCACATCGACCACATCCTCGACATGCGCCGCTACCAGGTGATGATCGAGTCGTCGTTCCCGTCCGAGGCCGGGGTGATGCTCAAGAACCTGGAGAACAAGGGCAACCCCTGGGGCATGTCCGAGATGAAGCGCGCCGAGTGGATCGAGGAACTCGACTTCGACGTCCCCATCGTGGACGAGAAGATGCCCGAGGACGTGGAGTACCTGTTCTGGGTCGGCTGCGCCGGCGCGCTGGAGGACCGGGCCAAGAAGACCACCAAGGCCGTCGCGGAGCTGCTGCACATCGCCGGGGTGAAGTTCGGCGTGCTCGGCCCGATGGAGGCCTGCACCGGTGACCCGGCCCGCCGCCTGGGCATGGAGTTCCTCTTCAACATGCTCGCCCAGCAGAACATCGAGACCCTCAACGAGGCCGGGGTCAAGAAGATCGTGGCCACCTGCCCGCACTGCTTCAACACCCTGGCCAACGAGTATCCGCAGCTCGGCGGCACCTACGAGGTCGTGCACCACACGCAGCTGCTGGCGCACCTGGTAGAGGAGGGCAAGCTCACCCCGATCACCCCGATCGAGGAGAAGATCACCTACCACGACCCGTGCTTCCTCGGCCGGCACAACAAGGTCTACGCCCAGCCGCGCGACATCATGGCCAAGGTGCCCGGCGTCCAGACCCAGGAGATGCACCGCTGCAAGGACCGTGGTTTCTGCTGCGGCGCCGGCGGCGCGCGGATGTGGATGGAAGAGCGGATCGGAAAGCGCATCAACACCGAGCGCGTGGACGAGGCGCTGACCACCGATCCCGACACCGTCTCGACCGCCTGCCCGTTCTGTCTGGTGATGCTCGGCGACGCGATCAACGAGAAGAAGAACGCGGGTCAGGCCAAGGAGTCGCTCGAGGTCGTCGACGTCGCCCAGCTTCTGATCAAATCCATCAAGCAGGGGTAAAGCCTTCTTTGCCATGGGTGTGAACTATTTGTCGAAATCTATGGTCAAGGCGATGGAATGAACCGTGTTTCACGAAAGAGTGACAAAGGCTTTCTCCACATAACAGGAAAATCACGGTAACCTCAACGTTGGCTCAATCGACGGGGAGGGGGCTGGACGGTGGGTGTGGTCGTCACCGATGCGGAGGTCACCCTGGCCGACGTCCTCTCCCTGCGTCTGGCCATCGCCGAGCCCCTGGCGGACGGCGCCCGCCTGGTCCTGCGCCGTCGGGGCGCGGGTGAGGAACGGCAGGTGACCCTCGGCGCGACCGGCGGGCGCACCGGGGACGCCAGCGTCGCGGTCTCCCTCGCGCCCCTCGACCTCGGTCCGGGACGCTGGGACGCCTACCTCGAACAGGACGGCGTGCGCGTCCGTATCCAGAGCGTCGATCCCGGCTTCTCGCTCGACCGCCTCGACGCGTACGCGCTGGGGCGTCGGACGCTGGCCTACCGGGCCTACCGCACGCGCAACGGCTTTCTGGCGTTGAAGATAGACCCGGCGGAGCCCGTCGCCGACGTCCGCGCGGTGTGGTTCCGCGAGGGGCGCTTCGAGGTGACCGGGCTGCTGGCCTACACCGGCCTGGACGACGACGACCAGCACCGCCACGCCACTCTCGCGCTGCGCCACAGCGATTCGGGTCACGGCGCTCGGGGTCACGGCGATCGGGGTCACGGCGATCGCGGGCACAGCGATCCGGCCACGACCGTGCGGGTCGCTGCCACCGTCCAGGGGGTCCGTTTCCATGCCGCGCTCTCGCTGTGCGACGTGGTGGAGGCCACCCCCGATTCGCAGGGCTCCTGGGAGCCTTATCTGGAGGTCGACGGCGTCGACGGCGCCCTGCCGCTGGGCGCCCGGCTCGACGACGTCGAGGGAAAACGCCGCCGCGTCCACTATCCCCGGACGCTCGTGGACGGCGTGCCGATCCGGCCCAGCTTCACCTCCGGCGACGAACTGCTGCTGGAGGTGGGAGCGTGAGGATCGCCTTCCTGCTTCCCTCGGCGTACGGCATGCGCGGCGACGTGCGGGCGATGCTGAACCTGGCAGGAGGGCTGGCCTCACGGCACGAGGTGGAGGTCGTGAGCGTCCGGCGCACCCGGGAGAACCCCTTCTTCCCGGTCGACCGCCGGGTGACGCTGCGCTGGCTCGTGGACGCCCGGCCCGGTGTCCACCACCTGCTGCCTCGCGGGCAGGTGCGCACCGAGGTGGCGCTCTGGCGGATGCTGCGCGGCCTGCGCGCCGACGTCCTGGTCACCACCCGCCCGTCGCTGAGCGTCCAGGCCGCACGGTACGCACCGCGAGACGTCGTCCGCATCGCCAGGGAGTGGGGCAGGCCGTCGGTGCCCGCCCCGGTGCGCCGCTTCTATCCCCGCCTCGACGCCGTGGTCGCGAGCACCGCCGCCCGGCGGGACGAGTGGGTACGGCTGCTCGACGACGACCTGTCGGTCCACGCCATCCCCGACGCCCTGCCCGCCGGGCCCTGGCCGCGCTCCCGCATGGACAACCGGATCGTCAGCGCCGGGGGCAGGCTCGTGGCCGGCAAGTCGTACGACCAGCTCGTGCGGGCCTTCGCGATCGTCGCGGACAAGCGGCCCGACTGGCGGCTGCGGTTGTACGGCGGGGGCCCCGAGGAGCGGCGGCTGCGCGCCCTCGTCCGCGACCTCGACCTGCACAACCACGTGTATTTCATGGGCGTCACCCCCGACCTGCCCGGCGAGTTCGCCAAGGCGTCCATCGTCGCGGTGCCGTCCCGGCACGAGGTGCTGGGCATGACCGTCCTCGAGGCGCTGAGCTGTGGAGTGCCGGTCGTGGGCTTCGCCGGGTCCCGCGGGCCCGCCGAGTTCCTCCGCCCGGACCGCGACAGCGTGCTCGTACAGGAGGGGGAGGGCGGCGACGCCGAGTCGTTCGCCTGCGCGCTGCTCGCGCTCGTCGACGACGAACGCCGCCGCATGAAGCTGGCGGCCGGGGCGCTGGAGAGCGCGTCCGCGCACGCCGCGCCCGCCGTCGCGGTCCGCTGGGAAGAGCTCATGTACGGCCTGCGCTCCCGCCCCTGACGAGGGCGCACTCCTGAACGGGGTCCCGGCGCGTCACCGTCGGGAGCCGGCCAACCGCTCCGGACGGGGGAGCGCCCGCGGCCTTAATCAGATGCGGCGGCTGTGCGCGTTTTGCGAATCTTGGGGCATGCAGGCGACCCTGACCGTTACTCCCGCGCAGCTGCCGGAGGTGCTGCTGCACGTCGCCGTCGTGCGACCGGTCTTCCTCTGGGGTGCGCCGGGCATCGGCAAGAGTTCGCTCGTCCGGTCGTTCGCCGACTCTCTCGGCCTCGAGTGCGTGACGCTCCTCGGCACGCAACTGGCCCCGGAAGACCTGATCGGCGTGCCGCAGATCGTCGGCGACCGCAGCCGGTTCGCCCCGCCGGAGACGATCGCGCGGGACGAGCCGTACTGCCTGTTCCTCGACGAGCTCAACGCCTCGTCCCCGGAGGTCCAGAAGGCGTTCTACTCGCTCATCCTCGACCGGCGCATCGGGGCGTACGAACTGCCGGCGGGCTCGGTGGTGATCGGCGCCGGAAACCGCGCGGTCGACAACGCGCTGGCCAGGCCCATGCCGTCCGCGCTGGTCAACCGCATGATCCACGTGCACCTCCGGGCCTCGGCCGACGACTGGCTGAGCTGGGCGGCCGCGAACGGCATCCACCGGTGGGTCGTGGACTATCTCGTGCAGCGCCCCGACCACCTGTGGAGCGCGCCGCCGAAGACCGAGGAGCCGTTCTCCTCCCCCCGCGGCTGGCACATGCTGTCCGACGCCATGCACTCCTACGGCGACCGGCTGGACGACGAGACGCTGGGCGTGCTGGCCTACGGCGCGCTCTCGGTCGCGCACGCCTCGGGCTTCCGGGCGTACGTCAAGACGGTGCGGCACGCGTACGACCTCGACGCCGTGATCAAGGGAGACGCGGGGTGGCCGCGCCGGCCGGAGGACCGCGACCTGCTGTACTTCCTGTCCGAGACCTTCCGCGCCCGGCTGGTCAAGGAGCTGCCGCAGTCGAAGAACCACGCCTCGCCCGCCGGACGGCAGCTCGCCTTCCGCACCAAGAGCCTGCTCGTCGAGCTGGCGGAGATCTCGCTCGAATGCGCGCAGCTCGTCATCGCGGCGGGCGACGACGGCGCGCCGGTGCTGCCGTCGTGGTTCCTGGTCGAGGTCGGCCGCGACCTGCCGCGCCTGGCCGCCGCGCGGAGCTGACGGGTCCGGGCCGCCGTGGCACGCAGGAAGCAGAAGTCAGACCCCTGGCGCGACGCCGTCGAGAAGGGCTGGGAGCAGGTGCGCTCCCACCCGCTGTTCCGTCCCCTCGGCGGATACCTGTACACGGCGGAGGACGGCGAGCTGCCGCACGACCGGTGGGCCTGCATCACGCCGGGCGGCGGCGTGCGTCACCATCCGCGCGTGCGGGCCGAGCCGGGTGAGTGGGCGTGGGTGTTCGCGCACTGCCTGCTGCACGCGGGGTTCGGGCACCTGGATCCCCGCGAGGCCGAGCCCGACGACCTGGACAGGGAGGAGAGCCCACGCGGAGGGCCGCCGCGGCGCGCTCCCCGTCATCCGTACCTGGCCGCCTGCTGCCTGGGCGTCGACCGGTTCCTCGCCACCCTCAAGATCGGCCGCGCGCCGGAGCCGCTGCCGCCGGTCTTCCCGCCCCAAGACGAACGGACGCTGGCCGCGATGTGGCGCACATCAGGGGTGCCCGCGGAGTTCGACGTGCCGGTCTTCCCCGACTTCTTCGTCGGCAGTGCCGAGACGGCCGACAAGAGCGACCATCAGGGGGCGTTCGCGGTCGGAGTCTCCGCCGCGGCGACGACGGCGATCGAGGTGGCCGGAGGCGTGCGCCCCTCGGCCGCGAGCCCGGTGAAGAAGCCGTGGGACCACGCCCTCGGCTGGTTCGTGTCGTCGTACCCCCTGCTGGGCGCGCTCGCGGCGGGCATGACGATCGTGGCGGACGTCGACCTCGCCCGGGGCTGGGACATCTCGGTGGCCGCGGTCAACGCCGAGGCCGCCGAGATCTACGTCAACCCGCTGGTCTCGATGACCACCGAGGAGTGGCGGTTCGTGCTGGCCCACGAGATGCTCCACGCGGCGCTGCGCCACGGCGAGCGGGCGGGCCCGCGCGACCCCTACGTGTGGAACGTCGCCTGCGACTTCGTGGTCAACGGCTGGCTGGTCGAGATGGGTGTGGGCGAGATGCCCGAGGGGCTGCTCCACGATCCGGCGCTGCACGGGCTGTCCTGCGAGGCCGTCTACGACCGGATCGTGCGCGACGGGCGTCGCCTGCGCAAGCTCGCCACGTTGCGCGGGCGCGGTCTGGGCGACGTGATCGGCGAGCCGCTGCCGCGTCCCGGCGTCCCCGGACGCTACGTGGACCTCGACGAGTACTACCGCAACGCCCTCGTCACCGGGCTCGCCTACCACCACAACGGGGGCAGGGGCCTGCTGCCGGCCGGGCTGGAGCAGGAGATCCGGGCCCTCGACCACCCGCCGCTGCCCTGGGACGCCGCGCTCGCGCGCTGGTTCGAGGAGCACGTGCCCGCCGTCGAACGGCGCAGGTCCTACGCCCGGGCCTCCCGCCGCCAGTCCGCGACGCCCGGCATCCCCCGCCCCGGCTGGCTGCGGCCCGAGGAGGCGGTGCGCCGCGCCACGTTCGGGGTCGTGCTCGACACCTCGGGGTCCATGAAGGTGCGGCTGCTGGGCAAGGCGCTGGGCGCGGTCGCCTCGTACGCGACCGCGCGGGACGTGGCGCGCGCCCGGGTCGTGTTCTGCGACGCCGTCGCCTACGACGCGGGCTACCTGCTCGTGGAGGACATCGCCGGCCGGGTACGCGTGCGGGGGCGCGGCGGGACGATCCTCCAGCCGGGCGTCGACCTGCTCGAACGGGCCGAGGACTTTCCCGGGGACGGCCCGATCCTGGTCATCACCGACGGCGAGTGCGACGTGGTCCGGATCCGCCGCGAGCACGCGTTCCTCATCCCGGCCGGGGCCTTCCTGCCGTTCATCCCGCGCGGCCCGGTCTTCCGCATGACCTGATCGCGCCGCCGCTCCCCAGTGGGCCGCAACCGGGCCGCAAGAGCCCGGCGTGATGCTAGGGCGGACGACGACCAGGGGGATCGGGAGGAAAGCGGGATGACGAACACGGCTGCGCGTCTGGGGCGCCCGGTGGCGGTGGCGGTGGCGGTCCTCGCCATGGGCGTCGCGCCGGTCGGCGCCACGTCCGCGAGTGCGGCGCCGAGCGCCCCCGTGAGCGCCGCGGTGAATGCCGCTGGGAGCGCCTCCGGCGGCGCCGCCGGCAGGCTGGGGCCGTACGGCTACGGCGGCGTGACGCTGGGGATGAGCGCCAAGCAGGCCCAGAAGACCCGCAGGGTCGTCAAGAAGTTCGGCGGCGGGGGCGGCTGCTCGGGCTGGGACCTGAGGGCGCACCCGACCGGCGCGGACGGGGCCGGCCTGTTCATCTCGAAGAAGCGCGGCGTCGCCGTGATCTTCGCGCCCAGGGGCGTCAGGACCCCCGAGGGCATCGGGATCGGCTCCACCCGCAGGCAGGTGGAGAAGGCCTATCCGCATCTCAGGACGGCCGCCAGCGGTTACCCCGTCACAACGGTCCCCGGCAACCGCAGGGCCGACTACGTCTTCCTGCTGTCGCGCGGCGGCAAGGTCTACCAGCTGGCCCTGAGCCTCAAGACCCAGGACTGCGTCAACTAGGCGCCGCCGGGCCGGGCGAGGTGGGCGGCGGCGTCGGTGGGGGTGTCGTGGATCGGCAGCTCCGAGTCGAGGCCGGTGATCCGGAGCATCCGGGCGAAGCGCCCGTGGGCGCCGCTGAGCGCCAGGCGCCCGCCGGCCGCCCTGACGGCGCTCAGGGCCCCCATGAGGACGCTCAGCCCGGTCGAGTCGCAGAATCTGAGCCCTTCGGCGTCGACCACGATGCGGGGCGGGGTGCGCAACCCGACCGCCTCGGCCAGGCAGGCACGCAGCGAGGGGGCGGCGACCAGATCCAGGTCGCCGAACATCCTGATGATCACGACGTTCTCGTCCAGAACAGTGAGCATGGAGAAGCTGTCGGGCTGTCCGTGCCTTCCCGGTTCCACTCGTGCTCGCCCCTGCCCACCTGGCCCTGCGATCCGGCCGTCGCCGTACGGCTGGGGCCAGAACTGTCCGTCAATGATTGCACATGGCAAACGATGCCCCGGCCAGGCCGTCAGGGGTGTTCCCTGCGGACGAGCAGCATGGCGGCGTCATCGGTGAGGGGCCCGCCGACGTGTGCGACCAGGTCGTGTTCCAGCAGGTCGAGCGTGATCTGCGGGTCGTCGCCGCCCCGGAGCAGGCGGGGCGCCCGGTCCTCCAGGGGATAGAAGGCGCCGTCCCGGCCCCGCGCCTCGATCACGCCGTCGGTGTAGAAGAGGATCCGGTCGCCCTGGCGGAACGCGCACCCGTACGGCCGCGGCCCGGTGGGGGCGAGCGCGACAAGGCCGAGCGGCGGCGTCTCCTCGCGTGGTTCGAGCCGGCGGCTGCGGCCGTCGCCCGTCAGCAGCAGAGGCGGCGGGTGGCCGTAGTTGAGCAGTTCGATCTCGTCCTCGTGCACCTCCGCGAGCACGGCGGTGACGAACTTCTCCCCGCCGAGCCGCCGCGCGAGGTGGTCCTCCAGGCATTGGCCGACGGCGGCGAGCGTCGGCTCGTCGTAGGCGGCCTCCCGGAAGGCGCCGACCACCGAGGCCGCCGTCTCCACGGCCTCCAGGCCCTTGCCCTGCACGTCGCCGACGATCAGCCGGACACCGCCGGGTCCCCTGGTGATGTCGTACAGGTCGCCGCCGATGCGGGCCTCCGCCGTGGCGGACGTGTAGGACAGGGCGATGCGCAGATCGCCCGCGTGGCGGGGCACCGGGCGCAGCAGCACGCGCTGGACCGCCTCGGCGACGAGGCGGACGTTCGCCAGCGTGCGCTCGCCCTCGGCCCGGAGCCGGCACGCCAGTACGGCGGCCGCGGTCACCCCGACGATCGCGACGAGCGTGATCGTGATCACCGGGCCGCCGAGCAGACGATCGTAGTAGGCGATCGGCACGGCCAGGACGAGCGCGACCAGCCCGGCCAGCAGAGTGTGGCGCGTGCCGCCCGTCACCGCGGCGAACGCGGGCCCGAGGGTCAGCAACGGCAGCAGGCCCAGGGTGGGCCCGGCGAGCAGGTCGAGGACCACCACCGCCGCCATGGCGGCGAACGGCAGCGTACGGAGGACAGCCTGTGTTCCCATCGCGACTCCAGGGTCGCTATGAGCCGGTCCATGGAGGCATTCCCTGGAGCACCCGCCCTACCCGCCGGATCGGAGCGGCGCCCGCTGAATACCGGTAACGGGTATCGTTGAAGGATGCACGGGTACAGCGGGGACAAACAGGCCTACCTCACCCGCCTGCGCCGGATCGAGGGACAGATCCGGGGGCTGCAGCGGATGGTGGACGAGGAGGCCTACTGCATCGACATCCTCACCCAGGTCTCGGCGGCCACCCGCGCTCTCCAGGCGGTGGCGCTCGGCCTGCTGGAGGACCACATCGCCCACTGCGTCGCCGACGCGGTCAAGAGCGGAGGCCCGGAGGCGGGCGAGAAGGTGAAGGAGGCCTCGGCGGCCATCGCCCGGCTCGTCAGGTCGTGATCCCTGTCAGTTGAACGGATCTTCCGGTTGAGCAACCGTCCCGGGCCCCATCGGGTACCCGGGACGGTCCGTGCTCTCAATGCCTTCAGCGGCTCGCCGAAGTCCGCAATCCGAGCGCGTTGTCGAGCTCTTCCAAGGTCAGTCGGTTCTCCGTGATGTTCACGGCCTCCAGCACCTCGGCGTAGAGCGCGATCTCGTCCAACGCGACACGGTCGTGGACCCGAGAGTCCAGGTCGTCGTGCCCCACCGCGTCGTCCTTCCTTCCGCAGCCCACACCCATCACGAGGTTACGTCCGGGTACCTTCCCGCGACATGGCCCATCGTGACCATTCCGGCCGTCGTCCCTCGTCCCTCCGGGACCATTTCCCCGATACCGAGATCACGATTCGATGAAAAAGACGGTGATGAGGGGAAGGGATTGCTAAAGCGGAGGTAAGGACGAAATATCCGAATTAGAAGTTTCGAACAGCCAGCTCCCGGACTCCTCCAGGTCGCGCCCGTGCTCCGCCGCCTCCTGCGGGCGCGGATCGTCGCGCTGGTGGATCAGGCACTGCACGACCGCGGCGCACACCGGGAAACCCACGGTGGGCGCGGGTGTGCCCGTCAGGGCGCACCAGGCCAGCCCGGTCGCGTACGCGGAGCCGAGCAGGGCGGCGGCCGTCTCCCGGTCCGGCGGGACCAGCCCCGGAGGGAGTTCGCCGCCGGCCGGCCAGCAGCCCCGCAGCGGATGGGCGGGATCGGTGAGCGCGAGATAGAGGGCCTGCCGGAGTTCGTCGTCCATCCACGGATACAGCGCGGTGACCACCTGCGCGGTCTGTGAACTGCCCGGCGCCGCCCAGGCGGGCTCGGACACGCCGCACACGCCGGCCACGTCGGCGGCGAGCAGCGCGGCCGCCACGGCCCGTGGATCCATCCCCCGGGCGGCCGTGTAGCCCAGGGCCTCGACGAGGTCGTACAGGGTGTGCCGGAAGTGCTCGCCCGGCGCCCACTCCGGGAGCGTGGCGGAGACGAGGTGCGGGGGGCAGCGCGCCAGCCAGGCCTGCCGCACGGCGCCGCCGGGCAAGGCGTGCTGGTCCAGCCAGGGGCTGGTGAGCAGCGGCTCGGCCATCGCGATCAGCGCGTCGGCCCGCGGCCGGAACCGGGGGTCGGCGCGCAGCACCGTGGCCGTCTCGGCCATCAGCCCGGCGAGGCGCAGGCCGGCGTCCCCGGCGCCGGAGCGCATCCGCTCGGCGTACAGGGCCACGAGCGCGTCGAGCGACCCCATGGGCAGCCAGCGCACCCAGTCGTCCCCGGGCAGGGGCCGGGCCAGGAACTCGCCGAACATCGACAGCATGACCTCGTTGCCGTCGAAGGCGGGCGCGTAGGCGCACCACATGATCGTGCCCCACACGGCCGCCACCGTCGCGGCCACGTCGCGGGCGAAGATCTCGCGGTAGACGCTGTCGCCGAGGGGGAAGTCCTCCCGCCGCAGCCCGCGGTGGGCCAGGAGCAGCGCGCGGAGCCGTTCGGTGATCTCGTGCGGCACGTCCGGGCCGACGAACGCCTGGGTGGACCCGCGGTCGTAGGCGAAGTCGGGCCCGGCGGGGATCAGCGCCGGCGGGATCGCGACGTCCGGCGGGTGCGGCCGGGCGGCGGTGCGTACGGCCGGGTGCAGCGGCGGCGCCGACAGGTGCCAGCGGCCGTCGACGCGGTCCAGGCGATACCAGCGGGCGTGCGCGCCGAACAGCCACCACGCGCCGTCCGAGGTGACCAGCGCCCGCTGGGCCAGGGTGTGCGCCCGTGCGAGCGGGGGGAGCAGCGTCCACCGGGGGTCGCCGACGACGGCGCGCACGTCGCGCTCCATCGCAGTGAACCCGTCCCAGTACACGCGGCAGTGACTCCTCCGTCCTCTGGAGAGGACGGCTTCTCGCCTGTCCGGCCGGTCGGGCGGCCGGAGTGGGCGACGGCCGAACCCCGGCCGATGCCCTCCGGGGGCACCCGATCGCCGGGACGATCTCCGGCGGTCCCCTCGCTGGATCCGATGGTAGCTGGCCGGTCCGACAGGCGGCGGAAGCCCGTGGCGCCCGGGAGGCCGTCGGTGAAAGTTTCACGGGCCGGGAGGCGCTGAGCAGCGCATATCCGTATTTCCAGGCATCGGGACGTATCCCGGGGGCGCTCGCCACTTGGCATGAACTGCCGTGGCGTATTCCATAGGTGCTCGTGACGGAGATCCAGCAGGCCGGGACCGCCCGGGAGCAGGGCGCGGACGAGGCGTCGGAGAAGATGACGTCCGTGGACAGCTCTGGCGGCACGGCGACCGGCGAGCAGGCGGGGCCGCACTCGGGCCGGACATGGCGGGCGGTGTGGTGGCTCGGCCGGCCGAGCGACCGCACGGCCCTGCTGATCTGGTTCTTCTGGCAGATCGCCTGCTACATCTATCTGATACTCGCGGCGCCCGGCCGCACGGAGGACCCGATCCTCGACCGGTTCAACCGGTACGACTCCTACAACTTCATGGACATCGCGCGGTACGGCTACGACGGCCGGCCGGAGGACCATGACTCGCCGCGGCTCGTCGCGTTCTTCCCGGGCCTGCCGCTGCTGCTGCGCGCCGTGCAGGTGGTCATCCCGGACCTGAGGCTCGCCCTCGTCCTGATCTCGTTCGTCGCGAGCGCCGTCGTGGCGGTGGCGCTGTCGCGGCTGAGCGAGTCGTACCGGGAGGGCAGCGGCCACTGGACCGTGCTGGCGTTCTTCTGCAGCCCGTTCGCGGTGTTCCTGCTCGCCGGCTACACGGAGGCGCTGTTCCTCGCGCTGGCCATCCCCGCGTGGCTGCTGGCACGCCAGGGCCGGTGGGAGGCCGCCGCCGTCTGCGCCGCCTTCGCCTCGTCCATCCGCATCTCCGGGCTCTTCCTCGTCCTCGGGCTGGTCGTGCAGTTCCTCGTCGCGCGCAACGGGCTGCGTGCCCCGAAGGGGTGGCGGAAGGCGCCGTGGCTGCTGCTGCCGGGCGTGCCGGTGCTGGCGTACATGATCTATCTCTGGCACCGCACCGGCGACCTCATGGCCTGGAAGGCGGCGGAGGCGCAGTACTGGGGCCGCTACCCCGAGGCGCCCTGGAACGTCTTCATCAACACCTGGCACCGGTCGTTCGACGAGCCCGCTCTGACGACGTCGTATCGCGAGGAGATCATCTCGGCCATCGTGCTGGTCGTGCTGATCGTCGCACGGCTGGTGCGGCGCAACTGGGCCGACTTCGCCTATCTGGCGCCGCAGGCGGTGGCGCTGCTGGCGATGTCGTCGTTCTACATGTCGGTGGGCCGGGCGTCGCTGCTGTGGTGGCCGCTCTACATCTCCGTCGGCGTCGTCGGCAGCCGGAGGCCCTGGGCCTTCATGGCCTACATCGCGGTCGCCGCGCCTGTGATGGCAATCAATGTCGGAAATTTCACCACAGGTGCCTGGGTGGGGTGATCGCTGCTGACTAGCTTCTCCATGTATGGGGGCATATGTGGCAGGAGCGGCATTTGTGGCGCTCGTGGTCGCGGGTCTTCCGCCGGCCGCCGACACCTACCGGGTGAGCGTGCTCACCTACAACGTCTGTGCCGCGGGCAACAGCGCCGGCACCTGCGTACGCGACCTGACGCCGCAGCGCCGCAGAACCTGGGCCGGCCAGGTCTCGGCGCTGATCCGGTCGAGGGACGTGGACGTCGCCTCCTTCACCGAGATGTGCTACGCCCAGGTGGGCCTGCTCCGGCGTGAGCTGCCCGGCTACCGCCTGGTCTGGTACGGCTACGCCAAAGGCGGCGGGCCGGGCCGTGAGGACCGGTGCCGCACGTTGTGGAGCGACCTCACCCCGGACACGGCGCCGCCGGACGGCAAGACCTTCGGCGTGGCGCTCGCGCTGAAGAACGGCGCCGAGGGCCCGCCGCTGCGGCGGCTGCTGCGCGCCGACCACGCCCCGGCCGTGCCCGGCGAGACGATCCACCCCCGCGGCCTGCTGTGCGCCACGGGACGGGTCGGCCCGCGCCGCTCGGTCTGCTGCGTGACCCACATCTCCGACACCGAGACCCCGCGGCAGGTCACCGGACTGGTGGCGCGGTACGCCGGCGGCGCGCCGGTCATCCTCACCGGCGACTTCAACCGCGAGCCCGGCCACGACCAGCTCAGCGGCGTGTACGGCATGGGCCTGGGCGACGGCGGCTACGTCGAGGCCGACGCCGAGTCGTGCGGGCTCGCGCGCCGGGGCGGCGAACCGACGACGCGCGGCGGCCGGAAGATCGACTACATCTTCGCGACCGAGGCCGACTACCGGCCGGGCGGAGCCGAGGTCATCAGGACCGACCCGGAGCTGTCGGACCACCTGGCGCTGGCCGGCACGCTCATCGGGACCGAACCGAGGCCGCGGCGTGACGGCGGGCCTTGGCGAGGTAGTTGTCCGGCGTACGCGCGAAGGAGGCGCGATCGTCGTCGGTGAGCTCACGGACGACCTTGCCCGGCACGCCCGCGACCAGCACGCCCGCAGGGACGCGGCGGCCGGGCGGCACGACGGCCCCCGCGGCGATCAGGGAACCGGCCCCGACGACCGCCCCGCCGAGCACGACCGCGCCGATGCCCACGAGCGCGCCGGTCTCCACGTGCGCGCCGTGCACCATCGCCCGGTGGCCGAGGCTCACCCGGTCCTCCAGGATGGCCGGCTCGCCGGGGTCGGCGTGCAGACAGCACAGGTCCTGGATGTTGACCTCGTCGCCGACCTCGATGCGTTCGTCGTCACCGCGCAGCACCGATCCGTACCAGACGTTGGCGCCGCGCCCGAGCCGCACTCTCCCGACGACCACCGCCCCCGGGGCCACCCATGCCTCGGGATGGATGATCGGCGCGGCGTCGTCGTCCAGGTCCGCTATGTACGGCATGCCGTCATGATCCCATGCGGCCCGTGCCGGGTTCGATGCGACGCCCCGTGTTCCGCCCGGCGCCTGTGGCGTTCAGGTTGCGATGTGCGACGGATAGCAGGAAAGTCGTGTCCTGGCTGCGTTACCGTCGTTATCTCCAACCCCAGGGTTTCTCATGACGAATCAGACCGACAACTTCCCCGACCTCATGAGTGACGACTCCTTCGAAGTCGTGATGCGTGGGTACAGCCGCAGGCAGGTCCACGACTACATGATCCGGACCCGCAACCAGATCCGGGACCTGGAGGAACGGCTCGCGCGCACGATCGACCAGGCGGAGCAGAGCCGGCTGGAGCTGGCCGAGGCGCGGCGGAGGATGGCGGAGTCGCCGCAGAACCCCGACGAGCTGGGCGAGCGGCTCAGCCAGATACTCAAGCTGGCGCAGGAGGAGGCGGCCGCCAACAAGGAGGCGTCCGAGGCGGAGGCCAGGAGGCTGCGCGAGACCTCGGCGGCCGAGGCCGAGCGGCTGGTGACGTCGGCGCGCGAGCAGGCCGAGGCGATCAGGACCGCCGCCCAGGACGAGGCCGAGCGCCGCGTCGCCGACGCCACCTCCACGGCGGACCGGCTGCTGGCGCAGGCGGGCGCGAACGCGGAGGAGACGCTGGGCACGGCACGCGCGGAGGCGGAGGAGGTCCTGCGCGCCGCCCGCGCCGAGGGGGAGCGGCAGCTCACCGCCGCCCGGATGGAGGCGGAGCGGATGCTCTCCGAGGCGCGCGGGCAGGCCGAGGCCATGCTGGCGGCGGCGCAGCAGCGCGTGAACGCGCTGGACGAGCACACCGGCCGCCGGGTGGCGTATCTCACCGACACGCACGCGGAGGTCGTGCGGCGGCTCAACGAGATCGGCTCGGTGCTCGGCGACCTGATGCAGCGGGAGACCGCGGCGGGGCCGGTGATCGACGAGGCCGCCGTGCTGCCGCCGCCGCAGGTGCACGCCATCGCCGCGGGCGCGCCGAACCAGCAGCACGACCAGCAGCACGACCAGCAGTACGACCAGCGGCACGAGCCGGGTGACGACCCGCGGCAGGCTCTGGAGGCCGCGCCGTCCGGGCAGGAGGCGCACCCCGAGGACGCCGCCGGCCGGGGACGGACGGACGACGAGGACGACGCGGTTCTGATCGTGGACGACGGACGCCACCAGGACGGTCACGCCGTGGCGCCCTCGCCCGAGGACACCGACGTCAACCTCGGCCGCGTACGGCGTGCCCTGCCGGACGGGCAGTCGGTCGCCGGCAACTGAGCCGTGCGACCTGGGCCGTGCGACCTGGGCCGGGTGCCGTGTGGTTGTGTGACCGTGTGGTTGTGGACGGCGTGATCGTGTGAAGCCGTGATCGTGTGACGGCGTGATCGTGTGACGATGCGTCGGGCCGGGTGCGGGACCGGTGTGCAGGTCCCCCCGCTCCGGACCGAGCAGGTGCGGAACTGGTAGCGGAAGCCCCCGCCCCCGATCGGGTCGGGGGCTTCCGCGCTCATGGATCGGCGGTGCGGGTCTCCTGCTCGCGCAGCAGCTCACGCAGCCCGTCGGCCTCGTCGGCGTCGATGGTCATCGCGCATCCCGCCGCCCGCTGGGCCGAGGTGAGCGGGTGGTGCCGGGTCGCCCACCACCGGCCCGCGTCGCTCCGCCAGATCGTCCACTCCGGAAACTCCCGGGCGATCTCGGCGAGGCGTCGGTCAAAGGACATCCGTACACCTTCCCTCGCCGTGTGCCCGGTGTTCTTGACGTCTCCTCCTCAAGGTGCGGGACATCTCTAGAGAAATCAATGATCGGGATGGTCAGGTCAACGTTGCCTCTTGACCTAGGCGTCGAAGTCGTACTGGAGTACATAGGACGCCGCGTCCAGGATCATCTCGTTGACCTCGACCGGCATGCCTCCCTCCGCGAAGGCCACCCGGGTCACGGAGATCACCGGCGTGCCGGCGGGAAGGCTCAGCGACTCGGCCTCGCCGGGCAGCGGCATCCGCGCCCGCACCTCCTCGCTGAAATGGACGGGAGCCCGGCCGAGCTCACCCAGCCGGGCGTACACCCCGCCGGGACCGGTGTCGGGCAGGACGATCGCCGTGCCCTCCACGAGATCGGCGGGAAAGCTGGAGGCCGCGAGCTGCACGGGGCGGCCGTCCACGGAGTACCGGCGCCGCCGCACCCACACCTCGCCCGCACCGAGCACGCGTGCGACCTGCTCGCTCGCCGGCTCGCGCAGGATGCTCACCTCGTCCACGACGTACGACCGGCCACGGGTGTCGGAGTCCCAGATGGCCAGGCCCCGGGCCCACTGCTCGCGGGAGAGCCGGCGGGACCCGTGGCGGCGGATCGGGCGGAACAGCCGCACGTAGACGCCTGATCCCCGCTTCGGCACGGCGAGCCCTTCGTTGATCAGCACGGCGAGTGCCTGCCGCGCCGTGGCCCGGGCGACGCCGTGCTCCTTCATGAGCGCGTTCTCGCCCGGTAGCCGGTCGCCGTCACCGAGCGCTCCGGACAGGATCTGATCGCGCAGCCTGTCGGCGATGCGGCGATAGATCGGGGCCTCGTGATGCACCGACGGGGATTCCGTCACGTTTGATCACCCTCTGTCACCAACGGGGGTTTGGCGTCTCCAGAGAACTTGCCCCGTCTTGTCCACGATCGCACAGAGCTTTGGGTGCGTCTTGTGCTTACTTTGCGCTGATCGTGCCGGTGTGGCGATCCCTGGGGGTTATAGCCGTCCGCATCCGTGGAACGGTCCGTTCCGGTATTGCCGGTACCGGGAACGCTCCGTCATCGCCATCACGACAACAACGGATATTTCGGTACATAATGCGGTGACGAAGGAGTTGCCGATGGTTCTCAGCCGTGCCGAATGCCAGGACCTCGACGCCAAGGACCCGCTTCGGGAGTTCCGCGACGAGTTCTCGCTGCCTCCCGGAGTCGTCTACCTGCTGGGCAACTCGCTCGGCGCGCTGCCCAGGCGGACGCCGGAACGGGTGGCACACACGGTCGAGACCGAGTGGGGGGTGCATCTCGGGGCCAGCTGGAACACGGCCGGCTGGTGGGACATGCCGCAGAGCACCGGCGACCGCATCGCGCCCCTGATCGGCGCGCGTCCCGGCGGCGTGCTGGCCGGCGACTCCACCTCGGTGAACATCTTCAAGCTGGTCACGGCCGCGCTTGCGCTGCGGCCCGGCCGCCGTGTGATCGTCTCCGACCTCGACAACTTCCCGACGGACCGGTACGTCGTGGAGGGCGCCGCCAGGGCGCTCGGCGCGTACGAGATCAGGGACATCGGCGAGGGCGGCCGTTCGCTGGAGGACGCCCTCGGCGACGACGTCGCGCTCGTGCTGCTGTCCCACGTGGACTACCGGACGGGCGCGGCCAGGGACATGGCGGCGGTGACCGAGCGGGTCCGGGCGGCCGGGGCGCTCATGATCTGGGATCTGTGCCACAGCGCCGGGGCGCTGCCCGTGCGGGTGGGCGAGGCGGACTTCGCCGTCGGCTGCACGTACAAGTACCTGAACGGCGGGCCCGGCGCCCCCGCGTACCTGTACGTGGCGCCGCGCCACCAGGACGCCGTCCACAACGTGCTGTCGGGCTGGCACGGGCACGCCGCGCCCTTCGACTTCGAACCTCACTACCGCCCCGCGGCCGGTGTGCGGCGCTTCGCCACGGGCAGCCCGCCGATCCTGTCGTACGCCGCGCTGAACGCGTCGCTCGACATCTGGGAGCGGGTGGACCTCGACGAGGTCAGAGCCAAGAGCCTGGCCCTGACCTCGCTGTTCGTCGAGCTGCTCGACGACCTCGTCGACCCGGGTCTCGGGCTCGTCCTGGCCACCCCGCGCGACCCGGAGCGGCGGGGGAGCCAGGTCAGCTACCGTCACCCGCAGGGCTACCCCGTGGTGCGCGCGCTCGCGGACCGGGGTGTGATGGGCGACTACCGCGAGCCGGACTTCGTCCGTTTCGGCTTCGCGCCGCTGTACCTGCGCTACGTCGACGTGTACGACGCGGCGGCCACGCTGGCCGAGGTGCTGGGCGAGGAGCTGTGGCGGGACGAGCGCTACGCGCGACGGCTCACGGTCACCTGACGTGCGTCAACGGCGGCGGCGGGCCAGCCCGGCGACGATGTCTCCGGCCAGCGCCACGCAGCGGTCGCAGATGCGCCCGCCCTCGCCGTGGACCATGTGGACGCGCGGGCCGGGCGGCCTGCGGCAGAAGGAGCAGGCGGCCTCGCGCTTCATGCGGCGGTTGACCAGGTGGCGGTGGGCGAAGGCGGGAGTGAAGCGCCGCCTGCGCGCGCTCCGCCTGATGTAGCCGAACCGCTCACCGATGGCGGTCCAGGACGCGCCGGCCTCACGGGCACGGCGCACCGCGAGGTCGAGCAGGGCGTCCGCCTCGCCGCCCAGGCCGGGAATCAGGGTGATCGCGGCGGACAGGATTTCCAGGGGATCTTCGGGGTCGCGTGCGCTCGAGCGGGCCCGCTCGAGTAACTCAGATGCCTCCATGGCGGACACCATAGGCCGCCGTACAAAGACGATCAAGCGCGACCACGGTGCGTAGGCTGGCCTGGTGAGGATGCCCGAGGAGCGGGCCCGCGCCCTGTTCTCGGCGGCCCGTGTGGCCCGCCTCGCGACCGCCGGTGCCGAGGGCGCGCCGCGGCTCGTCCCGGTCACGTTCGCGGTGCTGCGGGAGGGCGAGAAGGGCGTGGTGGTGACGGCCGTGGACCACAAGCCGAAGACCACCGCCGACCTGCGGCGGCTGCGCGATGTCCACGACAATCCCCGCGTCTGCCTGCTGGCCGACCACTACGAGGACGACTGGGAACGGCTGTGGTGGGTGCGCGCCGACGGGCGGGCCCGCGTCGTGGAGGGCGGCGCCGAGCGTGAGCGGGCCGTGGCGTCGCTGGCGCGCAAGTACGCCCAGTATCGCGAGCGTCCCCCGGCCGGGCCCGCGATCGTTGTCCGGGTCGAACGCTGGTCGGGCTGGTCGTATGCGCCGACGGAATGAAAGCGCGTGACCGGATGAACCGGATGAACCCGGATGACCCGGATGACCCGGATGAACAACGCCACCGGGCCGGGCCGGTGCACGTGATGACGGACGGCTGACCGCTCCCCGGGCACCAGCGCCCTGGCACCGTCAGGCGGGCGGGAAGGGGTCGTCGCCCCGGGTGATCGTGTCCAGCATGCGCGCGGTGAACGCCTGGGTCGCGCGGTGGACGCCGGGGCCGAAGCTGATCCTGGCCACGCCGAGGGCCGCGAGGTCGCGGACGGCCGGCACTCCGGGCCGCATCAGCACGTTGATCGGGCCGCCGATCTCCCTGACCAGCGCGCCGATCGCCTCGGGATCGCTCGCGAGGATCGGGTAGGCGCAGTCGGCGCCGGCCGCGAGGTAGCGGCGGCCCCGGTCGATCGCCTCCGCGAGCCTCTCGCCGGGGGTTCCGGCACCGTGGATGAAGGTGTCCACCCGGGCGTTGATCACGAGGCCGGTCCCGGCCTCGGCCGCCGCCGCCCGCACGGCGGCGAGGAAGTCCGCCTGCTCGGTGGCGTCGATCATCGCCCCGGTCGCCGGGTCGGAGTCCTCCAGGTTGCAGCCCACGGCGCCCGCCGCGGCCAGCCGTTCGACGAGCTCGGCGGGCTTCAGGCCGTAGCCGCGCTCCACGTCGGCGGTGACGGGGACGGCCACGACCCGGGTGATGCGGGCCACGGCCGCGAACATCTCGTCCACGGGGGTGTCGTGCCCGTCCTCGTAGCCCAGGGAGGTCGCGACGGATTCGCTGCCGGTGGCGACGGCGGGGAACCCGGCCGCCTCGACGGCGCGCGCCGACGCGGCGTCCCAGGCGTTGGGCAGCACGACGGGGTCGCCGGGCACGTGGAGCGCGCGCAGGACCGCCGCCTTCTCGTGGATCTCAGCCATGAGGACACCCTAGACACCCCGGCCGGTGAGAACGCCACCCGTGTACCGGCTGAAGAGGGGAGATCGCCGCCGGATTGAGGGGTCGAGTGCGGTGACGTCCGCGCGGCGTCCTCGGATACGCTCGCGGAACCGGCCCCCCGATCCCCCGACCAGTCCCGTCAGGAGAGTTTCATGAGCGACATCGACAGCGCTGCCGACCAGGCCGGGGCGGACAGCCGTCCCAGGGTGGACTTCTACTTCGACCCCGTCTGCCCGTTCGCGTGGGTCACGTCGCGGTGGATCCTGGAGGTCGAGAAGCAGCGCGACATCGACCTGCGGTTCCGCGTGATGAGCCTGTCCGTGTTGAACGAGGGCAAGGAAGACCTGTCCGACTTCTACCGTGAGGCGGTGCCCAGGTGGCGCGGCCCGGTCCGGGTGTGCGTCGCCGCCGCCCAGCACCACGGGGAGGCCGTGCTGCGCGACCTCTACACCGCGATGGGCACCCGCATTCACAACCAGGACAACAAGGACTACGGCGTCGTGGCCAAGGAGGCCCTCGCCGAGGTCGGGCTGCCGGTCGAGCTGGCCGACGCCGCCGGCACCGACGAGTACGACGAGGCCCTGCGCCGCATGCACCACGAGGGCATGGACCCGGTCGGCGACGAGGTCGGCACGCCCACGATCCACATCGACGGCGTGGCGTTCTTCGGCCCGGTGATGACGCGCGTCCCGCGCGGTGAGGAGGCCGCCCGCATCTTCGACGGCGCCCTCGCCATGGCGAAGTTCCCGTACTTCTACGAGATGAAGCGCAGCCGCACCACCGACCCCGAATTCGACTGACACAGTCCGGGCTGAGGGGCGCTCACCTCGGCGGTTCCTCCGGGGGCCGCCGGGGCGCCGCCTTGCCCGTGCTCCTGAACAGCGAACGCATGGTCGCCAGCGCGGGGGACCTGTCGTCGGACCGCCTGGCCAGGCTGATCGTGCGGTGCAGGCCCGGCGGGGCGAGCCGCCGTACGCCGAGGGGGTTTTCCGCCAGCTCGGCCACGGTCCTCGGCACGAGGGCGAGGCCCATCCCCCCGCTGGCCAGAGCGCACGACATGCCGTAGTTGCCCGTCTCGTACGCCACGACGGGCGGCGCCAGCCCCTCGCGGCGGAACAACGCCTCCAGCGCCTCCCGGTTGGCCAGCCCCCGCGAGCCGCTGATCAGCGGCCGCCCGGCGAGCTCCGGCCACGGCAGCGGCTCGGCCGCGTCGGTGAGCGCGTGCCCGGGGGCGGCCACCAGCACCAGCTCCTCCACCAGCAGCGCCTCGACGGTGACCCCCGAGGGCAGCGCGGGATCGGGCTGATGCTCGTAGGTGTGCGTGAGCACGAGATCCGCCTCGCCCGTGGCCAGCGCGGGCAGCCCGGACGGCGGTTCGTACTCCCTCACATTCACCTCTACGGCGGGGTGAGCCCGCCGGAACGCCGCGAGGACCGGCGGTAACAGGTGGATGCCCGCGGTTGTGAACGTGCCGATCGTGATGTGCCCGCCGGACAGGCCGGCGAGCGCGGCCAGGCCGTGGCGGGCCCGTTCCAGCTCGTCGAGCACCCGCCGGGCGTGCTCCACGAGCAGTTCGCCCGCCGCCGTGAGCGTGGCGCCGCGGCGGTGCCGGATCACCAGCACGGCTCCCGCCTCCCGCTCCAGCTTGGCCATCTGCTGCGACAACGCGGGCGGCGTGTAGCCGAGACGGGCGGCCGCCCGGGTGATCGAGCCCGCCTCGGCGACCGCCACCAGCGCCGCCAGGCGCGTGACATCGTGCATGAAGCAATGCTTAACACCGCCTCGTCAAATGTGACATACCTCACGAAGACTCCGGTCCCGCATTCTCGACTCACGACCAGACGGGAACTGGAGGAGCGGATGTCCACAACACGATCGACCCGGCCGTTCGAGGTGTGCGTGATCGGAGCGGGGCCGCGCGGCATGTCGGTGGTCGAGCGGCTGTGCGCCAACGCGCGCCGGTTGCCGCCGCGGGCACGGGTCCTGCTGCACATCGTGGATCCGTACCCGCCGGGGGCCGGCCAGGTGTGGCGCACCGACCAGCCCGGCCAGCTGCTGATGAACACCGTCGCCTCGCAGGTCACGCTCTTCACCGACCCCAGCGTCGACATCCGCGGGCCGCTGGAGACCGGCCCCATCCTGTACGAGTGGGCGCGCCACCTGGTGCTCTTCCCCGACGGCGTCGAGGAGGACGTGCTCGCCGAGGCGCGGCGGCTCGGGCCCGACACCTATCCCAGCCGCGCCTTCTACGGCCGCTACCTGCGCTGGGTGTTCGAGCGGGTGATCGCGCGGGCGCCCCGGCAGGTGGAGGTGCGGGTGCACGCCACCCGGGCGACCGCGCTCGACGACGTGCCCGGCACCGGCGCGCAGCGGGTGGTGCTGCAGGACGGCACCGTGCTCGGCTCGCTCGACGCGGTGGTCCTGGCGCAGGGGCACCTGCCGGTCGAGCCCACAGACGCCGAGCGGGAGGCCGCCGCGTACGCCGCCGCCCACGGCCTGGTCCACGTGCCGCCCGCCAACCCCGCCGACGCCGGCCTGAGCGACGTACGGCCGGGGGAGGCGGTGCTGCTGCGCGGCCTCGGGCTCAACTTCTTCGACCACATGGCCCTGCTGACGCTCGGGCGCGGCGGCCGGTTCGAGCGGGACGAGGCGGGCCGCCTCGTCTACCGGCCCTCCGGCCGCGAGCCCCGCCTGTACGCCGGGTCGCGCCGCGGCATCCCCTACCAGTCCCGGGGCGAGAACGAGAAGGGCGTCGAGGGCAGGCACGAACCGCTGCTGCTCACGCCGGGCAGGATCGCGTCGCTGGCCGCGCGCTCGGCCGCCCGCGGCGGGCTCGACTTCCGCGCCGACCTGTGGCCGCTGATCGCCAAGGAGGTGGAGACCGTCTACTACGCCACCCTCCTCGCGCGGCGGGAGTGCGAGTGCGTCGCCGCCCGCTTCCGCGCCGCCTACCTCGCCCACCCCTGGGGCGACCCCGCGGAGGCCCTGGTGCTGGACGCCTTCGGCATCGGCCCGGCGGTCCGCTGGGACTGGGAGAGCGTGGCCGAGCCGTACCGGGGGATCGGCTTCAACGGCCCGGACGACTGGCGCGAGTGGCTGACCGCCCATCTGCGCACCGACCTGGCCCAGGCCCGCGCGGGCAACGTGCGCGGGCCGCTGAAGGCCGCCCTCGACGTGCTGCGCGACCTGCGCAACGAGGTCAGGCAGGTGGTCGACCACGGCGGGCTCACCGGGCGCTCGCACCGCGACGACCTCGACCGGTGGTACACGCCGCTCAACGCGTTCCTGTCCATCGGGCCGCCGGCCGAGCGGGTCGAGCAGATGATCGCGCTCATCGAGGCGGGCGTGCTCACCGTTATCGGCCCCGGCATGCGCGTCCACGCCCGCGACGGCGTCTTCGAGGCCGAGTCGGCCGCCGTGCCGGGGTCCGTCGTACGGGCGAGGGTGCTCGTCGAGGCGCGGCTGCCCGAGATCGACCTGCGGCGCACGGCCGACCCCCTGCTGCGCCACCTGCTCAGGACCGGCCAGTGCCGGGCGTACGTGATCGGCGGGCGGCGCGGCGAGGACGGCCACGAGACGGGCGGTCTCGCGGTGACGCGCCGGCCGTACCGGCTGCTGGACGCGGACGGGCGGGCCCACCCGCGCCGGTTCGCGTACGGCGTGCCGACCGAGTCGGTCCACTGGGTGACCGCGGCGGGGGTGCGGCCGGGGGTGAACTCCGTGATCCTGGGGGACTCCGACGCCATCGCCCGCAGCGTGCTGACGCTGACGCGGGCGCGGGCCCTCGCGGGGGGTCGCAGGGTCGCCCGTGCGGCCGGCGGACCGCGTACGGCTCTGGCCGCCTCCTGCGGCGCCACCCGGGCGGGTGTCCGGTGAACGGCCTCGACGGTGACCTCGGCGGTGACCTGGATGTGGGCCTGCTGTCCCCGGTCCGGGTGGGCACGGCGGCGGAGCGGGCGACCGGGGACGGCGCGTGGCTGCGCGCGATGCTCGACGCGGAGGCCGCCCTGGTCCGCGCGCAGGCCCGGCTGGGGGTCGTCCCGATGGAGGCCGCGGAGACGATCGGCACGGTGATCGGCAAGGTGGCGGAGGGGGGTGGCCTCGACCCGGCGGCCCTGGCGCTGCGCGCCCGCGAGGCGGCCAACCCCGTCGTGGCCCTGGTCGAGGACCTGACGGCCGCCGTGGCGGCGGTGGACCCGGCCGCGGCCGAATACGTGCACCGGGGCTCCACGAGCCAGGACATCATGGACACGGCCGCCATGCTGGTGGCCGCCCGGACCCTCGACCTGATCACCGCCGACCTGGACCGGACCGCGACCGCGCTCGCGGGGCTCGCGGCGGCGCACCGCGACACGCTGATGCCGGGCCGCACGCTGACGCAGCAGGCGGTGCCCACGACGTTCGGGCTGAAGGCGGCCGGGTGGCTGCACGCCGTACGCGAGGCGGTGGCGCGGCTGCGGCGGGTGCGCGCCGATCTGCCCGCAGAGCTCGGCGGCGCGGCCGGCACGCTGGCGGGCTACGTGGAGTACGCGCGGATCGCCGGGGTGCCCGACCCCGAGGCGTACCCGGAGCGGCTGATCGCGGCCTTCGCCGCCGAGGTGGGGCTGGCCGAGCCGGTGGTCCCCTGGCATGTCCTGCGGATCCCGGTCGCCGACCTCGCCGGGGCGCTGGCGCTCACCTCCGGGGTGCTCGGGAAGATCGCCGTCGACGTGCAGTCGCTGTCGCGGACCGAGGTGGCCGAGGTCGTGGAGCCGGCCGCGCCCGGCAGGGGCGTCTCGTCGGCCATGCCCCACAAGCGCAACCCGGTCCTCGCCACCCTCGTCCGGTCGGCCGCGATCCAGGTTCCCGCGCTCGCCGCGGCCCTCGGCCACTGCCTGCTGGCGGAGGACGAACGCCCCGCGGGCGCCTGGCACGCGGAGTGGCAGCCGCTGCGCGAGTGCCTGCGGCTGGTCGGCGGCGCCGCCGCCGTGACGGCCGAACTGGCCGGGGGACTGGTCGCGTTCCCCGAGCGCATGCGGGCCAACCTCGCGCTCACCGGCAGCCTGACCGTCACGGAACGGGCGGCCGCCGTGCTCGCGCCGGTCCTGGGGAAGGCCGCCGCCAAGCGGCTGCTCGGGGAGGCGTCCGCGGTCGCCGCCGCGTCGGGACGTCCCGTGGCCGAGGTGCTGAGTGAGCTCACGTCCGTGCCCGAGGGGCTGGACCTTGCCGGGCTGCTCGACCCCGGCGGGTACACCGGGGCCGCCGGGGCGCTCGTCGACCGCGTTCTACGCTGCTGTCCAGACGAATGAGGAGGTTCCGTGACCGGTCGCGCCCTTCCCTTCGGGCCGTCGAGCCCGATCATCCAGGCGCCCATGGCGGGCGGCGCGTCCACGCCGGCTCTGGCGGCGGCGGTGTCCGGAGCGGGGGGCCTCGGGTTCCTCGCGGCGGGCTACCGCACGGCGCAGGACGTGCGCCGGGAGATCGCGGCGGTGCGCGAGCGGACGGACCGGCCGTTCGGGGTGAACGTCTTCGTCCCCGATTTCGAGGCCGCGCGGCAGGCGCCCGGTGACGACGCGGCGGTGGCCCGGTACCGCGACGAGCTCGCCCCGGAGGCCGGGCGGTACGGCGTGACGCTGCCCGAGGCGCCCGGCTGGGACGACGACGAGTGGGACGCCAAACTCGACCTGCTGGTGGACGAACGGGTGCCGGTGGCCGGGTTCACCTTCGGCTGCCCGCCGCCCGAGGTGACGGCCCGCCTCCACGACGCCGGGAGCGTCGTCATGGTCATGGTGAACACCCCGTGGGAGGCGGTCGCGGCGGCAGACGCCGGAGCCGACGCGGTGGTGGTCCAGGGCCCCGGCGCGGGCGGCCACCAGGCGGCCTTCCTGCCCGGGCCTCCCTCGTGGAGGACGCCCGATGACCTGCCGGAGCTCGTGGGTCTCGTCCGGGAGGCGACCGGCGTGCCGCTCGTGGCCGCCGGGGGGATCATGGACGGCGCGGACGTCGCCGCCGTCCTCGCCGCGGGCGCGGTCGCCGCGCAACTGGGCACCGCCTTCCTGCGCACCCCGGAGAGCGGGGCGCACCCCGTGCACAAGGCCGCCCTCGCCGATCCCCGGTTCATCCGCACCGCGTTCACCCGGGCCTTCTCCGGACGTACGGCACGCGGCCTGGCCAACCGGTTCATGGCCGAGCACGAGGCGTCGGCGCCCGCGTGCTATCCCCAGGTACACCACCTGACGAAGGGCCTGCGCCGCGCGGCGGCCGAGCACGGCGACCCCGAGGCGATGGCGTTGTGGTGCGGCGAGGGGTACCGCCGCTCCCGCGACCTCCCGGCCGCCGCCCTCGTCGAAACCCTCACGGAGGAACTCGCGGCCGCCCGCAATCGCCGCATCAGACCAGCGGGGGAGGAGCGCGAGCGGGGATTGGTTCACGGCCTGAAGAAGGGTGGGGACGACACGGTGGCGTAATGGGCGGGTAACCGGGAGATGCCACGGTGATGAGGCCGGCGGAGGGCACGGGTGCTTGTTTTCGCCTCTGAACTAAGATGACCGTGTCGACGGGGAGGTTGGTCATGGCGAGGCCTCAGCGCAGAACGGTGCGGGACATCCGCAGAGGCAACCGGGCCGTGTTGCTGCGCACGCTCTACTTCTCCGGCCCGACCAGCCGCAACGACCTCACCGCGCGCACCGGCCTGAGCGCCGCCACGGTCAGCACGATGACCGCCGACCTGCTGGGCGAGAACATCGTCGTCGAGGCGGGCCAGGTGGAGTCGGACGGCGGCCGCCCCCGGGTGCTGCTGCGCGTCAATCCCGAGTACGGCTTCGCGGTGGGCGTCGACGTCGCCGAGACGCACGTCCGGGTGGGGTTGTTCGACCTGGAGATGACCGAGCGGGCCAAGGTGGACTACATGCTCCGCCCGGCCCGGCACGATCCCGAGCTGGTCGCCCGGCACATCCTTTCGGGCGTCGAGGTCGTGCTTTCCGACGCGGGTGTGTCCCCCGAGCAGGTGCTCGGCATCGGCGTGGGCGTCCCCGGCATCGTCGAGCCGGGCGCGGACGGCGTCATCCACGCCAAGACCTTCGGCTGGGACGGCGTCCCGCTTGGAGCGCTCCTGCGCCGCGGCACCTCGCTCCCGCTGTACGTGGACAACGGCGCCAAGACGATGGGCCAGGCCGAGCTGTGGTTCGGCTCGGGCCGGGGCGCCTCGGACGCCGTCATCGTGCTGCTCGGCGTGGGGGTGGGCGCGACGATCGTGGCCGACGGCACCACGTTCCGCGGGGTCAGCAGCAGCGCCGGCGAGTGGGGGCACACGAAGATCGTGGCGAACGGCCGGCCCTGCCGCTGCGGCGGACGCGGCTGCCTGGAGGCCTACATCGGGATCGAGGCCATCCTCGACCGGGCCGGAGTCACCTCCGGGGGCGACTGGGAGGAGGACCTCGCCCGGGTGCTCGCGTCGAAGTCGCCGGTGGTGGAGGAGACCGTCACCTACCTGGGCGTCGGCCTGGCCAATCTCGTCAACCTGGTCAACCCCGAGAAGATCGTGATCGGCGGCTGGGTGGGGGTCCAGCTCGGCGAGAGCCTGCTGCCCGGCATCCGGCGCGCGACCGCGGCCAACTCGCTGGCCGAGCCGTACGCCGCGACGTCGATCGTCCTGGGCCGCCTCGGCCCCGACGCGGTCGCGCTGGGGGCCGCCACGCTCGTCCTGGAGGAGTTCCTCAACGCGCCCCAGGTGGCGAGGATCACGGCGGCCGGCTGACGCCCCGGCCTGCATTCCCTCGATCTGTGCACCTCCCTGCGAATCGGTCGGGGACCGGATTGGAGAGCGCTCTCCCGGAGAGTAGCACCCGGATGTCCATTTGAGTCAACACATATTTCGCGTTGTGAACTAAGCATTGACATAAGCGGGTGAACGGGCGCACTCTCGGTCCGCTGGACCTCTCTCATCCCCCCAACCCTCGCCCGAGGGGCTCCGCACCCAAGGAGACGTGCATGCCTCCATCCTCATGGCCTCAATTCCGGCCCCGGCGCCGGCGGACCGGCCTGGTCGCCGCCGGGTTCGCCGCCCTGTCGACCTTCGCGGCCGTGGCCGGCGTCGTCCCCTCCACCTACAGCGCCGCGGCGGCGGCCTGCGGCACCGCGAACGTCGCGCAGGGCAGGCCGGCGTCGGCATCCTCGACGGAGAACGCCGGAACCCCGGCGTCGGCGGCGTTCGACGGCGACACCTCCACCCGGTGGTCGAGCGCGTTCAGCGACCCGCAGTGGATCCAGGTCGACCTCGGCAGCGCGCAGCAGATCTGCAAGGTGGTGCTCAACTGGGAGGCCGCCCGCGCCCAGACCTTCAAGATCCAGGTGTCGGCCGACGGCTCCGCCTGGTCGGACGCGACCGCCACGGTGAACGGCGTGAGCGGGACACAGGCGCTCGACGTGTCGGCCACCGGCCGGTACGTCCGGATGTCCGGCCTCACCCGGGCCACGGCGTACGGCTACTCGCTCTGGGAGTTCGCCGTCAACGTCGCCTCCGGCGGCGGGACCACTTGCGGCACTACCGACGTCGCGCAGGGCAGGCCCGCCTCGGCATCCTCGACGGAGAACGCGGCGTCCCCGGCGTCGGCGGCGTTCGACGGCGACACCGGCACCCGGTGGTCGAGCGCGTTCAGCGACCCGCAGTGGATCCAGGTCGACCTCGGCAGCGCGCAGCAGATCTGCAAGGTGGTCCTGAACTGGGAGGCCGCCTACGCCAGGACCTTCAAAATCCAGGTGTCGGCCGACGGCTCCGCCTGGTCGGATGCCACCGCGACGGTGAACGGCGTGAGCGGAACCCAGTCGCTCGACCTGACCGCGACGGGCCGGTACGTCCGGATGTCCGGCCTCACCCGGGCCACGGCGTACGGCTACTCGCTCTGGGAGTTCGCCGTCAACACCACGGGTGGCGGTGACGACGGCCCCACCCTTCCGGGCGGCGGCGACCTCGGGCCGAACGTGAGGGTCTTCGACCCCTCCATGTCGAGCGCGAGCATCCAGAGCACGATCGACACCATCTTCAGGCAGCAGGAGTCGAACCAGTTCGGCAGCCAGCGGTACGCGCTGCTGTTCAAGCCGGGCACCTACAGCGGCCTCAACGCGCAGATCGGCTTCTACACCTCGATCGCCGGCCTCGGTCAGTCGCCCGACAACGTCACGATCAACGGTGACATCACCGTCGACGCCGGGTGGTTCAACGGCAACGCGACCCAGAACTTCTGGCGCTCGGCCGAGAACCTGGCCGTGGTCCCGGTCAACGGCACCGACCGGTGGGCGGTGGCCCAGGCCGCGCCGTTCCGGCGGATCCACGTCCGCGGCGGGCTGAACCTCGCCCCCAACGGGTACGGCTGGGCCAGCGGCGGCTACATCGCCGACAGCAAGATCGACGGCACGGTGGGCCCGTACTCGCAGCAGCAGTGGTTCACCCGCGACAGCACCATCGGCGGCTGGACCAACGGCGTCTGGAACATGGTG
This sequence comes from Microbispora sp. ZYX-F-249, assembly GCF_039649665.1. NCBI lineage: Bacteria > Bacillati > Actinomycetota > Actinomycetes > Streptosporangiales > Streptosporangiaceae > Microbispora > Microbispora maris. The sequence continues at coordinate 251,119 of NZ_JBDJAW010000005.1, read as the reverse complement.
TTCTCCGGCGTCGTCGGCGCCCCGGCGCAGAGCTTCCCGAACCCGCCGTACACGACGCTCGCGACCAGCCCGGTCACCCGGGAGAAGCCGTACCTGTACGTGGACTCGGGCGGCGCCTACCGCGTCTTCGTCCCGTCGCTCCGGACGAACTCCAGCGGCGTGAGCTGGGCGAGCGGCGCGACCCCCGGCACGTCGATCCCGCTCACGCAGTTCTACGTCGCCAAGCCGTCCGACAGCGCCGCCACGCTCGACCAGGCGCTGAGCCAGGGCCTCAACCTGCTGTTCACGCCGGGCGTCTACCACCTCAACCAGACGCTCCACGTGACCCGGCCCGACACGGTGGTCCTCGGGCTCGGCTACGCCACGCTGATCCCGGACAACGGCGTCGTCGCGGTGAACGTCGCCGACGTCGACGGCGTGAAGATCGCCGGCCTGCTCCTCGACGCCGGCACGGTCAACTCGCCGGTGCTGATGCGGGTCGGCCCCGACAACGCCTCGGCGAGCCACACCGCCAACCCCATCTCGATCCAGGACGTGTTCTTCCGGATCGGCGGCGCGGGCCCCGGCTCGGCCACCACCAGCCTGGTCGTGAACAGCGACAACACGATCATCGACCACATCTGGGCGTGGCGGGCCGACCACGGCGCGGGCGTGGGCTGGAACACCAACCCGGCCGACACCGGCCTGATCGTCAACGGCGACAACGTGACGGCGTACGGCCTGTTCGTCGAGCACTACAAGAAGTACGAGGTGATCTGGAACGGCCAGGGCGGCAAGACGATCTTCTTCCAGAACGAGCTGCCGTACGACCCGCCGAACCAGGCGTCCTGGATGAACGGCTCGACCCGGGGCTACGCCGCCTACAAGGTGGCCGACTCCGTCACCAGCCACGAGGCCTGGGGGCTGGGCAGCTACTGCAACTTCAGCACCGATCCCTCGATCGTGGCCGAGCGCGGCTTCGAGGCCCCCAACAGGCCGGGCGTGAGATTCCACGACCTGCTCACGGTGTCGCTGGGCGGCGTCGGCACGATCGCCCACGTCATCAACGACACGGGCGGCCCGGCCCAGGGCACGGCCACCGTCCCGGTCAACGTCGTCAGCTACCCCTGACGGTCCACACCCCCGGAAAAGCCGAGCGCGGCGGGAGGCTCATCGCCTCCCGCCGCGCCCCGTATCCCCGGAAAAGCCGCGCGTTCGCCGGGCTCACATCCGCACGCCGGTGGGCTCGGGCGCGAGCGTGTGGATCCGCAGGGCGTGCCGTACGCGCATCTCGAGCTCGTCCAGCTCGGCCGGGGTGGGCGCGTCGATGAGGAACGTCACCGCACGGTCGTCGGAGCTGTGCAGCGGCCCGAGCTCCGCGCCGCGGTCCTTCAGCACGAGCACGGCCCGCAGCGTGGGCGGGTCGTCCGGGGCGCCGGGCGCGATCTCGGGCCACAGGCCGCCCTCGCCCACCCAGGCCGGCGAGATCCCCGGCCACTCCACCGTCACGTCGCCGAGCCGGCCGGGCTCGTGCTCCAGGTAGACCTGCCGTGCGTACCGGCGCGGTGCGGGGTAGGCCGCGGGCTCCCCGAGGGCGATGCGGACGATCTCCGGCTCCATCGGGGTGCCGGTCGCGAGCGAGTAGAGGATCGACAGGCCGTCACCGGGGGTGCGCGCGGCGACCTCCATCAGGTACGGCCGGCCCGTGCCGTCCACCCGCCACTCGGCGTGCGCGATGCCGCATGCGAAGGCCAGCCGTTCGAGCATGCGCCGGTTGGCGTCGAGGATGACGCCGTCCACGCCGTCGAGCTCGTTCGGGACCGAGTGGGACAGCTCGACGAAGGTGCGGGCGCCCGACTCTGTGGTCTCCTTGCGGGTCACCGAGGCGAAGACGATCCGGCCGTCCTGCACGAGGCTCTCCACGGAGAACTCCTGGCCCGCCACCTTCTCCTCCACCAGCACCGTCTCGTGCGGCAGGTACGTGTCGAGCTGGGCGCGCAGCTCGGCCGCGTCGCGCACGGTCTCCACGCCGGAGCTGGAGTGGCGGCCGGTGGGCTTGACCACGGCGGGGAACGACACGCCGTCCGCGGCGAACGCGGCGCGCGCGGCCGGCGGGACGACCGCCGAGGCCGGGCTGAACTCCGGCAGGTACCACCGCTGCAGATACTTGCTGCGGCAGGCGCGGGTGGCCCGCAGGCCGGGGGAGGGCAGCCCCAGGGCGTCGGCGAGCAGGCCGGTCGGCTCGACCAGCGTCTCGCCGAGCGCGTAGACGCCGGTGATGTCGTAGCGGTCCCGCCAGGCCCGGACGCCGGAGATCACGCCCGCGGTGAACGAGTTCTCCGTGTTGACGTCGCCGTCGGTGAAGGCGATCTCCTCGATGACCGAGGCCGGATGCGCGGGGTCGCGCATCTGGGCCAGCGCCTGCTCCCGCCAGGACGCCGGTGTGACCACGAGGATCCGCAGCCCCCGGCGGGACAGTTCGCGCAGATAAAGAGGGGCCCGGCAGATCACCAGGAATGATCCGGTAAGAACGAATGCCCGAGGTTTCACTTTCGCCACCGCCGTTTCTCTCACATGTTCACGCGACCGGAGGCTAGTTCCGGCGTTTCGGACCGGTCAATAAAATTTCCCGATAATTCGGGACGAGTCGTTTCCCGATAGGGGTGAACCGGGGTCGCCGGCGACTCGTCCGCCTCGGCGGACCGGGGGCATCGAGAAGTCCGAGGTCACCCCGGATCTCCCGGCCGCGCTGTGGGGGCGTTAGGGGTTGTGAGAAATGCCCGCCGGATCGAATCCTGAATTAGCCCGACAGGGCCGGAACATCCCGTGCACCCCCGATTGGAGGGCTGTTCACATGGCTGGCAACGGCACCGGAGAAGACGGTCTGGAGACGCTGCGGGCCTCGCTCGACCGTATCGACGAGTCGCTGCTCGACACGCTGCGCAGGCGTATCGAGTGCTGCGTCGAAATCGCGCATTTCAAGCGCGAGCACCACGTCCCGATGATGCAGCCCCACCGCATCGGCATCGTGCAGCGGCGGGCCGCCCGATATGCGCAGGACCACGGGATCGACCCCGACTTCCTGCGCCGGCTCTACGAACTCGTCATCGCGGAGACCTGCAGGGTCGAGGACCTGGTGATCGGCGATGTCGCCGCTCGGTGAGCGCGGCGCCGGCGGCTCACCCGGCTATTCCGACACGGCTTGGAGGAACCCCGGAATGAGAACGATCCTGATCGACAATTACGACTCGTTCACCTACAACCTCTATCAGCTCCTGGGCGAGGTGAACGGGCAGCCCCCGGTGGTGGTGCGCAACGACGCCGACTGGTCGCAGGTGCCGATCCACGAGTTCGACAGCGTCGTGATCTCCCCCGGGCCCGGCCGGCCCGAGCGGGCCCGCGACTTCGGCGTCAGCGCGCGGGCCATCCGGGAGAGCGGGCTGCCCGTGCTCGGCGTCTGCCTCGGTCACCAGGGCATCTGCCATCTGTTCGGCGGGACCGTCACCCACGCGCCGGAGCCGATGCACGGCCGCGTATCACAGGTGCGCCACACCGGGGCCGACATCTTCGCGGGCCTGCCCTCGCCGTTCTCGGTCGTGCGCTACCACTCGCTGGCGGCCACCGACCTGCCGGACGAGCTGGAGGCCGTGGCCTGGACCGACGACGGCGTGGTCATGGGGGTCCGGCACCGCACCGAGCCCGTCTGGGGCGTGCAGTTCCACCCCGAGTCGATCAGCAGCGAGCACGGCCGCGAGCTGCTGGCGAACTTCCGCGACCTCGCGCTGGCCCACGGCCGGGCCAGGCGGGAGGCCGCCGAGGCCGCCCGCTCGCCGTACCGGGTGCACGTGCGCAGGCTGCCGCTGCTGCCGGACGCGGAGACCGCCTACCGCGAGCTGTTCGCGGGCAAGGAGCACGGCTTCTGGCTCGACAGCAGCTCGGTGATCGAGGGGCTGTCGCGGTTCTCGTTCATGGGCGACGGCTCCGGGCCGCTCGCCGAGTACGTCACCTACCGGGTGGCGGAGGGAGCGGTCACCGTCAGGCGGCCCGGCGGGTCCGTGCAGCGCGTCGAGCAGCCGTTCTTCGACTACCTGGACGAGCGGCTGCGCGAGCGCGCGGTGCCCGCGGGCGAGGGCCTGCCGTTCGACTTCAACCTCGGGTACGTCGGCTACCTGGGCTACGAGCTCAAGGCGGAGGCGGGCGGCCAGGCCGCGCACCGCGCCGAGGAGCCCGACGCGGCGCTGCTGTTCGCCGACCGGATGCTCGTGCTCGACGACGTGGAGGGCGTCAGCTACCTGCTCGCGCTCACCAAGGACGGGGGGCCGGACGCCGGCGACGCGCTCGCCTGGCTGGACGAGACGGGCGCCCGGCTGTTCTCCCTGCCCAGGCGTGAGCCGTCCGAGCCGGCCGCCTTCGCCGGGGTCGGCATGACCGACCCGGCCATCGCGGACGCGGTGGAGCTGCGGCACGACAAGCAGGGCTACCTCAGCCGGATCGGCGACTGCCTGGAGGAGATCTACCACGGCGAGTCCTACGAGATCTGCCTGACCAACGCCGTCACCGTCCGCGCCGAGATCGACCCGCTGCGGACCTACAGCCACCTGCGCACGATCAGCCCGGTGCCGTACGGCGCGCTGCTCGACTTCCCCGACGTCGCGGTGCTGAGCGCCTCGCCCGAGCGGTTCCTGACGATCGGCCCGGACCGGGTCGCCGAGTCCAAGCCGATCAAGGGCACCCGGCCGCGCGGCGCGACGCCCGAGGAGGACGAGGCGCTCCGCCACGACCTGCTCAGCCGCGAGAAGGACCGCGCGGAGAACCTCATGATCGTCGACTTGATCCGCAACGACCTCAACACGGTCTGCGAGGTCGGGTCGGTGCACGTGCCCCGGCTGTTCCACGTCGAGACGTACGCGCCGGTCCACCAGCTCGTCTCCACCATCCGCGGCACGCTGCGGCCGGAGGAGTCGGTGGTGAGCTGCGTGCGGGCCGCCTTCCCCGGCGGGTCGATGACCGGCGCGCCCAAGATCCGCACCATGGAGATCATCGACCGGCTGGAGGAGGGCCCGCGCGGCGCCTACTCCGGCGCGCTCGGCTGGTTCTCCCTGGGCGGGGCCGCCGACCTCAGCATCATCATCCGCACCCTCGTCGCCACCCGGGACCGGGTCAGCTTCGGCGTCGGCGGCGCGATCGTCGCCCTGTCGGACCCCGAGGAGGAGTTCGAGGAGACCGTCGTCAAGTCCCGCGCCATGATCACCGCGGTGCTGGCCACCGCGGCCCAGACCGTGGGGGCCTGACCATGACCCGCGGGGAGACGGACCTGCTGCGGCGCTGTGTCGTCGTGGGCGGCGCGGGCGCGGTGGGCGGCCTGTTCGCCGGGCACCTGCTGCGGTCCGGCGCCGAGGTGGTCGTCGTCGACCCCGCACCCAGCGCCGGCCGGCCCAGCGCCGACCAGCCCAGTGCCGACCAGCCCAGTGCCGGGGGGCCGAGGTTCCTGCGCGGCGACATCACGGACATCGGGCCCGATCTCGCCGAGGAGATCGGGCGGGCCGACCTCGTCCTGCTCGCGGTGCCCGAGCCGGTGGCCCTGGCGGCGGTGAAACAGGTCGCCGCCGCGATGCGCCCGGGCGCGCTGCTCGCCGACACGCTCTCGGTCAAGGGCCCGATCGCCGAGGCGGTCCGGGCGCACGCCGGGGACGTCGAGGCGGCCGGTCTCAACCCGATGTTCGCCCCCTCGCTCGGCTTCGCCGGGCGGCCGGTCGCCGCCGTCGTGGTCCACGACGGCCCCCGGACCCGGGCGCTGCTGCGGCTGGTCGACAGCTGGGGCGGCCGTGCCGTACGGCTCGGCGCGCACGAGCACGACCGGCTGGCCGCGGCGACGCAGGCGCTCACCCACGCGGCGGTGCTGTCGTTCGGCTTCGCGCTGGCCCGCCTCGGCGTCGGGGTCGCCGAACTGGCCGCCGTCGCCCCGCCGCCGCACGCCACGCTGCTCGCGCTGCTGGCCCGGATCGCCTCGGGCACCCCGGAGGTCTACTGGGACGTCCAGTCGGCCAACCCGCAGGCCGCCGCCGCCCGCGCGGCGCTCGCGGAAGGCGTACGCACACTCGCCGCCCTCCTCGACGGCCCGGCGGACGGCCCGTCGGACGGGGAGGCGGAGTTCGCGGCGGCCCTGGGCGGGCTGCGCGATCTCCTCGGTCCCGATCTCGGCTTCTACCGCGACACCTGCGCCGAGATGTTCGGCGCACTGCGCCCCCCTGAGCACGCCCCGGGCCCGTACCAGCCCGACCCCTCTACGAGCACGTCACGCCCCGTCACGAATGAAAGGTGAGACCGATGACCATCTCCCACGAGACCGTCCTCACGCCGGAGCAGCGCGCCAGGTTCGCCGCGGACCCGGACCTCGGCGGCGGCAACCTGCTGACGAAGGCCATCGAGGCGAACCCGCACCCGGAGCTGCCGTTCATCCACCTGGGCCGGCCGCTGACCAACACCCGGGGTGAGCAGCAGACCGAGTTCAGCCTGCTGGAGCTGGACGAGCTGGCCCAGAGCTGGTCGGTGTGGTACCTGCGCCAGGGCGTACGCCCCCGCGACCGCGTGGCCATCTACCTGGAGGACTCCTTCGCCTACTCCCTGCACTTCTACGCGCTGGCCCAGATCGGCGCGGTGGCGGTGCTGGTCAACAGCAAGGCGTCGCGGTACATCGCCACCGAGCTGTGCCGCCAGACCAACCCGGTCGGCATGTACACCGACATCGCCCACCTGGAGATCCTCGGCGAGGAGTTCCACCTGCTGCCCGGCCTGCGGTGGACGCAGGTGGCCGAGGAACTGCCGGCGCCGCCGCACGCCGCGCTGCCCGAGGAGGCCCGCTTCCGCCACGTCGGCGAGGACCCGGTCTCGATCCTGCACTCCTCCGGCACCACCGGGCGGCCCAAGCCGGTCATCCAGACCCACCGCTCGTGTGTGGCCGGGCCCCGCTTCCGCCTCGTGGACCACCACGAGCAGCCCGGCGCCGTGATGATGACCGCGCTGCCGCAGTCGCACCTCGGCTGCATCGCCTACACGACGTACGCCGTGCTGGGCGGCACGCCCCTCGTGCCCTGGTTCGACACCAGCGGCCCCGAGCTGGCCAAGGCCGTCGAGAAGTACCGCCCGACGACCGTCATGGCCTTCGGTCACGCGTACGCCGAGCTGGCGGGCGCGGACCTGCCGGCCGGGGCGATCGACTCGGTCAACGTCTGGATCTCCATCGGCGACGCGGTCCACGAGAAGCACATCAAGGGCATCCTGGCCATGCGCGACCCGTCGCTGCCGCCGGCCGCGTTCTTCGACCGCCTCGGCACCACCGAGCTGGGCTGGGGCGTGCTGCTGAAGGTCCGCACGCTGGCCGACGAGCGCAACGACCGGTGCGTGGGCAAGCCGGTCGGCGTCGCCGAGGTCGCGGTGCTGCGCAGGGACGGCACGGTCGCCGACGTCAACGAGGTCGGGCTGCTCGGCGCGAAGGGCCCGGCGATCACCGCCGGATACTGGAGCGACTCCGACACCACCTACCGCAGCAAGCTGTCGGGCTACTGGCTGACCGGCGACATGGCCTACCGCGACGAGGCGGGCAACTACTTCCAGGTCGACCGGGCGGTGGACGCCATCGAGACCCCGAGCGGCACCGGCTACTCGGTCTTCATGGAGGAGCTGCTGCTCAACGACCTGCCCGAGGTCCTCGACTGCGCCGTGGTGGCCGCCATCCACCGCGGACGCACCGTCCCGGTGGCGGTCGTGACGTCCAGCGCCGCCAGGCCGGACGCGCAGAGGTTGCTCAACGAGGCGAACGAGAAGCTGAAGGCCGCCGGCCACCCCGAGCTGACCATGCTGGAGGTCGCGCGCACCGACGAGGACTTCCCGGTCGGCGTCACCGGAAAGGTCCTCAAGCGCCGGCTGCGGGAGAAGTACAGCTCGCTGTCGACCTACATCCGCGAGAACGGCGGCAAGTCGCTCGGCACCATCCTCACCGACGTCTTCGTCTGATCCCCCCGCACCCACCCGACGCCCGATCCCGCGATCGGCACGCGATCGGCACGCGATCGGCACGCGATCCGCATTCGATCCGCACCTGATCCGCGCCGCCGGGCCGGAGGTTCCCCCCCAAGGCCCGGCCCGGCGGCGTGCACGCGGAAGCGACCGCCGGCCCGACCCCCATGACAGACCCGACCACACGGATGTGGAGAGGATTCCCATGACTGACGCCGAGCTGTTGCTGGTGTTCGACTCGACGATCGATCCGTCCGGCTTCGCCGGGTGGGCCCGGCACTTCGACTCCACCGGAACCACCGCCAGGACCTACCGGCTGGGCGGGGCGGACGTGATAGTGGCCCAGGGGCCCGCCACGGTGCTGCCCGCCCCGGCCGGCCTGCCCCAGCCGCGGCAGACCGTACGGGCGGGCGGCGGCTTCCGGCTCGGCCGGCGCGAGCTGTTCCCCTCGGGCACGGTCGTGTCCATCGGTTCCACCCTGATCGGGGACGGGGACATCGCGGTCTTCGCCGGCCCCTGCGCGGTGGAGAACCCCGGGCAGATGATGTCCACGGCCGCCGCCGTCGCCCGGCACGGCGCGGTCGGCCTGCGCGGCGGCGCCTTCAAGCCGCGCACCACGCCGTACTCCTTCCAGGGCCTCAAGTGGGCGGGTCTGGAGCTCCTGGCGAAGGCCAGGGAGGAGACCGGCCTGCCGATCCTCACCGAGGTCGTCGACCCCCGGCACGTCGACCGGATGGCCGAGGTGGTGGACGGCTTCCAGATCGGCACCCGCAACATGCAGAACTTCGAGCTGCTGATCGAGGTGGGCCGCAGCGGCATGCCGGTCGTGCTCAAGCGTGGCTTCGGCTGCACGGTCGACGAACTGCTCACCGCGGCCGAGTATCTCCTGGCCGAGGGCAACGACCAGGTCGTGCTGTGCGAGCGGGGGATCAGGACGTTCGAGGGGGCCACCCGCTTCACCCTCGACCTGTCGGCGGTGGCACTGCTCAAGCGGCGCACCCACCTGCCGGTGATGGTCGACCCCAGCCACTCGCTCGGCATCCCCGAGCTCATCGAGCCGCTCACGCTGGCCGCCGTGGCCGCGGGCGCGGACGCCCTGCTGGTCGACGTGCACGTCCAGCCCGAGCAGGCGCTGTGCGACGGCAAGCAGGCGCTGCTGCCCGAGGACTTCGCCCGGCTGATGAACCGGCTGGAGATGCTGGCGCTCGGCGTCGGCCGCCGGATGGCCCCCGCACCGGCCGCCGACTACTCCGGGATCCACGACGCCCTCACCCCCGACGTCGTCTAGTCCCGCTGCGTACGAGTGCCGGTCGAGGAGGTGGAGCGATGCGCGCGGCGACGAGCACGCGCCCGGCGGACGCCGCTGTCGGTGCCGTCGACACTCACTGCCCGTACTGCGCGTTGCAGTGCGGCATGACCCTCAGCCCGGCGGGCCGCGCCTCGGTCCGGGTGCGGCCCCGCGACCCGTCCGCGGGCGGCCTGTGCCAGAAGGGCTGGACCGCCGCGGCCCTGCTCGGCTCGCCGGCCCGGCTCACCACGCCGCTCGTCCGGGACGGCGGGACGCTGCGCCCGGCGAGCTGGGACGAGGCCCTCGGCCTGGTCGCCCGCAGGATCGAGGAGATCGTCGCGGCGCGGGGGCCGGACGCCGTCGCGGTCTTCGGCGGCGGCGGGCTCACCAACGAGAAGGCCTATCTGCTCGGCAAGTTCGCCCGGGTGGCGCTCGGCACCTCCCAGGTGGACTACAACGGCAGGTTCTGCATGTCGTCGGCGGCGGCCGCGGCGCACCGCGCCTTCGGGCTCGACCGGGGGCTGCCGTTCCCCCTGGCCGACCTGGACGGCGCGGACGCGGTGCTGCTCGCCGGGGGCAACCCGGCCGAGACGATGCCGCCCTTCCTGTCGCACCTGCGCCGGGCCGTGGACGCCGGCGGGCTGATCGTGGTCGATCCCCGGCGCACCCCCACGGCCGAGCGCGCCGCGCTGCACCTCGCGCCGGCCCCCGGCACCGACCTCGCGCTGGCGCTCGGCATCCTGCACGCCGCCGTGGCCGACGGGCACCTCGACCACGCGTACGTCGGCGACCGTACGACGGGGTTCGAGGAGGCCTGGCGGGTGGCCGCCGGCTGGTGGCCCGAGCGGGTGGAGCGGGTGACCGGCGTCGCCGCCGCCGACCAGCGCAGGGCCGCCGCGATCCTGGCCGGGGCCGCGAGCGCGTACGTGCTGACCGGGCGCGGCACCGAGCAGCACGCCACGGGTGTGGACACGGTCGGGGCCTGGATCAACCTGGCGCTCGCGCTGGGCCTGCCCGGCCGCCGGGGCTCGGGCTGGGGCTGCCTGACCGGCCAGGGCAACGGGCAGGGCGGGCGCGAGCACGGGCAGAAGGCCGACCAGCTCCCCGGCTACCGGCGGATCGACGACCCGGCGGCCCGCGCGCACGTGGCGCGGGTGTGGGGGGTCGAGCCGTCCGCGCTGCCCGGCCCGGGGCGGTCGGCGTTCGAGCTGCTCGACGCGCTCGGCACGCCGGACGGCCCGTCCGCGCTGCTGGTCTTCGGCAGCAACCCGGTGGTGTCGGCGCCGCATTCGGCCCGGGTGGCCGGACGGCTGGCCGCGCTCGACCTCCTCGTGGTCGCCGACCTCGTGCTGTCGGAGACCGCCGGGGCCGCCGACGTGGTGCTGCCGATCACGCAGTGGGCCGAGGAGGACGGCACGATGACCAACCTCGAAGGGCGCGTGCTGCTGCGCCGCCGTGCGCTCGCCCCGCCGCCCGGGGTGCGCACCGACCTGGAGATCCTGCACGACCTCGCCGTACGGCTCGGGCAGCCGCCTGAGCGCTTCCCCGCCGACCCGGAGACGGTCTTCACCGAGCTGCGGGCGGCCTCGGAGGGCGGCCCCGCCGACTACTCGGGCGTGACCTGGGACCGGCTGCGGGCCGGGGAGCGGCTCCACTGGCCGGTGCCGCGAACGCCTGGACATCGGGGGACGCCGCGGCTGTTCCTGGACCGGTTCGCCCATCCCGGCGGGCGGGCCAGGTTCGCCGCCGTGGACCACAAAGGGCCGGCCGAGCCGCCGGACGAGGACTTCCCCCTGTACGCGATCACCGGCCGGGTGCTCCAGCACTACCAGTCGGGCGCGCAGACCCGCCGCGTGGAGGAGCTCCGCGCGGCCGTGCCCGAGGCGTACGTCGAGGTGCACCCGGACACGGCGCGGCGGGCCGGGCTGCGGGACGGCGCGGCGGCGCAGGTCGTCGGCAGGCGCGGGCGGGCCCTCGCGACGGTGCGCTGCGTGCCGTCGATGCGGCCCGACGTGGTCTTCCTGCCGTTCCACTTCCCGGGCGCCCAGCGCGCCAACCTCGTGACCAATCCGGCGCTCGACCCCGTCAGCCGGATGCCCGAATTCAAGGTCTGCGCCGTACGGCTGGCGCCGGCGGGTGAACGGGAGGCGCAGTGAAAACCAGGGTCGTGATCGCCGGCTACGGCATGGCCGGCGCCCGGCTGGCGGAGGAGATCCGCCGCAGGGACCCGGCGGGGGAGCGCGTCGCGATCGTCGCGATCGGGGAGGAGACGCACCCGCCGTACAACCGGGTCCTGCTGTCGAACGTGCTGGCGGGCGCGATGTCCGCCGAGTCGGTGCGGCTGCAGGAGGAGGGCTGGGGCGCCGGGCACCGAGTCGAGGTGCGGCGGGGCCGCGAGGTCGTGTCGATCGACCGCGCCGGGCGCGGCGTCGTGCTCGACGACGGCACACGGGTCGGCTACGACGTGCTCGTGCTGGCCACCGGCGCCCGCGCGTGGGTGCCGCCGGTGGAGGGCCTGCTCGGCGACGACGGGGGTCTCGCCCCCGGCGTGGCGACGTTCCGCACGCTGGACGACTGCGCCGCGATCACGGCCGGCGCGCGGGGCGGCGTACGGGTGGCCGTGCTCGGCGGCGGCCTGCTCGGCCTGGAGGCGGCCAGGGGCCTGGCGGCGCGCGGCAACGCGGTCACCGTCGTCCACCACACCGGCCACCTCATGGAGCGCCAGCTCGACTACGGCGCGGGCCAGGTGCTCGCCCGGGTCCTGGGCGGCCTCGGCGTGCGGGTGCTGCTGAACTCGCGGGCGGCCCGCTACCTGCCGGGCGACGGGCTCAAGCTGGACGACGGCCGGCTGGTCGCCGCCGACCTCCTCGTCGTGGCGGCCGGGGTGCGCCCGCAGACCGCGCAGGCGTCCGCCGCCGGGCTCGCCGTCGACGGCGGGGTGCTGGTCGACGACGACCTGCGCACGAGCGACCCGCTGATCCACGCGATCGGCGACTGCGCGCGGCACCCCGGCACGGTGCCCGGCCTGGTGCAGCCCGCCTGGGAGCAGGCCGCCGCGCTGGCCGCGCTGCTCACCGGCACGCGGTCGCCGTACCGCGGCACGAAGGTGGTCACCCGGCTCAAGGCGAGCGGGGTGGACCTGGCGGCGCTGGGCGACGTGCACGCCGCGCCGGACGACCCCCGCGCCGAGGTGCTGTGGCTGAGCGAACCGGCCCGGGGCCGCTACGCCAAGCTCGTCGTCCGCGACGAGCGGGTGGCGGGGGCCATCGCGATCGGCGTGCCCGACGCCGCCGCCGCGATCACGCAGTTCTACGACCGCGGCCTGCCCGTGCCGCCCGACCGGCTCGCGTTGCTGCTCGGCCGGGCCATGCCGTACGGCGAGGGCGCCGCCCCCGGAGACGGCAACGCGGCGGCGCTGCCGGGCACGAGCGTGGTGTGCCGCTGCAACGCGGTCAGCAAGGACGCCCTGGCCGCAGCGTGGCGGTCGGGAGCCCGCGACGTGACCGCGCTCGCCTCGGCCACCCGGGCGACCACGGGGTGCGGCACCTGCGCCGACGCGGTGTGCGGCATCGCCCGCTGGCTCGCCGAGTCCGAGAACGCCTGAGCGAGAAACGCCTGACCCGGAAAACGCCTGACCCGATGACCACCTGACCCGTAAACGCCCGGCTCCCGAGAACCGCCTGACGAGGAGACGCACATGAGCGCGCGAACCAGGGCCGCCCGGCGCGGCCGCGGCTGGATCGAGCACTGGAACCCGGAGGACGAGGAGTTCTGGGAGACCACCGGACGCCGGGTGGCCCGGCGCAACCTGATCCTGTCGGTCTTCACCGAGCACCTGGGCTTCGCGATCTGGGTGCTGTGGTCGGTGGTGGTGCTGAGCCTGCCCGCCGCGGGACTGCCGATGAGCGTTTCGGAGTCGTTCTGGCTCGTCTCCGCGCCCAACCTGGTGGGCGCGGCGATCCGGATCCCGTACACGTTCGCGGTGCCGCGCTTCGGCGGCCGGGTGTGGACGACGATCTCGGCGGTCCTGCTGCTGGTCCCGTCCTCGCTGCTGGCGTTCGTCGTGCCGAGCGGCTGGCTGGCCGCGCAGGACCACGACACGAGGTTCTGGATCCTGCTCGCCTGCGCCGCCGTGGCCGGCGTCGGCGGCGGCAACTTCTCCTCCTCGATGGCGAACATCTCGTTCTTCTATCCCGAGCGGCGCAAGGGCTTCGCGCTCGGCCTCAACGCGGCGGGCGGCAACCTCGGCGTCGCGGTCGTCCAGCTCCTGGTGCCGCTCGTGGTCGTCGCCGGGGTGCCGGTGGCGGCGTCGGGCACGCGGGTCCACCTCGCCTACGCCGGGCTGGTCTGGATGCCGTTCATCGTGGTGGCCGCGGTCTGCGCCTGGCTGTTCATGGACGGCCTCGCCGAGGCCAGGGCCGACCCCAGGTCGTACGCCGCCGCGCTGCGGCACGGGCAGACCTGGATCGTGTCGCTGCTCTACGTCGGCACGTTCGGCTCGTTCATCGGGTTCTCCTTCGCGCTGCCGCTGGTGATCAGGACGACGTTCCCGGAGTTCCTCGCCCAGCATGCGTTCGTGCGCGACTACCTCGCCGGGCTCGGCTTCGTCGGGGCGCTGGCCGGGTCGGTCGCCCGGCCGCTCGGGGGCCGGCTGTCCGACCGGTACGGCGGGGCCCGGGTCACGCTGGCCGTCTTCGCCGGAATGGTGGTGGCGACGGTCGCGGCGGCGGGCGGGGTGCTCCGCCACGACTTCGGCCTGTTCTTCTGCGCCTACCTGGTCGTCTTCGCCTGCTCCGGCGTGGGCAACGGCTCGACGTACCGGATGATCCCGGTGATCTTCGGCGAGCTGGGGCGCAGGGAGGCGGCCGCACGCGGCCTCGACCCGGCGCTGACCGCGCCGGACTACAAGCGCAGGGCCGCGGCCGTGATCGGCATCGCCGGCGCGATCGGCGCGTTCGGCGGGTTCCTGATCCAGCAGGTGTTCCGCCTGGCGAGCACCGACGCGGCGAGCGCGATGAAGGGCGCGACCGGCGCCGCCGCGGCCCGAGTCGCCCAGGAGCACGCGGGGTGGTCGCTGCCCGCCCTGTGGATATTCATCGGCTCCTACGTGCTGCTCGCCGGGCTCACGTGGTGGGCCTACCTGCGGCGCGGGCCGAGCCACGCGCCGAGCTTCGCCTACGCGCGCGTGTGAATTTTCGCAGCACCATTTTCGTAGCACTGCGGCGTAACCAAAGTTGTAGGCCGTGTGCCCCTTCCGTCATCCGGCCCGGTCATTAGGGTGCGCGGCCGTTGTGGCGGCCCTGGACGCGTGCCAGCGTGCTGGTCACAGGGCCGGCGAAACAGGCTCCTACGGGGATTCGGAGGGATTTCGATGACACGTCGCATCCGCGTGAGAAAGCCGGCAGGCAAACCCCAGCCGAACTCGCCCGACCTCCGCACGCCGTCCGGCCGCGAGCTGCCCTACTGACCCCGACCGCCGCCACAGCAAGAGAGGAGGATCCCGGATGAGCGACCTCGTGATGGTCATGCCCTACCGGGCGTTCGTCATCAAGGCCCGTGAGGAGGGGCACCGGATCTGCGCGATCTGGGATCCCACCCTGCAGACGCCGGACTACCTGGCCGGCATCGCCGACCTCGCCGACGCCCTCGTGCTGACCGACTTCGCCGACCCCGTCGCGTTCGACCGGTCCGTACGGCAGGCCGTGCGCGACTTCGGCGCCGACCTCGTCTACCACATCGGGGCCGAGGAGAGCATGCTCGCCACCTACCGCATCGCGGAGGACCTGGGTAAGGCGGTCAACCCGGCCAGGTCGGTCGAACTGCTCAACGACAAGCTCCAGCTGCGCCGGCTGCTCGCCGAGCACGGCGTGTCCCCGGTGCGGTTCGCCCACGCGGCGCGCTGGCAGGACGTGCCCGGCCTGCTCGGCGGCTTCGAGCTCCCCGTGGTCGTCAAGCCGACCGAGCTGGCCGGCAGCCGGGGCGTGTACCTGCTGCGCGAGCCCGGCCAGGTCGCCGAATGGGGCGCGCTGCTCGACTCCTACGGCTATCGCGGCCCGGTCCTGGTGGAGGAGTATCTGCGCGGCCCCGAATACAGCGTGGAGTCGCTCAGCGACCACGGCCGCCACCAGATCGTGGGCGTCACCCGCAAGGTGCTCGGCCCGCCGCCGCTGTTCGTCGAGGCCGGGCACGTGCATCCCGCGCAGGCCGGGCCCGACACGGCGGCGATGGCCGAGCTGACGGCCGAGATGCTGCGGCTGACCGGATACCAGACCGGCCCGGCCCACACCGAGATCATCTGGACCGCGGCCGGCCCCCGCATCGTCGAGTCGCAGGCGCGGCTCGGCGGCGACCAGATCCCGCGTCTGGTGCAGCTCGCCACCGGGCTCGACATCGAGCGGGCCGTCTTCCGGATCCTCGGCGGCAGGCCGCCGGGCACGGTGGAGCGCCGGGCGGTCGCCCACATCTCCTACTTCAGCCTGACCCCCGGCGAGGTCCGCGCCGTCGCGGGCGTGGAGGAGGCCAGGGCGCTCGACTTCGTGGACATGCTGGAGTTCCCCTTCCGGCCCGGCGACCGGATCCCGGAGACGGTCGACTGGCGCACCCGGCACGGCTTCGTCGTGGTGACCGGGGAGACCGAGGAGCAGGCCGTCGCGCGGGCGCGGCACGTCCACTCGCTCGTACGCGCCGAGGTGGCCGAGCCCGTCGCGGCCGGGGCGGGCGTGCCGTCGTGAACCTGGCCGGGCTCCATCCCAATCTGAGGATCCGCATCGCGGTCGGGTTCCTGCAGCGCCTGCTCGACTCGATGGTCATGTCGTTCATGGCCATCTACCTCGCCTTCGAGTACGGCGTGGCGGTCGCGGGCGTGCTGGTCGTGACCGTCATGGTGCTCGGCGTCGTCGGCACGCTGGCGGGCGGGCACATGTCCGACACCCGCGGGCGGCGGCGCACGCTGCTGCTCGGCGAGACCGGCGTCTGCCTGACGTTCGCGCTGATGGCGGTCGCCGACTCGCCCGCCTGGCACAGCCCGGCGCTCGTCTACTGCGGCTACCTCGTCAACAAGTTCGCCGCGAGCTTCGCGATGCCGGCCAACGACGCGATGATCCTCGACGTCACGACCCCCGAGAGCCGCAAGCTCGTCTACACGATCAACTACTGGTCGATCAACCTCGCGCTGGCCTTCGGCGCGTTGCTCGGCGGTTTCCTCTACAACGGCCACTTCACGCTGCTGCTCGCCCTGGCCGCCGCGGGCACGGTCGTGATCGCCGCGGTCACGTACTTCCTGATCGCGGAGACCAAGCCGGACCAGACCGAGGAGGAAAGCGGCGCACCGGCCCGGCCACGCGGCTCCATCCTGCGGGACTTCGCCTCCGGCTACCGGCTGGTGCTCCAGGACCGGGCCTTCGGCCGGCTGCTGGTGGCCGCCACGCTGTTCATGTCCATCGAGCTGCAACTGATCAACTACATCGGCGTACGGCTGGCCAGGGACCTGCCGGAGCAGAACCTGCTGGCGATCGGGTCCTGGGCGGTCCGGGTGGACGGGGTGGAGATGCTCGGCATCCTCCGCGCGGAGAACACCGTCCTCGTCGTGGCGCTCGCGCTCGTCGCGCATCTGGTGCTGCGCCGGGTGCCGGACCGCGTCCGGATGTACGCCGGTGCCGGGCTGTTCACGGCCGGATACATGGTGCTGGCCGTCAGCGACACCGGCTGGGTCCTGCTCGTGGCCGCGCTGGTGCTCACCGTGGGCGAGCTCATGGACGTGCCGGTCAGGCAGGCGCTGCTCGCCGACATGGTCCCGGCCGCGTCGCGCACCCGCTACATGGCGGTCTACAACCTCAACATCCGGGTGGCCCTGGTCGTCGCGTCGCTGTGCATCACGGTCGGCTCGGTCCTCCCGCCGTGGGGCATGGCCGCGCTGTACGGGGTCTTCGGCCTGGTGATCATCTGGCAGTACCGCGCGATCCTCACCCCCTCCGCCGCCCGCGCCGAACTCGCGCGGGCGTGACCCGGGAGAGCCCGATGAACCTGACCAGGCAAGAGACCGGCGCCAGGAAAAAGACCGGCGCCGTGCTGCGGGCCGCGGAGCTGGAGTATCGGCGCCACGGCGACTGCTTCGTGAGCCCGGTGACCGGCCCGCACACCGGCGCGCGGCACGCCGCCGTCGACGCCGTCCGCATCCCCGCGGGACGTCAGTGGTCACCGCCCGGCGCGGCGGCCGCCGAGCAGATCGCGGTCGTGCTGGCCGGGGCGGGCGTCGGCACCGTCGGCTACGAGATCAGCCGGATGCGCGCCGCCTCGGCGCTGCACTCGCCCGCCGGCAGCACGTACTCCCTGTCGGCCGGCGACCGGGAGATGACCGTCTACGTCTGGAGCGCCGTGCCGTCGGGAGGCGGCACGGCGGGCGCCGTCCGGCCCGGCACCGGCCCGGCCCCGTTCCGCTCGCTGTGGAACGGCGAGACCTGGCTGACCCCGCCCGCCGCGAACGTCCTGTTCCGGCCGGGGGCCGGCCGTGCGGGACTCTGCCTGCGCTGCGGCATCATGCAGCCGGGGGAGACGCTCGGCGTCCGCCCGCACGAGGAGAACGAGGCGGTGTACTTCGTCTTCGAGGGCGAGGGACAGTTCTACCTGCACGACCGCTGGGTGGACCTGGGGCCGGGCGACGGCGTCTTCGCGCCGCCGGGTGTCCGGCACGGCGCCCGCAACCCCCACTCGGGCCACCTCGCCAGCCGCTTCGTCGTGTTCGGCGGTTCCGTCGCCGGAATGCCGGCATATCTGACCGATGATTTGCCGGATTTGTAGCACGACCGGTCGTAGCGGTGGGGAAAAATAGGGGTGGAAAATCCGCCTCGTGCGATCCGAGAGTTATCGGGTGCATCCTCGCGTTTCTCATACCTCCATTACTTCCAGCGGTGTCCACGTGAATGACGAAGCGATATCGAAGCCCTTCAAGCAGTCACGGCCACGCCGGTCGCGGGCGGCGTCATGCGGAGCGTGAGCCTCGGCGGGCAGGGACTCGTCGCCGCGAGCCTCGGGCTCGGCTGCACCGCGCTGACCGGCGCGTACGGCCCCGCCGACCCCGACGAGGCGATGCGGGTCGTCCGGCGCGCGCTCGACGGCGGCGTGTCCCTGATTGACCTGACCGACGGCGGAGGCGAGGCCGAGCGCCTGGTGGGCAAGGCCGTCGCGCACCGGCGTGACGAGGCCCTGATCGCGACCGGCCCCGGTCCGGGCCCGAGCGGCCGCCTCTGCCGCCCCGAGGACCTCGACAGGGCCTGCGACGCCTCGCTGTCCCGCCTGGGCGTCGAGCGGATCGACCTGTTCGTGGTGGACCCCGGCGCCGGCGACGCGCCGATCGAGGAGACGATGGGGGCCGCCGGCCGTCTCCAGGACGCCGGGAAGATCGCGCACATCGGCGTCCGCGGGCTGGACGGAAAGCGGTTGCGGCGCGCGCACGCGGCGCGCCCCGTCGCCGCGGTCGCGGTGGAGTACTCCCTGTGGCGGCGCCGGGCGGAGCGGGAGCTGCTGCCGGTGGCGCGGGAGCTGGGGATGGGCGTCATCGCCGGCCGGCCGCTCGGCCGGGGCTTCCTGACCGGCAGGATCACCTCGCCGGTTCAGCTCGGCACGGGAGACGTGCGCCGCCGCGACCCGCGCTTCTCACCGCAGAGCCTGGAGACCGAGCTGCTGCGGCTGCGCGACGCCCAGCGGGTGGCGGCCGACATGGACGTCGGCATGGGCCGGCTGGCCATCGCCTGGCTGCTGGCGCAGGGCGACGACATCGTGCCGGTGCCGAGCACGCGTGACCTGGTCCACCTGGAGATGAACCTCACCGCGACCGGCATCCTGCTGCCCGAGCCGGTCAAGGCCCGCCTCGCCGGGACGTTTCCCCTGCACGACGACTGAGGATCTCCGGCGTCCGCGGGTCAGGGGAACGACCGCTGCCCCCGCATGCCCGGGTTGGGGCGGGGCCGGGGCGCCGGCTGGTCGCGGCGCGGCGTGATGAGCGAGGCGGCCAGTGCCTTGTTGACCGCGTCGATCCGGGAGACGGCGCCGAGCTTGGTGAAGATGTTGTGCAGGTGCCGCTTGATCGTCGCCTCGGTGAGCGTGAGCCGGGTGGCGATCTGGTAGTTGCTCAGCGCCTGGGCGGCGAGCTCGAGGATCTCCCGCTCCCTGTCGGTCAGCACCACCTTCGACCCGCCCCCCTGCACCTGGGCGAAGGAGTCGCGCGAGACGGCGAGCACGAGCCGGTCGGGCTCGTCCCTGACGCTCCTGACGGCCGAGACCAGCTCCTGGCGGTGCACGCTCTTGAGCAGGTAGCCGCGGATGCCCGCCGCCAGCAGGCGGCTGAGCAGCTGGGGGCCGTCGTACATGCTGAGGATGATGATCTGCGACTCGGGCGAGATCTGACGCATGCGGGCCACGGTCTGCGTGGCGTCGTCGCCGGGGATCTCGACGTCCAGGAGGACCACGTCGGGCCGCTCCCGCTCGACCAGGGCCACGGCCCCGTGCGAGTCGCCCGCCTCGCCGACGACCTCGAAGTCATCCTGGGCCTCCAGGATCTCGCGCAGGCCCTCGCGGAAGAGCGCGTGGTCGTCGATGACGGCGATAGTGATCATGTTGTCCCCGATCGGGTCATGCGGTGAGCCCTGAGAAGGGCACGTACAGTTCGACGTGCGTGCCGTGGCCCGGCCTGCTCGTGATGGTGGTCGTCCCGCCGATGATCGCGGCGCGCTCCTGCATCGACAGCAGGCCCACGCCGTCCGACCGGCCGCAGCCCTCCGCGAACCCGAGGCCGTCGTCGTCCACGGACGCGCGCAGCTCGTGCGGGGCGAAGTCGACCCGGATCAGCACCTTGCTGGGGTTGCCGTGGCTGAGCGCGTTCCTGGCCGCCTCGCGCAGGATGAGGAAGGACTCGTCGCGGACGGTCGGAGAGGCCCACGTCTCGTCCCCGCTGACCCGCAGGCGGATGTCCACCTCGTCCATGTCCACGGTCTCGAGGTAGTACAGCAGGGCCTTCTCCAGGCTGTTCAGCGGCTCCTGCGGGTGCAGCTCGCTGGTGACCGCGCGCAGGTTGTGCATGGTCTCCAGGATGGCCTGCTGGGCGGTCTCCACCTTGGCGGTCGCCGTCGCGGGCTTGTTCGCCCGGTGCACGTCGTACAGCTCGAGCTGCTTGTTGGCGACGCTGAGGCCGTGCCCGATACGGTCGTGCAGTTCGCGGGCGATCCGGCGGCGCTCCTCGATCTGGGCCTCGTGGACCTTGTCCAGCAGGAAGCTCGAGTAGCTGGCCGAGGCCTCCCTGATCCGTGACGTGATGCTGCGCTCCAGCCCCAGCACGACCAGCGTGAGCAGCCGCATCGACTCGCCGTCGCCGGGCATGCGCTCCAGCAGGCAGGTCACGACCGCCTGGAACCACACCGACGCCGCGCGGAGCGACTCGTCCGGGTGGACCCCGTTCGCCGCCCTGGTCGCCCCCACCTCCCAGGCGATGATCTTGTGGGAGTCGCCCACCCTGATGCTGCCGGACCGCAGCGTCTCCGCGACGTCGTCGAGGATCTGCTCGGCGTTCGCCAGCGCCTGCCGCAGGGCGGTCGGGTCGCGGCTGATCGGGCTGTCCAGTGCCGCCAGGTTCCGTGCGTACGCTTCCAGAATCTCGGAGCGATGCGCTTCGAGGAAACCCTCGAAGTCCGGGACCTCCGGTCCCAGTTCTCCATCTCCCGCCAATGGACCCTCCGAGAGGAAGCGGACGAGTGCCTCCATCCTGGACTAAGCCGCACGCCCAGACAATAAGAATTGTGACACCAGCGGGAGAAGAACAGCCAAATGCACAGCGTATTGCGTCGTCATGAACGCCCGGTAGGGCAGGCGGCGGCGCACCCGGGACCCCCGGGAAAGCGGCGTAAGGGTGACGACGGCGAGCAGCGTGGCGCCGGAGAGCATCGCGGCCGGCGCCATGCCGAGCGGCACCCGCATTAGCAGCGCGACCGCGCAGAAAGCGATCGCGACGGAGGCGGCGACGGCCGACAACAGCAGCCTGACCGGCCATTCTCCGTGGCTCACCGCGAACGAGGCCCGTCCGGCGGAGCGGTCTCCCGCGATGTCGGGCAGGTCCTTCGCCGGCGTGCCGACCAGCCCCATCCACAGCGAGGCCGCGAGGGCGAACGCGGGCAGCGCGATCGCCTCACGCCCGGTGGGGGCGGTCCCGCAGGAGGTGTAGCCCGCGCAGTAGGAGAGCAGACCGGCAACGCCGCCGACCACGACGGTGGCGCTCGACCATCTCTTCAGCGGGAAGGGCGGCGCCGAGTAGAGGTAGCCCAGCACGAGCACCGCCGTGACCAGCCAGATCATCGCTCCGCCCAGCAGCAGCGCGCCGAGCAGGGCGGCCGCGGCGGCGGTCCAGGCGACGATCAGGGCCAGGCCGGCGTCGAGGTCGCCGCGGGCGATGGGCCGGTGTGAGCCGTTCACGCGGTCCTCCCGCATGTCCGTCACGCCGTTGAACAGGTAGACGAAGAAGATCGCGCACTGCCACACCACGGCCCCCGCCACGAAGCGGAACGGGTCGGCGGGGGCGAGGCCGGCGTCCAGCGCCGCTCCCGCGGCGAACCGCAGGAAGAAGATGGCGAGAACGGACGGGCGTGCCTCGGTCACGCACATTCCGAGGATTCGGAAAGGCGAAATCGAAATAGCCGGGAATACTGCTCTATTGATCGACATGATCCGGAGTATGTGTCCGATTCAGGGGGGCGTTAAGGGGGCCGCCCGGGAGGTTGTACCGGATCTACAACTTTCGATACCCCTACCGATCGTCCGGGTGATCCCGGCCGCACTCTAGTTGCTTGTCTCTTGCCCCTTGACCAGCGCGCTTGTAGCTTCGGCAACGTACCGGTCAGCGAATCACCAGGAATTTCGGCGGCCTTCCGGAAGGTAGTCGGCGCGATTCGCGGACAGCTTCTCGGAAAACGGTCGGTCGCGAATTCGGTGACATGGTCGCCGATGAGAAAGGAATTCCTCATGAGCAGCTCTCCTTCCCGTTACTCGGCCTTCACCCCCGTCCGCCTGGCGGACCGGCGCTGGCCGGACCGGACGATCGAGGCCGCACCGCGATGGCTGTCCACCGACCTGCGCGACGGCAACCAGTCGCTGGTCAACCCGATGAGCCCGGAGCGCAAGCTCGCGATGTTCGATCTGCTCGTACGGATGGGTTACAAGGAGATCGAGGTCGGGTTCCCGGTGGCGAGCCAGGACGACCACGACTTCGTGCGCATGCTCATCGAGGAGGACCGGATCCCCGACGACGTGCGGATCTCGGTTCTCGTCCAGGCGCGGGACGAGCTGATCCGGCGGACCGTGGAGAGCCTGGCCGGCGCGCCCCGGGCCAACATCCACCTTTACAACGCGACCGCACCGCTCTTTCGCCGGGTCGTCTTCGGCATGACCCGCGACGAGTGCCGGGACCTCGCCGTCGCGGGCACCCGGCTGATGATGAAGTACGCCGAGGCGACCCTGGGCGACTGCGACCTCGGGTTCCAGTACTCGCCCGAGCTGTTCAACGAGACCGAGCCCGAGTTCGCGCTGGAGGTCTGCGAGGCGGTCATGGACGTGTGGCAGCCGGAGGAGGGCCGGGAGATCATCCTCAACTTCCCGACCACGGTGGAGCGGTCGCTCCCGCACGTCTTCGCCGACCAGATCGAGTGGCTCGACCGCAACCTGTCCCACCGGGAGCACGTCTGCCTGTCGATCCACCCGCACAACGACCGCGGCACCGGCGTGGCCGCCTCCGAGCTGGCGCTGCTGGCCGGCGCCCAGCGGATCGAGGGCTGCCTGTTCGGCAACGGCGAGCGGGCCGGCAACGTCTGCCTGGTCACGCTCGGCCTGAACATGTACACCCAGGGCGTCGACCCCGGCATCGACTTCTCCGACATCACCGAGATCCGCCGCACCGTCGAGTACTGCAACGAGATGCAGGTCAGCCCCCGCCACCCGTACGGCGGCGACCTCGTCTACACCGCCTTCTCCGGCTCCCACCAGGACGCCATCAAGAAGGGTTTCGACGCCCTGGCCGTGGAGGCCGCCGAGGCGGACGTCAGCGTGGACGACCTGCCGTGGCGCATGCCGTACCTGCCGCTCGACCCCAAGGACGTCGGCCGCACGTACGAGGCGGTGGTGCGCATCAACAGCCAGTCGGGCAAGGGCGGCGTGGCCTACATCCTGAGCGCCTGGCACGGGCTGAACCCGCCCAAGGCCCTGCAGGCGGAGTTCGCCCGCGTCGTGCAGGCCCACGCGGACGGCTCCGGCGGGGAGATCACCCCGGCGGTCGTCCGCGACCTGTTCGACGAGGAGTACCTGTCGCGGACCGAGATCACCGTCCCCCTCGGGCTCGGCGGCCGGCCGCTGCAGACCACGTTGTACGTCGACGGCGCCCGCTTCGACATCGCGGGTTCGCGGGCCGACGCCATCCGCACCCTCGGCGCCCGTCTGGCGGTCTGGAACGTGGACGTGCAGATGGTCCACCGCACCGGCGTCGAGGCCGCCGGCGGCGCGGGGGACCGGGAGGTGGCGGTCTACGCCGAGTGCGTGATCGACGGGCGGCAGGTCTGGGGCGTGGGCCTCGACCGCGACGTGGTCACCGCGTCGTTCGCGGCCGTCCGCTCGGCGCTGGCCCGCTCGGGCGAAACGAGCGCGGACGGAGCGCAGGAGCGGGCCGGCGACGCCGTTTCCCCGCGAATGTCACTGGTCGGCTGAACGCCGCTCAACGCACGATCTTTACCTAAAGTCACGGCAATTGTGAATCCGGCCGCGCGGCCGCGTATCGAACGGAATTCGGGAGGCTCATTATGGCCCTGGTGGAGCGGGAAGAGGTGTTGGCCTCCCTCGAGGACATGCTGGCCGACGCCGTCACCGGCAGAGGAAAGATCGCGATCGTCGGAGGCCCCGTCGCGACGGGGAAGACCGCACTGCTCAACACGCTCGTCGAGGACGCGCTGGAGCACGGCGCACTGCCGCTGACCGCCACCTGCTCGCAGGCGGAGTCGGGGCTGGCCCTGGCCGTGCTGTCGCAGATCCTGCACAACGCGCCGCTCACGCCCGAGGAGGAGGAGCGGACCCGCAACCTGCTGCACGAGGGCGCCCGCTGCGCCATGTCGGCCGACCCGCTGGCCGACTACGTCGACCAGGTGGACGCCCACATCGTGCACGCCCTGTGCATGGTGCTGCTCGAACTCGCCGAGCGGCATCCGCTGATGATCGTGGTGGACGACGTCCAGCACGCCGACCGCGCCTCGCAGCTCTGCCTGGCCTACCTCGCCCGCAGGCTGCGCTTCGCCCACATCCTGGCGATCTTCAGTCAGTCCGAGGAGACGTGGAACGCCCCGTCGCTGTTCCAGACCGAGCTGCTGCGCCAGCCGCACTGCCGCCGCCTGCCGCTGTCGGCCCTGTCCCGCGAGGGCGTCGAGATCATGGCGGCCGACATCGTGGGCGACGAGGTCGCCCGGCGGTTCACCGCGGACTGGCACGCGGTCAGCGGCGGCAACCCGCTGCTCGTGGGCGCGCTGATCGAGGACCACCTCGCGGCGGCCGACACCGCGACCGGCACCGCGGGCGCCCCGGCCGGCAGCGACCCGGTGGCGGATCCGGACGAGATCGCCGCGGGCGACGCCTACCGTCAGGCGGTGCAGGCGTGCCTGCGCCGCGGGCACCCGCTCGCGGCCCGCGTCGCGCGGGGCCTGGCGGTGGCCGGCGACCCCGGCCACCTCGACCGGCTGCTCGACCTCGACGCCGGCGTCGTCGTCCAGGCGCTCAACGCGCTGCACAACGCCGGGCTGGTCGGCGCCGACCTGCACCTGCGCCACCCCCAGGCGCGCGCCGCCGTGCTCGCCGACCTCGAACGGCACGAGCGGACCGACCTGCACCGCAGGGCCGCGGAACTGGCGTACGGCCAGGGCGCCCCGGCCGCCGTGATCGCCGAGCACCTGCTGGCCGCCTCGCACAACGGGGGCCCGTGGGCCGTACCGATCCTGGAGGAGGCGGCCCGGCAGGCGCTCAGCGAGGGACGCGTCGAGCCCGCCGTCGACTACCTGCGGCTGGCCGACGGCGCGTGCACGGACGACCAGCGCCGGGCCACCATCAAGACGACGCTGGTGCGCGCGGAGTGGCGGCTCAACCCGAGCGCCCCCGCGGCCCACCTCGACGAGCTCACCGACGCCATGCACCGCGGCCACCTGCGCGGCTCCGACGCGGTCGTGCTGGCAAAGGCGCTGCTGTGGCACGGCCGCTTCGACGACGCCCGCGACGTGCTCGACCACCTGGGCAGGATCGGCACGATCATGGACGCGGAGACCGTCGCCGAGATCCGCGCCGCCCGGCCGTGGCTGCGCTGCTCCTACACGCCGTTCCTGGCGCACATCCCGAGGGTCACCGACGTGAGCACGCAGGCGCCGCCGTCCGCGCCGGTCATCGGCCGGCTGGAGGCCGCCACCGCGCTCGCGGCGGTGCTGACCAAGGGCCCGCACCCGCAGACGCTGGCCGACGTGGAACGCATCCTGCGCGGCTCCCGCCTGGACGACATGTCGATGGACGCCGTCGAGTGCGCCCTGCTCGCGCTCATCTACGGCGAGCGGTCCGACCTCGCGGCGCCCTGGTGCGACCTGTTCTTCGAGGAGGCCGCCAGCCGGCGGGCCCCGAGCAGGCAGGCCCGCCTGGCGGCGCTGCGCGCCGAGATCAGCCTGCGGCAGGGCGACCTGGAGGGCGCCGAGGGCCTCGCCCAGATGGCCGTACGGCTCATCCCGCCGACGAGTTGGGGGGTCGCGATCGGCGGGCCGCTGTCGGTGCTGCTGACGTCGGTGACCGCGATGGGCCGGCTCGACGAGGCCGTGCAGCTGGTCAACCAGCCCGTGCCCGAGGCCATGCTCCAGACCAGGTACGGCCTGCACTACCTGCACGCGCGGGGCCGCTACCACCTGGCGACGGGCGACCTCGGCATGGCCCTGCGCGACTTCCAGACCTGCGGCGAGCTGATGGGCTCCTGGAGCCTCGACACGCCGGGGCTCATCTCGTGGCGGACGGGCGCGGCCGAGGCGCTGATCGGCATGGGCCGCCCGGAACGGGCCCGGCCGCTGCTGGACGAGCACGTGACCCGCTGCGCCCCCGGCCCGGTCCGCGCCCGGGGGATCGGGCTGCGGCTGACGGCCGCCGCGAGCGAGCCTCGGCAGCGTCCCCCGCTGCTGCGCCGCGCCGCCGACATGCTGCAGGCGAGCGGCGACCAGTACGAGCTGGCCAGGGCCCTGGTCGACCTGGCCGACGCCTACCAGGCGGTGGGGGAGCTGCGCCGCGCCCGTACGGTCGCCAGGCAGGCACAGCGGATCGCGGAGGAGTGCGAGGCCGTCCCGCTGGTCAACGCGCTCACCCAGGGCGGTCCCGGGCAGCCCGCCGAGCCGCCCAGGGCCGAGAGCGGCTCGGGGGCGCTGAGCGAGGCCGAGCGCAGGGTGGCCTCGCTCGCCGCCGTCGGCTACACCAACCGCGAGATCGCCGACAAGCTGTACATCACGGTCAGCACGGTCGAGCAGCACCTGACCCGGATCTACCGCAAGCTCAACGTCACCCGGCGGTCCGACCTGCCCGCCAGCCTCGAGTTCAGCACCTCCGGCTGAGACGGGCGTGACCACCCCGGCCGGCCGGTCACCCCGGCCGGCCCGTGGTGTCCCGCGAAGCGCAACGCCGGCCGGTATCCGCCCGGCCGGCCGTCTCCCTGACCGGTCACGACTCCCTTGACCGGTCACGATTCCCCGACTGGAAGGTGTACGCGAATGGCTCGGACGAGCGTCACATCCGGCGTCACCCCTGCCGTCACACCCGGTGCCGTCAGCCGTGCCGTCACGCCCGGTGCCGCCCCGGCGGGCCGGCTCACGGCGATGCAGGGCACCGCCATGTACGTCGGCGCGGTGCTCGGCACGGGCGTCATCGCCCTGCCCGCGCTCGCGGCCCAGGCGGCCGGGCCGGCGTCGCTGCTGGCCTGGCTCGGCCTGGTCGTGCTGTCCGCCCCGCTGGCCGCGGCGTTCGCCGCGCTCGGCGCCCGCCACCCCGACTCCGGGGGCGTGTCGACCTACGCCCGTCTCGCCTTCGGGGACCGGGCCGCCGTCGTCGTCGGCTGGTGCTTCTACTTCGCGATACCGCCCAGCGCCGCCGCCGCGGCGCTGTTCGGCGGCGAGTACGTCGCGGCGGCGGTGGGCGGCGGAACCGGCACCGCGACGCTGACGGCGGCGGGGCTGATGGCGGTCGTGACCGTGTCGAACGCCTCCGGCCTCCGGGTGACCGGCCGGGTCCAGCTCGGGCTGGCCGGGCTGCTCGTCGCGCTGCTCGTCGTCGCCGTCGCGCTGTCGCTCCCGCACGCCGATGTGGCCAACCTCCGGCCGTTCGCCCCGCACGGCTGGACGGCCATCGCCCCGGCGGCGGCCCTGCTGGTGTGGAGCTTCGCCGGCTGGGAGGCGATCACGCACCTCGCCGCCGACTTCCGCAGGCCCGCCAGGGACCTGCCCCGGGCCGCCGCGGCCGCCGTCGTACTGGTCGGCGTGCTGTACCTGTCGGTCGCCTTCGCCACCGTCGCCGTCCTCGGACCGGCCGCCGGAGCCGCGCGGGCGCCCCTCGGCGACCTGCTGGCCCTCGGCCTCGGCGGCAACGCCCGGCTGCTCGCCGCCGTGGCCGCGCTGCTGCTGACGCTCGGCGCGATGAACGCGTACTGGGCCGGGGCGGCCAAGCTCGGCGCGGCCCTCGGCCGCGACGGGGCCCTGCCCGCGTGGCTCTCCCGCGGCAGCGTCGCCGGGGAGGTGCCCCGCCGCAGCCTCGGGGTCGTCGCCGTGCTGTCCTTCCTGTCCCTCGCCGTCGTGTACGCGGCGGGCACGGGCATCCGTCCCCTGGTGCTGATGACCAACGGGTCGTTCGTGGTGGTCTACGCGATCGGCGTGGCGGCCGCCATCCGGCTGCTGCCGCGCGGCCGGGCCAGGGCCGCCGCTCTGCTCGCGCTCGTGGCGGTCGCCCTGCTCGTCGCCGCGTCGGGGGTCTACCTCGTCTGGCCGCTGCTGGTCGGCGGCGCCGCCCTGGCGTACGCGCGGTTCACCCGCCGGGAGGCGGCCGTCCCCGCCGGGGTCCGGGAGAAGGAGACCGTGCCGGCGGACCATTGACGAAAGTGGAGGGTCACCGGCGACTTTCCGTGACTGCGCGCCGATCCGTCCGGTCCCTAGGGTCGAGGGGCCGGACGGACCGGCGGAACACGGCACGGAGGGGAAACGGTGGGCACCGAGATCGAGGACGTCCCGGACATCAGCGCCGAGTGGTACCGGGAGGTCACCGCGTTCGCCCGGGACACCCCGGAGTGGGTGCGCGACGCCGCGGAGGTCGCGACGGACGCCGTCCCCGCGATCCTCTTCGCTCTCCTCGTCTTCGGGTGGTGGCGGGCGCGGCGTGGGGACGACCGCCGGATGGCGCTCGCGTTGCTCGCGCCGGTCGCGGTGGTGGTGGCGTACCTCACGAGCGAGGGAATCAAGAGCCTGATGCGGCTGCGGCGCCCCTGCTGGGACCTGGCCGACGTGGTCACGGTGGCGCCCTGCCCGCCGTACGGCGACTGGTCGCTGCCGAGCAACCACGCGACCTTCGCCGCGGCGGGGGCCGTCGCGCTGGTCGCCCTGTGGCGCGGCACGGCGGTGGCGGCGCCCGTGCTCGCGCTGCTGGAGGCGTTCTCGCGGGTCTTCGTCGGCGTCCACTATCCCCACGACGTGGCGGCGGGGCTGCTGCTCGGCGCGGTGACGGCGCCGGTGGTCCTGCTGGCCCTGCGGAACCCGGCGACCGCCCTGGTCGCCGCGATGCGGCGGCGGCCCGCGCTGACGGCGCTGCTCGCTACGGCGCGCCCGCCAGCCCCGCCTCGTGGGCGATGACCGCCGCCCGCACCCGGTTGGGCACGCCCAGCTTGGCCATGATCGTGCTCACGTAGGTCTTCACGCTGCCCTCGGCGAGGTGCAGGCGGGCGGCGATGCCCGCGTTCGACATGCCCTCGCCGACCAGGGCGAGCACCTCGCGCTCCCGGTTCGTCAGCGCCGCGACGCGCTCGCGGGCCGCGGCCGAGCGCGTCAGCCGGTCTCCGGCGAGCCCCCGGATGACCCGCGCGGCCACCGGCGGCGACAGGTACGCCCCGCCCTCGGCCGCCGCCCGCACCCCGAGGGGGAACTCGCGCGGATCCCCGGTCTTCAGCAGGAACCCCGCGGCGCCGTCGCCCAGGGCCCGGGCGACGTAGGCGTCCTCGCCGAAGGACGTCATGATCAGTACGGCCGTGCCCGGGGCGGTCCTGCGCACCTCGGCCGCGGCGGCCAGCCCGTCCAGGCCGGGCATCCGGATGTCGACCAGCGCGACGTCGGGCCGGTGCGCCAGGACGGCGTCCACCAGCTCATGCCCGTCGGCGGCCTCGGCGACCACGTCGATGCCCGGGTCCGCCGCCAGGATCGCCCGGACCCCGGCGCGGATCACCGGTTCGTCGTCGGCGAGGACCACCCGGATGACGTGCACGCCCCGATGCTACGGAACCGCTGCCACCGGGATCGTCCGCGGTGCTCCGCCTTCGGGCCTGGTTCTGCCGTTCGAGGC
Source organism: Microbispora sp. ZYX-F-249 (assembly GCF_039649665.1). Classification (NCBI taxonomy): domain Bacteria; kingdom Bacillati; phylum Actinomycetota; class Actinomycetes; order Streptosporangiales; family Streptosporangiaceae; genus Microbispora; species Microbispora maris. The sequence continues at coordinate 221,220 of NZ_JBDJAW010000005.1, read as the reverse complement.
ACCGGCGCGGCCGGGGCTCAGGCGGGCAGGTGCGCCTTGCTCACCAGCCGGCCTGCGGCGAAGCACAGCCGGTAGAGCTCCAGCTCGCGGAACGGGTCGGGATTGGTGCCGTAGTAGCGGCACCGCGCGCCGGGAGGGATCGGCGGCTCGGGCCAGGACGGGTCGTCGATCCGGGTCCTGACCGGCAGCACCGCCGCGACCTCGGACTCGGCCTGACCGGTTCGCAGCTTCGCGAACTCGGCCGGCGGCAGGACCGAGGTGGCCGCGTCGTAGACCGTGAACCCCAGCACGAACGCCGCCACGCCGGCCGCCGCGGCCAGGGCGACCAGCGCCGCGGCCAGCCGTGTACGGCGCACCCGCCGCCGGGCCAGCGCCAGATCCAGCTCGACTGGCCGCGCTTCCGTCGGCAGGTCGTCCGGCACACCCGGGTCCGCACCGCCGGGCCTGCCCGCGGCGACGGCGAGGCCGGTTCCCCCGGTGTCGCTCGCTCCGGGGACGTCCACGGCGGCCGCCGGGGCCCTGGACCACCACGGCGTCGGTTCCGGCCTCGGCCGCCGCGACCGCCTCCCGCGAAAACGCGACCGCCTCCCGGGGGAAGCCGACCATGACGACGGACCCGGAGCATGCCCGGCGGACGGAAGGCCGGTCCGCGAGGGGGCGTCGCGACAGGACACGTCGTGGGGCAGACGGACGGTGAGCGCGAATCCGCCGTCGGCGCGGCCGCTCCGCAGGGACCCGCCCTGCAGGCGGACTCGCTCCGCGAGCGCGCGCAGCCCGTATCCGCCCGAGACGCCCGGTCCGGGCTGCTCCGTGGCCTCGTTCGCCGCCGTCACGACGGTCACCACCGTCTCGCCCGGCGCGTGCGCGAGCCGTACGGTGACCGGCGCGCCGGGCGCGTGCTTGGCCGCGTTGGTGAGCCCCTCCCGGACGACCCGCCGCACGGTGACGAGCACGGGCGCGGGGATCCGCGCCTCCTCCTGCGCGCCGTCGAGCGTGACCGGCATCCCGGCCGCCGAGGCGCGCCGGACCAGGTCGCCCACGCTCTCTCCGCCCGGACCCGCGCGCCCGGCGTCCCCGTGCGTCGTGTCCGCGTGTGCCGTGTTCTCGTATGCCGTGTTCTCGCGGGGGAGGTCCGCGTGTGCCGGGCCGGGACCGTCGCCGTCTCTGAGCACGGCGACGATGTCGCGCAATCGCTCCGCCGCGGCCGTGACCGCCTCGCGGGCCTCGCCCGCCGCCCGGCGGTGCGTCTCGGGCAGGCCGGCGGCGACCTCCAGAGCGCCGATCCGCAGCGCGACCAGGCTCAGGTCGTGACCGAGCAGGTCGTGCATGTCCCTCGCGATGGCGGCCCGCTCGCGCAGCCTCGCCTGCTCGGCGAGCATGCGCCGCTCACGCTCCAGATGCCCGGCGCGTGCCCAGCCCGCCCTGGTCAGGGCCAGGCTCTGGTGCCGCGCGTGGCCGGCGAGCCAGGGGACGAGGCCGAACAGCCCGATGCCCATGACGGCGAAGAACCACGCGCCCAGGTCCCACTGGGCCGCGAGAAGCCACCGCAGGAGCGGGACGACGGCGGCGGCGATCACGGCGGCGGCGGACAGGCCGAGCAGGGCGGGCCGGGCGCGGGGCATGCGCACCCCCGCCAGGTAGCTCATCACCACCAGGGCCGGGAAGAAGACGGTGGGGTCGCCGCGTACGGCGACCGAGCCCGCCCACAGGGCGGCCGTCACGAGCATCGCCCCCAGCGGCCGGGGCCGGGCGAGCGCGACGGCGGAGCCGATCACCGCCAGCCCGGCGATCACCTCCGGCCAGGTGTAGGCGTCGGCCAGGGTGTGGGTGAGGCCCGCCCACACCACCGGTACACCGAGGACGGCCCACAGTAGGACGTCCTTGAGATATGCCGCTTTCCTCCCCACTCAGGAAACGGTATCCGCAGGTCGCGGCACCCGGACGAACCCGTGCAGGGTCCGGGCGCCGGTGTGGCCGGACAGGGACATCAGCATCGGGGCGGACCAGCCGTCCTCGCCGAGATGCGCCAGGCGCGAGTGGCGCAGGCGGTGGAGCGTGTAGCCGCCGCTCTCCGGGTCGAGGTCCCTGGTGGCCCGTTTGAACAGGTACTCCGCCCGTTCGTACGAAAGGCGGCCCCGGCCGGTGTGCGGGCAGAGGTCGGCCGCCGGCGGCATGCGGCCCGGCCCCGGTCTGCGGTCGGCGAGGAACAACGGTCCCCGGCGGCGGTCCCCGACGAGGAGGGGCAGGAGCGCCGCCGTCCCGGACTGCCAGCGCAGCCGGTGTGCCCTGGCCCTCACCTCGCCGCGCATGCCCGGCAGGTCGAGGTCCTCCACGTCGAGCGAGAGCGCCCATTCGGCCGGGGCCGCGCTCTCGTACAGCAGCAGCCACAGCGTGCGCTCGCGCAGCGGGGTCTCCGGCCGCTCCCACAGGGCCCGCAGCAGCGACCGGTCGATGGGGCGCGTGCGGGTGCGGGGTTCGGGCCGCCGGTCGAGCGCGGCGGCGAGGCCGGCGACGGCCCAGCCGTGCTCGGCCGCCCACGAGGCGAACGACCGCAGCGCCGCGCGGTGGCGGTTCCAGGTCGCGCCCGCCGCCGTGCCCCAGGCGGCGGCGAAGACCTCGGCGACCAGGTGGGACGTCACGTCCCGCAGCGGGAATTCCCCGCCGAGGTGCCGGCACAGCCGTGACAGGGTCTGGTCGTAGGAGCGGACGGTGCCGGCGCTCAGGCCGGGGCGCGCGAGGAAAAGCCGCATGGCGTCGCCGAGCGTGACTCCCGCACCCGCCGACCGCCGGCCGCCCGGCGTGGCCGCGGTGACCCGCGCGGTCCTCGCGGGGCCGGCCTGCCCGGTCCGACCGGCCTTCACGACCTCCCCGGCCTCTCCGGCGCCCCTGGTGTCCGCGGTCCTCGCGGGGCCGGCCTGCCCGGTCCGACCGGCCTTTACCGCCTCCGCAGGTCCGGCGTCCCCGGCGCAGGCCGCGGCCCGGCGCAGCAGCACCGCCCGTTCCGCGGCGTTGCGGGTGAGGGACGCCGCGCGGTCGAACTCCGCCCGGGCCTCGCCGTGCCGCCCGAGCCGGGCCAGCAGGTCCCCGCGTACGGCGGGCAGCAGGTGATACCCCTTGAGCGCGGGCTCCCCGGTCAGCGTCTCCACCAGCGTGAGACCGGCGCGCGGCCCGTAGGCCATGGCGAGCGCGACCGCGCGGTTGAGCTGGACGACGGGTGTGGGCAGCACCCTCACGAGGGCCTCGTACAGCGCCGCGACCTGCGGCCAGTCGGTCTCCTCCGGCGTGGCGGCCCGCGCGTGGCAGGCCGCGATGGCCGCCTGCAGCACGTACGGGCCGAGGGGGCCGCCGGACTCCCGGGCCCGCAGCAGCGCCGCGAAGCCGCGCCGGATGAGCAGCGGGTCCCAGCGCCCGCGGTTCTGCTCGTGCAGCGGCACTGGCTCTCCCGACGGGCCGGTGCGCGCGGCCGCGCGCGACTGCTGCAACTCCATCAGCGCGACCAGGCCGTGCACCTCGGCCTCGCCCGGGGTCAGCTCGGCCAGGACGCGGCCCAGGCGCAGCGCCTCCAGGCAGAGGGACGGCCGCATCAGGTCGGCGCCCGCCGTGGCCGCGTATCCCTCGTTGAACACCAGATAGATCACTTCGAGTACCGACGCCAGCCGGGCCGCCCGTTCCGGCCCCGACGGAACCTCGAAGGGGACCCGCGCGCCGGCGAGAGCCCGCTTGGCCCGCACGATCCGCTGGGCGACGGCGCTCTCGGCGACGAGGAAGGCACGCGCGATCTCGTCGGTCCGCAGACCGCCGATCAGGCGCAGCGTGAGCGCCACCCGGGCCTCGGTGGACAGCACCGGATGACAGGAGACGAACATCAGCCGGAGGACGTCGTCGCCGACCTCGCCGTCGAGCGCGCCCAGCACGCCGTCCACGTCCCGGGCGCCGTCGTCCGCGTGGGTGACGAGATCGTGGGCGAGCCGCTCCTGACCGCGGTCGCGCCGCTCCTCCCGGCGCAGGTGGTCGACGGCGCGCCGCTTGGCGATGGCCATGAGCCAGGCGCCCGGGTTGTCCGGGACGCCCGCCTCCGGCCACTGTTCCAGTGCGGCGAGGACCGCGTCCTGGGCCAGTTCCTCCGCCCGGCCCACGTCGCCGACCATCCGTACGAGGCCAGCGACGATCCTCGCGGACTCCATCTTCCAGACCGCGTCCACGACGCGATGGGCGTCCAGGGACGTCATCGGTCGATGACAGCACCGGCCCGCCCGCCGCGCAACCCGGCGCGTAGGTCAGCGGGGGCCGGGCCCGGGCACGTCCTCGGGGCCGAACACCTGCTGGACCATGCCCTCGCCGTCGCCGACGATCCGCCAGAAGCGGCGGGCCAGCTCCACGGCCTCCTCACGGGACCGCGCCTCGATCAGGGCGAAGCTGACGATCGCCTCCTTGGCCTCGGTGAAGGGGCCGTCGGTCACGGTGACCTCTCCGGCCGAGGAGACCATCCGCACGCCCGGCTCCAGCCCGCCCGTGGCCAGCAGCACGCCGGCCCTGGTCATCTCCTCGATGAAGGCGCCCATCTCGGCCAGCATCGCCGCGTCCGGGTTCGGGTCGGTGCCCTTGGTGGTCATCAGAAACCGCATCGGTCGTTCTCCTTCTTCCTGATCCTGTGGCCGGCGGGGGCCGGTCGCCGGTGCCCGCCGTCACCTACACGTCGTACGGGAGGGGCAGTGATCGACGGACTCCGATCCTGACACGCCCTGACCAGGGCCTTCGCCGCGATGTGACAGGGAATGCGCAGGTGACAGGGAATGCGCGTCCCCCCGCTCGCGCCGCAGGTCGGCGGGGGAGAGCAGGAGGCGGATCCGGCAGGTGGTCGAAGCGCGCGGCGGCCGTTCGACGCGTAAGCGAGGCCGGACGACACACCGGCCGGGACACCCGAGCCGGCACGAGGACCGGACACCGACGAAGGGAACGGCCATGACCACCGCGCAGCCCACCGCGCAGCCCACCGCGCAGCCCACCGCTCAGCCCACCGCGCAGCCCACCGCTCAGCCCACCGCGCAGCCCACCGCTCAGCCCATGCTCCAGGCCACGCCGCAGCCGGACGCGCCGCCCACCGCCGCCCGGGCCGCGACCGCCACCGGCCGTCGCGGGGTGGGGGCGACCGGCGGCGTCGCCGCGCCGGCGGGCCCGGATTCCCGCGGCGGCGACGGGGGCACGGCGGCCGCACGGCGCGCCGCGCCGGCCTCGACGAGGTCGACGCGTGCGCTGCTCACCTGCGCCGTGCTCAGCACGCCCGTCTTCGGGATCGTCTCGCTGGCGCAGGCGTTGACCCGGGAGGGGTTCGACCTGCTCCGTCACCCGCTGAGCATGCTGAGCACCGGTGACCTCGGCTGGCTGCAGATCGGCAACTTCTGGATCACCGCCGTGCTGACGGTCGCCGGGGCGATCGGACTGCGCAGGGCCATGCGCGGCACCCCCGGAGGGACCTGGGCGCCACGGCTGCTGCTCGTCGAGGGCGCCGGGCTCGCGGCGGCCGGGGTCTTCGTCATGGACCCGGGGGACGGCTTCCCCGCGGGCACCCCGCTGGGAGCCCCGGGCGGGATGAGCTGGCACGCGATGCTGCACATGGCGGCCGGATCGGTGGCCTTCACCGCGCTCATCGCGGCCTGCTTCGTCCTCGGCCGGCACTTCGCCCGCGCGGGGCGTGGCGGGCACGCCGTCGTCTCCCGTCTCAGCGGCCTGGCTCTGCTGCTCGGCAACGCCTGGGCCATGTCCGGCGGCCGGGCCGGCTCCCTCACCCTGTGCGCCGGCGTGCTGGTCGCCATGGCCTGGGTCTCGGTGGTCGCCGCGGCCGGGCGCGCGGACCTCGCCCCGCGACGCTGACCCTCTCGGCAGGGGAACCACCGGAGCCGTACGCGGGCCGGCCGAAAATCACTGGGAGATCCGCGAGGCCCGGTGGTACGTTCGGCGTCGCCGTGCGCCGCTGCGATCCGAGGAGGTGAGACCGATCAACGCTGTGACAGGTCGGGGCTCCCTCCGTCGCATGGTCTAGGGAGCGCCCGAAGAAGGCATCCCGAAAGGCGTGTAACGCTTTGCGCTTCATCTCCCGGACGTCGTCCGACGGCGTCACCGAACAGCTGTTCATCCTCGGCGAGATCCCCGGTGTGCTGTGGACGCCGGAAGGCGCCGCCGGGGCTCGGCCCCTGATCCTGATGGGTCACGGCGGCGGGCAGCACAAGAAAGCCCCGGGCATCGTGGCCCGCGCGCACCGCTTCGTCACCGAGGGCGGCTTCGCGGTCGTCGCGGTGGACGCGCCGGGCCACGGCGACCGGCCGAAGACCGAGGAATTCATCCGGGTCCTGGCCGAACTGCGGGCCGCCATGGCCGAGGGTGGGGACGTCGCTCCGCGCCTCGCCGCCATGCACACGTTCCTGGCCGGTCAGGCCGTCCCGGAATGGCAGGCGGTCCTGACCGCGGTGCGGGAACTCGATGTCGTCGGCGCCGGCCCCGTGGGTTACTGGGGCATGTCGATGGGCTGCGGGCTCGGTCTCCCCTTCGTCGCCGCGGAGCCCCGGGTCCGCGCGGCGGTGCTGGGCCTGCTCGGCGTGGACGGGCTGGCAGAGGCCGCCGCCCGGGTCACCGTCCCGGTGCGGTTCCTGCTCCAGTGGGACGACGACCAGGTGCCCCGGGCCCGGGGCCTGGCACTGTTCGACGCTCTGGGGTCGGCAGGCAAGACGCTGCACGCCAACCCCGGCAAGCACGGGGAGATACCCGAGTTCGAGACCGGCAGCTCGCTGCGGTTCTTCGCACGGCACCTGGGTTAGCACACCCCGCCGACGCGCCGCGCCGGCCGAGTCTCGTGCCCGGCCGGCGCGCCGGCCCGTCCCCGGGCGGGAAGCGGCCGGTCAGCGGACGTCGTGGTGCCGGCCACGCCGTTCTCGCAGCCGTACGGCCACGAACCGGACGACGACGAGCACGACGGCCGCCACGACCACCTTGGACACGATGCCCATGTACTCCTCGACGAGGTGCCAGTTCTCGCCGAGCAGGTAACCCGCCAGCACGAACACGGTGTTCCAGATCAGGCTGCCGAGCGTGGTGAACAGGAGGAAGGTGCCGATCGGCATGCGTTCCACGCCGGCGGGGACCGATATCAGGCTGCGGACGACCGGGACCATGCGCCCGAAGAACACCGCCTTGACACCGTGCCGGGCGAACCACGCCTCCGCCTTCTCGATGTCGGCGGTCTTGACCAGCGGCAGGCGCCGCGCGAGGGCCAGCGTGCGTTCCCGGCCGAGCAGCGCGCCCACGCAGTACAGCGCGAGCGCGCCCACGACGGAGCCCGCGGTCGTCCACAGGAGGGCGGCGACCAGGCTCATGTCCCCGCGCGACGCGGTGAACCCCGCCAGCGGCAGGATGATCTCGCTGGGCAGCGGCGGGAACAGGTTCTCCAGGGCGATCGCCACACCGGCGCCCGGCGCGCCCAGGCTTTCGGTGAGCTCCATCGCCCACCCGGCGATTCCTCCGAGTTCTGGCGTGTTCATGGGAGTGACACTAAAAGCCGGAAGGGCCACCCGCGTGAGGTGCGCCACCGGGCCCGCGCGCCGGGGCGGCCCACCTCTGCGGGCCTGGTCGAGGGGCCGTACGGTCGTCCACAGGCTGTGGACAACCGGCGCCGGTTCCGCGAGAACGCCTGCGGGCCGTACGCCCTACCGGTCGTCCTTCGGCGTCTGGGTGAGCACCTGGTCGGCGGTCGCCGTCACCACCGCCGCGGCCGCCGAGATGTCCCTGACCTGCTCGGCGGGAAGGGCCCGAAGCACCTTCTCCAGCGCCTCGAGGTCCGCCTGGTAGGCGGCCGCCATCGCCGCCTGGGCCTTGGCGGTGCGCTGTGCCTGCTCCACCGCCTTACCGAGGGCACGGCCGGCGCGTTCGACGGCCCTGGCCGCCTCGATCGCCGCTTTCTCAAGATTTCTCGCCCACTCGGGCGGCTGGTCGCTCATCGATGTCCTCTGGGTGAGGGTGGGCCCCGCGGGCATGAGCCGCCCACGAAGGTGCCGGATCAGGCCCTTAATGCCCGCCCTGCGGGCTCTACACCCCGCGGAGCCCAAGCTCTCAGAAATCTCCCAGTCCATGCGGGAGGGCCCCCGCGCGGTGCGGCGCGCGAGGGCCCCGGGACGCCGCCGGAAGCGGTCAGCCGCAGTGCTCGAAGGGGCTGTCGTAGCCGGACGACCCGGCCTTGCCGCCCCACTTCACGCACTTGTCGGCCGCGGCCGCCCGGACCGGTCCGGCGTAGTAGCCGTAGTCGCCGGAGTCGGTCACCCGGCTCCTGCCCTGGACCTCCAGGTAGGCGCTGGTCGCGGTGGCCGTGCCCAGCGACGTCTTCTTCAGCGTGACCACGCAGTTGTAGCCGTTGCCGGAGTTGTAGAGCAGGTAGACCGTGCCCGCCGTGCCGAGGGCGGCCGAGTCGATCACGGAGTAGCCCGCGCCGCACACCTGCTCCGGCGTGTACGGGTTGCCGGTCCCGCCGCCGCCCGTGACGTACCGCATGTACGTGTTCCAGTCCCAGTGCGGCCCGGGATCGGTGTGGTTGCTCCCGGGGACCTGGTTGTGTCCCACGATGTGCGACCGGTCCTTGGGGATGCCGTACCGATTGGCGATGGAGCGGACGAGGGCGGCCGAGGAGCGGTACATCGCGTCGGTGAACCAGGACGCGTCGTCCACGTAGCCCTCGTGCTCGATGCCGACCGAGTGGTGGTTGTAGTCGGAGTTGCCCGCGTGCCAGGCCCGGTCCTTCTCCCGCACCATCTGGGTGACCGCGCCGTCGGAGGACCGTACGACGTAGTGCGCCGACACCTGCGCGGCGGGGTTCTGGAACCAGGAGATCGTCCCGGCGTACGAGCCCTGAGTGACGTGGATGACGATGCGGTCGATCGAGTCGCTCGCCGGCCGGTCGGACACCGCGTAGTTGGCGGTGCTCGCCGCCACCCACGTCGCGCCGGGGTAGTCGACGGCCGCCGTGGCGAGCGTGCGGTTGTCCGGCCGGTCCAGGTCGCGGGCGCCCGCGAGGGCTCCCCGGTCCGGGGCGACCGGGCGGGCGGCGACGGTGATCGTCTCACCCGCCGGCGTCCGCGCGGTGAACCCGGCCGACAGCAGTTCGTAGACGGCGTCCGCGTACAACCGGGCGACCTCGGGCGCGCTCGCCCCGCCGTACCGCGCGACGGCGGTGTACCAACGTCCGGCGTCGGCGCGGGCGGCGGCGTCCAGGCCCAGGGCGTCGGCCCTGGCCCGCAGGACGGCCGCCGCGCCCGCGACGTTGGCCGCGTCGTCGGTTCTCAGCGAGGCGACCGGGACGCCGGTGAGCCGCGCCGCCTCCTCCAGGGTGTGCTGCGTGGGGTTGCTGACCAGGTGCGCCACGCCGTACCCGCCGCTCGCGCTCGGCCTGCCGTCGTGGCCGTCGAGGTGGGTCTCGGCGTAGGCGAGCGCGACGAGCAGGTCGCGGGGGACGCCGTGGTCCGCCGCCGCCCGCGTGAAGGCGGTGGCGAGCGGGCCCTCGGCGGCCGAGGCCGGCCCGGCCGGGACGAACCCGGCAGGAACGAACCCGGCAAGGCACAGCAGGAACGTCACGACGCCGGCGGCGGTCAGGGCCGTGCGTCGGGACACGCGGACGACCAGGGGTTCGGTCATGGCGGTCAGCCGCAGTGCTCGAAGGGGCTGTCGTAGCCGGCCGAGCCCGCCCTGCCGCCCCACTTGACGCAGGTGTCGGCGGCCGAGGCGCGGACCGGTCCGGCGTAGTAGCCGTAGTCGCCGGAGTCGGTCACCCGGCTCCTGCCCTGGACCTCCAGGTAGGCGCTGGTCGCGGTGGCGGTCCCGAGGGAGGTCTTCTTCAGCGTGACCACGCAGTTGTAGCCGTTGCCGGAGTTGTAGAGCAGGTAGACCGTGCCCGCCGTGCCGAGGGCGGCCGAGTCGATCACCGAGTAGCCGCTTCCGCAGACCTCCTGCGGGGTGTAGGGGTTGGCCGAGCCGCCGCCGCAGTTGTGCGAGGTGACGGTCTGCGCGGGGTACCCGAAGGTGACCCCGTTGAAGACCGCCTTCTGGATGTTGGCGGGGTAGGACGTGTCGGTCGTGCGTACCTCGTAGTGCAGGTGCGGCGCGATGTTGTTGCCGGGCTTGCTGGTGTTGCCGACCTCGCCGATCTTCTGGCCCTGGGAGACGTGCGCTCCCTGGCTCACCGAACGGACGCGCAGGTGGGCGTAGTAGGTGGACCACCCGCCGCCGTGGTCGATCTTCACGAGGTTGCCGAAGCCGTTGGTCGAGCCCTGGTGGGCCGAGATGACGACCGTGCCGGCCGCCGCCGCCACGACCGTGTCGCCGAGGTCCGCGTCGGCCGTGCCGCCCCGGTTGAAGTCGATCTCGTACGACTGGTGGGCGCTGCTGGCGCTGGAGTTGCCGGTCCACACCTGGCCGCAGGGGAACGGCATCTGGAAGTCCGGGCGCGGACCCGCCGCGGAGGCCGCCGGGGCGGTGGCGGCGCCGAACGCGAGGCCGAGGACCACCGCGAGGCCCGTCGTGACAAGCGATTTGAGTCTCATGACCCAAAAGAGTCGGAATCCACCGCACAAAAAACATCAAGAGTCGGTACAAAGGGTGGGCGAGTCATGGCGAACCGGTCCTTCGAGGAGCAACGCGGTCATGACAGTCGATCAGCCCATGTTCAGCGTGCTCGGTCCGCTGGAGGTCCGCCTGCCGGGGGCGTCACCACGGCTCGGTGGCCGGAAACCCCGCATGCTCCTGGCCACCCTCCTCCTCCACACCGGTCACACGGTCGGCGGCGGCGAGCTCGCCGAGGTGCTGTGGCCGGACCATCCGCCGCGCTCGACGGCGGCCAACCTCCGCACGTACGCGAGCGCCCTGCGCGCCGAGCTCGCGAGGACCCCGGCCCGCATCCGGGCCGTCGGCGCGGGGTACGCCATCGAGCTGCCGCCGCAGGAGCTCGACCTGCTGCTGTTCGAGGAGCGGGTGACCGCCGCCCGGGAGTGCCGGGCGCGGGGGCGGCCGGACGAGGCGGCGGAACTGCTGGCGCGGGCGCTCGCGCTGTGGCAGGGCGTCCCGCTGGCCGACCTGCCCGGCAGCCCGCTGTGGGACCGCCGGCTCGACCGGCTCGCCCAGGCCCGGCTGCGCGCCGCCGAGGACCTGGTCGAGCTGCGCATGGCGGCCGGGGAGTACGGCGAGGCGGCCGGGGAGCTGCGCGCACTGCTCGCCGACCACCCGTTCCGCGAGGACCTGTGGCGCCGGCTCATGCTGGCCCTGCACTGGTCGGGGCGGCAGGGCGAGGCGCTGCACGCCTTCACGGCGATCCGCGAGCAGCTCGTGAACGAGCTCGGCATCGAGCCGGGGCCCGAGCTGCGCCGCGCCCACGAGGCCGTGCTCGCCGGGGAGCCGCCCCCGCGCCCGCCCGCGCCGCCCGGTTTCCTCACCGCCCCCGCGCTCGCAGCCGCTCCGGCTTCTCCCGGCGCCACGTGGTCTCCCGGCGAGGCCGGTTCGCCCGCCGGCCCGGTGCTGCCGGCGGTCCCCGGCCCGCCGGACGGCAGGGCCCTGGTCGTGCCGCGCCAGCTGCCGCCGGACCTGGTGGACTTCACCGGGCGGGCCGCCGAGGTCGCGGCGCTGACCCGGGCGCTCGCCCCCGGCGGGGTCGCGGTCGTCACCGGGCCGCCGGGCGTCGGCAAGACCGCGCTCGCGGTGCGGTGCGCGCACGCCGTCCGCGAGGCGTATCCCCACGGCCAGCTCTTCCTGTCGCTGGGCGGCACCGCGCCGCCCGACGACGCCGCCGGGTCGCCGCCCGGGCCGGGGGAGCTGCTGGCCGAGGCGCTGCGCGCGCTGGGCGCGGCCGAGCCGCCGCCGCCCACCGTCCACGAGCGCGCCGCGCTCTACCGCACGCTGCTCGCCGAACGGCCGATGCTCGTCGTGCTCGACGACGCGGCCGGAGCCGCTCAGGTGCGGCCGCTGCTGCCGGGCGGCGCCAGTGCCGTCGTCGTGACCGGCAGGCGGCGCGTCACCGAACTGCCCGGCGCCGCCCGGATCGACCTGGACGTCCTGCCGCAGGCCGAGGGGCTGCGGCTGCTGACGGCCATCGTCGGCGCGGAGCGGCTGAGGCGGGAGCCGGAGGAGGCCGCCGCCATCGTGCGGGCCTGCGGCCGGCTGCCGCTCGCGATCCGGGTGGCCGGGGCCCGGCTGGCGGCCCGCCCCGGCTGGTCCCCGGCCGTGCTGCGCCAGCGGCTCGACGACGAGACGGCCAGGCTCGCCGAGCTGCGCGCCGGCGACCTGGAGGTGCGGGAGTCCTTCGACCGCAGCTACCGCCTGCTGCCGGACGACGCCGCGCGCACGTTCCGCGCGCTCGGCCTGCTCGGCACCCGCCCGCTGCCCGGCTGGGTGGTCGACGCCGTGCTCGACCGGCACCGCAGCGACGACGTGACCGACGAGCTGGTCGACGCGAACCTGCTGCGCCCGGTCGGGACCGACCCCCTCGGCCAGCCCCGCTACCGGCTGCCCGACCTGCTGCGCGTCGGCGCCAGGGACAAGGCGGGGGAGGTGGACATGCCCGCGCTGGCACGCGTGCTCGCGGGCTGGACGGCCGCCGCCGAACACGCCACGGCCCGGCTGCCCACCACGGTCTTCCGCCTGGCCTCGCCCGCCGCCCGGCGCTGGCGGCTGCCCGAGGACGCCCTGCGCCGGGTCGCCGCCGACCCGGTCTCCTGGTTCGGCGCCGAGCACGAGACCCTGGTCGAGGCCGTACGGCTGGCCGCGGACGCGGGGCTGGCCGGCGCCGCCTGGGGCCTGGCGGCGGCGCTCGTGCCGTATTTCGACCTGCGCTGTCACCCCGGGGCCTGGGAGGAGACCCACCGCGTCGCCCTGGAGGCCGCCCGCGCCGCCGGAGACCGGGCGGGTGAGGCCGCGATGCTGCGGGGGCTCGGCCAGGTGGCCCTCTACCGGGACAGGTACGCCCAGGCGGCGAACATGTTCCGCCGCTCCCGGGTGATCTTCCGCGCGCTCGGGGACGTCAGGGGTGAGGCCGTGTCGGTCTGCGGGCTGGGCGCGGTCGGCCAGTTCCGGGGCGATCCGGCCGCCGCGTCCCGGCACTTCCGCAGGGCCCTCGGGATGTTCGTGTCGCTGGACGACCGGTCGGGCGAGGCGTACGCGAGGCAGGCGCTCGGGCGCACCTGCCTGAGCACGGGCGACCTGACCGGCGCCGCGGACTGGCTCGGCGGCGCGCTGCGCATGGCGCGGGAGCTCGGCGACGCCCACCGGGAGGGCTGCGTGTCGCTGCAGATGGGCCGCCTGCACGACCTCGCGGGCGAGACCGGCCGGGCGATGCGCGCCCAGGGCCGCGCGCTGACCATATTCGAGGGGTTCGGCGACCGGCACTGCGCGGCGTACGCGATGCAGGGCCTGGGCGGGCTCCAGGCGGCCAGAGGCGACTGGCGGCACGGCTCGGCCCGGCTGGAGAGCTCGCTGGCGATCTTCCGGCAGCTCGGCGACAGGAGCGGGGAGGCCGCCACCCGCCGGCTGCTCGGAGAGCTGCACCGTTCGTCGGGACGGCGCGCCCTCGCCCGCGGCTACCTGCGGGCGGTCACCACTCGCCAAACCGGCGATTTCCCGTGATTAGGGCGCGGCGGCCGGGGCAGGACAGCCGTCGTGGGTGGTGGATGGCTCTCCCGCTGGCCGGTGATCCGGCAGCTCAAGGGAGAGGACGGCAGGGGGCGGGCGGCGCGCTCGGCGCGTACGGACGCCCTGCGGCCCCGGGTCGAGGACGCCGAGACCGTCGCGCGTTCCGTCTGCCCGTACTGCGCCGTGGGCTGCGGCCAGCTCGTCTACGTCAAGGACGGCAAGGTCACCCAGATCGAGGGCGACCCCGGCTCGCCGATCTCCCGTGGGCGGCTCTGCCCGAAGGGATCGGCCAGCAAGCAGCTCGTGACCCATCCCGGCCGCCAGACGAAGGTCCTCTACCGCCGGCCGTACGGCACCGAGTGGGAGCCGCTCGACCTCGAGACCGCGATGGACATGATCGCCGACCGGGTCGTGCGGACCCGGCGGGAGACCTGGCAGCAGACGCACGAGGGGCACGAGGTCAGGAGGACTCTGGGCATCGCCAGCCTGGGCGGGGCGACGCTCGACAACGAAGAGAACTACCTGATGAAGAAGCTCTACACCGCCCTCGGCGCGATCCAGGTCGAGAACCAGGCGCGCATATGACACTCCTCCACCGTCCCCGGTCTGGGGACCAGCTTCGGGCGTGGCGGCGCGACCCAGTACCAGCAGGACCTGGCCAACGCTGACTGCATCGTCATCCAGGGCTCCAACATGGCCGAGTGCCATCCGGTGGGGTACCAGTGGGTGATGGAGGCACGCGAGCGCGGCGCGAAGGTCTTCCACATCGACCCGCGCTTCAGCCGGACCAGCGCGACCGTGGACAGGTACCTGGCGATCCGCGCCGGCACCGACATCGTGCTGCTCGGCGCGCTGATCAACTACGTGCTGTCGAACGGGCTCGACTTCCGGGAGTACGTCCTCGCGTACACGAACGCCGCGACCCTGGTGAACCGGGACTTCCGCGACACCGAGGACCTCGACGGCCTGTTCTCCGGCTTCGACGAGGAGACCGGCAGGTACGACCCGTCGACCTGGGCGTACGAGGGGGACGTGCCGGAGGAGAAGGAGCTGACCGAGGGCGGCAAGCGTCATGCGGAGGCGGCGGGGTCCGACTCCTACGGCGCGCGCGGCGCGGGCGCGAGCGCGTCTCCGCCGAGCGACCCGACGCTGACCCATCCGCGCTGCGTCTACCAGATCCTCAAGCGGCACTACTCCCGCTACACACCGGAGATGGTCGAGGAACTGTGCGGCATCCCGCCGGAGCGGTTCCACGAGCTGGCCGAGGCGATCACGGCCAACTCGGGCCGGGAGCGGACCACGGCGTGGGTCTACTCGGTGGGCTGGACGCAGCACTCGGTCGGCGTGCAGTACATCAGGGCGGCCTCGATCCTGCAGCTCCTGCTGGGCAACATGGGCCGGCCGGGCGGCGGGATCATGGCCCTGCGCGGCCACGCCAGCATCCAGGGCTCCACCGACATCCCGACGCTGTTCAACCTGCTGCCGGGTTACATCGCGATGCCGCACGCCCACCGGCACGACGGCCTCGACCACTACCTGGAGCAGGAGGGCGCCGACACCGGCTGGTGGGGCAACCGCCGCGCGTACATGGTGAGCCTGCTCAAGGCGTGGTGGGGCGACGCGGCGACCGAGGACAACGACTACTGCTTCGACTACCTGCCGCGCCTGACCGGCGACCACGGTCACTACGCGACCGTGATGGGCCAGATCGACGGCACGGTCAAGGGCTACTTCGTCGTGGGCGAGAACCCGGCCGTCGGCTCGGCCAACGGCAAGGCGCAGCGGCTGGGCCTGGCCAACCTCGACTGGCTGGTGGTCCGCGATCTCATGCTGGTGGAGACCGCGACGTTCTGGAAGGACGCGCCCGAGATCGAGACGGGCGAGCTGCGCACCGAGGAGATCGGCACCGAGGTCTTCTTCATGCCGGCCGCGAGCCACGTGGAGAAGGAGGGGACCTTCACCAACACGCAGCGGCTGCTGCAGTGGCGGGAGAAGGCCCTCGACCCGCCGGGCGACTGCCGCAGCGACCTGTGGTTCTACCACCACCTCGGCAAGCGGATCAGGCAGCGCCTCGGCGGCGACGAGATCGACCGGCCGGTGATGGAGCTGACCTGGGACTACCCGGAGATCGGCGAGCAGCGCGATCCCGACGCCGAGGCCGTCCTGCGCGAGATCAACGGTACGGCCGCCGACGGCCGCCTGCTGGCGTCGCTGCGCGAGCTGAAGCCCGACGGCTCGACGAGCTGCGGCTGCTGGATCTACTGCGGGGTGTACGCCGACGGCGTCAACATGGCGGCGCGCCGCACGCCGCACACCGAGCAGGGACCGGTCGCGCTCGAATGGGGCTGGGCCTGGCCGGCCAACCGGCGCATCCTCTACAACCGCGCCTCGGCCGACCCGCAGGGCCGCCCGTGGAGCGAGCGGAAGAAGTACGTCTACTGGGACGCGGACAAGGGCCGGTGGACCGGACCCGACGTGCCGGACTTCGAGGAGGACAAGGCGCCGGACTACCGGCCGCCGGAGGGGGCCAAGGCCGAGCACGCGCTGGCCGGCACCGACCCGTTCATCATGCAGTCGGACGGCAAGGGCTGGCTGTACGTGCCGTCCGGTCTGTCCGACGGGCCGCTGCCCGCCCACTACGAGCCGCACGAGTCGCCGGTGCGCAACGCGTTGTACGGGCAGCAGGCCAACCCGGCCCGCCGGACCGTCGACCGGCCGGAGAACCCGTACAACCCGGCGCTGTCGCCCCGGTTCCCGTACGTCTACACCACGAGCCGGCTCACCGAGCACCACACGACGGGCGCCATGAGCAGGCCCCTGCCGTACCTCGCGGAGCTCCAGCCGGAGGCGTTCTGCGAGGTGTCGCGGGAGATGGCCGAGGAGGTCGGGCTGGAGAACGGCGACTGGGCGACGATCGTCACCGCGCGGACCGCGATCGAGCTGCGGGTGCTCGTGACCGGCCGGGTGCGCCCGCTGCGCCTGAACGGGAAGGCCGTCCACCAGGTGATCATGCCGTACCACTGGGGGTACAGCAGCGGCGGCGTGATCACCGGGGACGTCGTCAACGACCTGTCGTCGATCGTGCTCGACCCGAACGTCTACATCCAGGAGAGCAAGGCCGGCACCTGCGACGTCCTGCCGGGCCGCCGTCCGCGGGGCAGGGCCCTGCTCGACCTGATCGAGAGGTATCGCGATGGCTGAGAGGGTGGGGTTCTTCACCGACACGTCCATCTGCATCGGCTGCAAGGCCTGCGAGGTGGCGTGCAAGGAGTGGAACGACGTGCCCGACGACGGGTTCGTGTTCCGGGCCACCTCCTACGACAACACGGGCGCGCTCGGCGCGAGCACCTGGAGGCACGTCGCGTTCGTCGAGCAGGACGGCCGCTGGCTGATGATGTCGGACGTGTGCAAGCACTGCACGCATGCCGCCTGCCTCGACGTCTGCCCGACCGGCGCGTTGTTCCGCACCGAGTTCGACACCGTCGTCGTCCAGTCCGACGTCTGCAACGGCTGCGGCTACTGCGTGCCCGCCTGCCCGTACGGCGTGATCGACCGCAGACAGGACGACGGCAGGGCCTGGAAGTGCACGCTCTGCTACGACCGGCTGCGCGGCGGAATGGAGCCCGCCTGCGCCAAGGCGTGCCCGACGAAGTCGATCCAGTTCGGGCCGCTGGACGAGCTGCGGGAGCGGGCCGAGGCGAGGGTCGAGCGGCTGCACGCCGAGGGCGTGACCGAGGCCCGGCTGTACGGCGAGAGCCCGGACAACGGGGTGGGCGGCACGGGCGCGTTCTTCCTCCTGCTCGACGAGCCGGAGACGTACGGCCTGCCGCCGGATCCCGTGGTGACCACGCGCGACCTGCCGGCGATGTGGCGCTGGGCGGGCGGCGCGGCGCTCGCCCTCGCCGCCGGCGTCGCCGCCTGTTTCGTACGGACAAGGACGTGACCGCTTCAGTGGGGAGGATCTGATGCCGAGGCGCCGGGACGAGATGGTGCCGGACGCCGAGTTCCGGTCGTACTACGGCCAGCCGGTCGTCAAGCGGCCCATCTGGCACGAGCCGCACATGCCGGCGTACCTCTACCTGGGCGGGCTGTCCGGCGCGGCGGGCGCGATGGCGGCGGCCGCCCGCCTCACCGGTCGGGACCGGCTGGAACTGGCCGCCCGGATGGCCGCCTTCGCCGGGGCGGGCGCCGGAACCGTCTTCCTGGTGGCCGAGCTGGGTCGTCCCATGCGCTTCCTCAACATGCTGCGGGTGTTCAAGTTCACCTCGCCGATGAGCGTCGGGTCCTGGACGCTGGCCGCCCACAGTGGGCTGACCGGCATCGCGGTGGGCTCCGCGGTGACCGGCCTGCTGCCCCTCGCGGGTGGCACCGCGTCGGTGGCGAGCGGCCTGAGCGGCGTGGCGATGGCCACCTACACGGCCGTCCTGCTGGCCGACACCGCCGTTCCCGCCTGGCACGAGGGGAGGCGTGAGCTGCCGTTCCTGTTCTCGGGGAGCGCGCTCGCCTCCGCGGGCGCGGCCCTGATGCTGACGACACCCCGGGCGCAGGCGGCGCCCGCCCGCGCGGCCGCGGCGGCGGGCGCGATGGCCGAGATCGTCGCGGGCGGGCTGCTGGAGCGCCGTCTCGGGCTCGTCGGCGAGCCGTACCGGCGGGGCAGGGCGGGCAGGCTCATGCGGGCGTCCCGCGTGCTCACGCTGGGCGGCGGCCTGCTCGCCACGGTCGCCGGGCGCAGCCGGGCCCTCACCGCCCTGTCCGGGCTCGCCATCACGGCCGGGGCCCTGTGCACCCGGTTCGGCGTGCTGGAGGCGGGCCGGGCCTCCGCCGAGGACCCCAGGTACACCGTCGTCCCGCAGCGTGAGCGGGTGGACGCCGGCCGCCCCGCCTCCGTCCCCGGCCGCTAGCCGGCGGGTCGGCGTGACGCGGGCCGGGGACGGGCGTTGCGGAGGCGGATGCCGCTCCAGCCCAGGGAACCGCCGGTCACCGCGTCCCAGAACGGCCACAGGTTGTCCAGCAGCCTGAGCTGGATGCCGGCCTCCTCGTGCAGCCGCAGCAGGTCGCCGACGGGCTCCGGCGGCCCGAGCGGCTCGACCGGCTCGGTCGCGACCACCGCGTTCGGCACCGGCTCGCCGAACGGGACGAACCGCTCCGCCGGGAAGCGGTAGGCGTACAAGCGGACGGTCAGGAACGCCTCCAGCCAGCCGTACTCGATGGCGTGCACCCGCTCGCCGCAGCCCGGGCCGATGACGCGTTCCCGGTCGTCGTCCGTGGTCGCCGGGGTCGTCCAGGCCATGGCGCGTGGACATCGGCGGGGAAACCAGTAGTCGGGGCAGCGCTCGGCCGGAACCGCCCAGACGTAGGCCTCCGGTTGCCGCGCGGTGGCCGCCACATGCGGGACGAACCGCGTGATTCCGGGGTCCTCGGAGAAATGCAGCACCTCACCGGGCTCAGGTCGCATGTCCCGGGTCTACCACCTCACCACCGCCCCGGACATCGGGAGCTGTCAGGCGAGGCGGATCGCGGTGGCCTCTGCCGGGACGAGCTCGCCGACGACGGGCGCGCCGGGAACCACACCGGCGACCAGCAGGCCGCCCGAGGTCTGGGCGTCGGCCAGCAGGAGCAGATCCTCCTCCGCGTACCCGGCCGGGTCGAGGTGGGGACGCACCCACTCCAGGTTGCGGCGCGTACCGCCGCTGACGTAGCCGTCGTGCACCGCCTGCCGCGCCCCCTCCAGGTAGGGCACGGCCGCCACGTCGACCACCGCCGTGACGCCGCTCGCCCTGGCCAGCTTGTACAGATGGCCGAGCAGACCGAAGCCGGTCACGTCGGTCGCGCACCGGGCCCCGGCCGCCAGCGCCGCCCGGGAGGCGTCCCGGTTGAGCGTCGTCATCACCTCGATCGCCTGCGGGAACACCTCGCCGGTCGCCTTGTGCCTGGTGTTGAGCACACCGACGCCGAGCGGTTTGGTGAGGGAGATCGGCACGCCGGGCCGGCCGGCGTCGATGCGCAGCAGCCGGTCCGGGTCGGCCAGGCCGGTTACCGCCATGCCGTACTTCGGCTCGGGGTCGTCCACGCTGTGACCGCCCGCGACGTGGCAGCCCGCCGCCCGCGCCACGTCCAGGCCCCCGCGCAGCACCTGCCCGGCGAGGTCCATGGACAGCTTCTCCCTGGGCCACCCCAGCAGGTTCACCGCCACGACGGGTTCGCCGCCCACCGCGTACACGTCGGAGAGCGCGTTGGCGGCCGCGATCCGTCCCCAGTCGTACGGGTCGTCCACGACGGGGGTGAAGAAATCCGCTGTGGCGACGACCGCCCGGCCGCCCTCGATCCTGACCACGGCCGCGTCGTCGCCGTCGTCCAAGCCGATGATCAGCTCGTTCCCGTACGCGGACGGGCCGGGAGCCACGAGCCCGGCCACGATGCTCTCCAGCTCGCCCGGCGGAATCTTGCAGGCGCAGCCGCCGCCGTGCGCCTGCTGGGTCAGCCGGATCTCGGCCCGCTCCGCCGTCTCGGTCATGCCGCCCCCGCTCCGGGTCGTCGTTCGTCCGCCGCGCCACACCGGGGGCGTCGGGAGGTTCCCTACCCCGTTGCGGCTAGGTTTCTCCCTGGAGGTGTGTGGGCGCCTGGTGGTCCCCGCGGTCTTCAAAACCGACGAGGCCGAGGTCCTCGGCCTGGCGGGTTCGATTCCCGTCCACCTCCGCTCGCCCCGGCCTCGACACGTCACTTCGCCCGATTCCGCTGGCACCGCCGGAGCGTTCACCCGGGGGCGGCCGGGTTAGTTCCGTGTTTACTATTCGTGATTGATTGATGACATACCGTGTCATGCCGTCCCCCTGCATGACACACTCAACGCGCTGTTCCGGCACAGGCCGCAGTTCGCGGTGGAGATGCTTCGCGACCGGCTGGACCTTGATCTGCCGGGTGGGCTGCCGGTGCAGCTGGTGGGCAACGAATTGAACGATCGTCCCTCGACCGATCTGTATCCGGACACGGTGATCACGGTAGGGGCCCAGCATGATCCTCTACACGCGATCATCGTGGAGGTCCAGCAGCGCGAGGACTCGGGCAAGCAGCGGACGCGAGCTGCCGGACGATCACGCTGCGCAACACTATGAATACGAATACCGACTCGCTTCGCAGGCCGCCAGACACATCATGGAGAAAATCATGGAGACCACCACTTGGCCGGTCTACAGCCCTTTCGCCCGTCAGCATTACGGGAAGGGCCTCGAAGCCGGTCTCGAAGCCGGTCGCGAGGAGGGGCGCGAGGAAGGTCGCGAGGAAGGTCGCAGACGGGGACGGGCAGAGGGCGAGGCGAGGGCGGTGCTGACCGTCCTGGAAGCCCGGGGGATCGCCGTCTCCGACTACGACCGCGTCTTCATCGAGACGTGCACGGACCTCGCTCTGCTCGACGAATGGATGCGGCGCGCCCTGACCGTCACCCGTACCGACGACCTGTTCGTCGAGCCGCGAGAGTCCGAGCAGTCCGACGGCTGAGGCGCTCGGCCGATAAGCGGAGGGCCGCTCCGGGGGCGCTGACAGCGAAGTGACGGGTCGCCGCCCTCCGACGCGTCGGCGCGAGGTCAGCGTCCGGACGGGCGGGGGAGCAGGGCGGGGCCGGGGCGCCAGTCGCCGAGGTAGGCGCGGGGGGTGTGCTCGGCGGCCTGCCGAGGAGTGAGCTGGGGACGGTTCCCGGGGACGGGGACCGCGGCGCCCGGGCCGGTGTTGTGGAACTCGCCGAACCGCGCGTCCTGCCAGTGGTAGCCCGAGCTCATGTCCACGTACGGCGTGGCCGCGTCGATCGAGGGCCCCATCCGGGTCTCGCGGACGACCAGTGACGGGAGGGCGGTCGGGTCGCTGCTTGGCCGCCACGGCCGGGCCAGGCCGAAGGACGCGTCGGCCGCCGTCCCGTCGATCACGCAGTGCACCGCCAGATAGCCGTGGGGGTTGGCGGCCGCCGTGCTCGGCGCGAACACGAAGCCGTACGGACGGAACGTCGCGTCCCTGGCCAGAGTGGTCAGCTCGCACCGCTCGAAGACGGCGGTCGCGCGGCCGAAGACGAAGTCGACGTCCCCCTCGATGTGGCACTCGCGGAAGTACTGCCGGGCGAAGGACGCCAGGGTGCGGGTGTCGGCGTACAACGTGTCCTGGTGGCCGAGGAACCGGCACCTTTCGAAGTACGACCGGTCGCCCATGACCTTCGCCGCCACCGCCTGGGTGGCCGTGATCTCCGGGTGGTCGGCCCGCAGCCAGTCGTTGGCGAACGTGACGTGGGCGGCGGTGAAGCCGTCGGCCTGGATCGTGGTGGTGGCGCTGCCGCTGGTGCCGTACGTGCCGCCCTCCGGTTTGGGCGTGCCGGCCGCGTTGCCGTAGACGATCACGACGTCGCGCGCGTCGCCGGTCGCCCCGAGGAAGCACAGGCCGGTCTTGGCCTGCGGCACGAGGACCGTCTCCCGGTACGTCCCGGCCGCGATCACCAGTGTCCAGCCCCCGGCCGGCGAGTCCGGCGTCGCGTCGACGGCGGCCTGGACGGTGGTGTGGTCCCCCCGGCCCCGGCCGTCCACGTAGAGGGTCCGGTCGTTCAGCCGGCGGCGGGGCGAGCCGTACCGGCCGAAGGGGGGCACGTGCGCGGCGCGCGCGGGTGACGCGACCACGAGGCCGAGGATCGCGGCGGCGCCGGCCAGCGCCTGCCGTCGGCCGATCAAGGGGGGCAGGGGCGACATCGCGGACTCCTATCGGTCACATATATGAACTGCTTCCTCACATGCGAACATCAGCACCGTAAGATCCGCCTCGGGTCGTGTCAATGACGTGCTGTGGCCCGAGTTGCAAGACGATGTCAAGCGATCTCCAAGCCGGACCGGACAGCATGACCGCGTCGTTCACGAACGACGAAAGGGGCGCCGGACGGACAAGCCGGCGGTGCAGGCCACGTCTCCCGTCCGCTGCCAGAGCCGACAAGCCGGCGCGCCGTCGTGCCCCCGGTCGGCGCGCCCGACGCGCACGGCCCGCCCTGCGGGGCGGGCCGTGCGCCGTCGCTGTAATTTGAAGTGTGGATCCACGGAGGCGGGTGCCGCGCACCGACGCCGTGCTGGCCGATCCGCGGCTGGCCGCCGCCATCGGGCGGCTCGGCCGCCCGGTGGTCAAGGACGCGGTCGCGCGGGCGCAGCAGCGGGTACGGCAGGGCGAGATCGAACCGGAGGACGTCGCCGGCGTCGCGCTTGCGGCGCTGCCACGTCACGCCACGAGCCTGCGTCCCGTGCTCAACATGACCGGCGTGCTGCTCCACACGAACCTGGGCCGTGCGCCGCTGTCCCCGGCCGCCGTCGAGGCGGTGACGGTGGCGGCGGGGGCGACGGACGTGGAGTTCGACCTGGCCACGGGGGCACGGGCACGCCGCGGGCGCGGCGCGGTCGAGGCGCTCGCGCGGGCCGTGCCCGCCGCCGAGGGCGTGCACGTGGTCAACAACAACGCCGCCGCCCTCGTGCTGGCCGCCACCGCGCTCGCCGCCGGGCGGGAGATCGTGATCAGCAGGGGTGAGCTGGTCGAGATCGGCGACGGTTTCCGCATCCCCGACCTGCTCGTGTCCACCGGCGCGCGCCTGCGCGAGGTGGGCACGACCAACCGCACCGCCCTGGCCGATTACCGGGACGTGATCGGGCCGCACACGGGGTTCGTGCTGAAGGTCCACCCGTCGAACTTCCGCGTCGAGGGCTTCACCGGCTCGGTCGAGGTGGCCGAGCTGACCGGGCTGGGCGTGCCCGTGGTCGTCGACATCGGGTCCGGCCTGCTCGACCGTGATCCGCTGCTGCCCGAGGAGCCCGACGCGACGAGCGTGCTGCGGGCCGGCGCCGACCTGGTCACCGCGAGCGGCGACAAGCTGCTCGGCGGTCCGCAGGCGGGCCTCCTGCTCGGCCGCCGCGACCTCGTCGAACGGCTCAGGCGGCACCCGCTCGCGCGGGCGCTGCGGGTGGACAAGCTGACGCTGGCCGCGCTCGAGGCGACGCTGCGGGGCCCGGAGCCTCCCGTACGGCAGGCGCTCCACGCCGATCCGCTCATCCTCGGCGAGCGGGCCGAGGCGCTGGCGAAGGCGATGTGCCAGGCGCGCGTGGACGCGGCGGCCGTGCCCGCGGACGCGACCGTGGGCGGGGGCGGGGCCCCCGGCGTGCGCCTGCCGAGCGTGGCCGTGAGCCTGCCGGAGCGGCTGGCCGTACCGCTGCGGCGGGGCGAGCCGCCGGTCGTCGGCCGGGTCGAGGGCGGCCGCCTGCTGCTCGATCTGCGCGCCGTGCCGCCGGAGCGGGACGGCGAGGTCCTGGAGGCCGTCCTGAGGGCGGCCGGCTGATGCACGTCGTGGCCACGGCGGGGCACGTCGATCACGGCAAGTCGACGCTGGTGCGTGCGCTGACCGGGATGGAGCCCGACCGGCTGGAGGAGGAGCGGCGGCGCGGCCTCACGATCGAGCTGGGCTACGCCTGGACGGCGCTGCCCTCCGGGGAACGGGTGGTGTTCGTCGACGTGCCCGGGCACGAGCGGTTTCTCGGCACGATGCTCGCCGGGGTCGGCCCGGTGCCCGCCGTGATGTTCGTCGTCGCCGCCGACGAGGGGTGGATGCCCCAGTCGGAGGAGCACCTGGTCGCGCTGCGCACCCTCGGCGTACGGCACGGCCTGCTCGCCGTCACCCGCGCGGACCTCGGTGACCCCGCGCCCGCGCTGAAGGACGCGCGGGATCGGCTGGCGGAGGCCGGGCTGGGCCCGGTGGAGGCCCTGGCGGTGAGCGGGCGCACCGGCGAGGGCCTGGACGGGCTGCGCGCCGCCCTCGACCGGCTGGTGGCGGCGCTGCCCGCGCCCGATCCGCACGCTCCCGTGCGGCTGTGGATCGACCGGGTGTTCAGCGTGCGCGGCAGCGGGACCGTCGTGACCGGCACGCTGCCCGCCGGTCGCGTCGAGGCCGGCGACGAGCTGGAGCTGGACGGGGAGCCGGTGCGGGTGCGCGCCCTGGAGTCGCTGAAGGAGCACGTCGAGTCGGTCACCGGGGTCGCGAGGGTGGCGCTCAACCTGCGCGGGCGGGTCGCGCCGGAACGCGGCCGCGCCCTCGTCACGCCCGGCGCCTGGACGGCGACGGACCTGGTCGACGTGCGCGTGACGATGGCGGTGGGCGCCCGCGGGCCGCTTCCCGCGCGGCTCACCGCCCACATCGGCTCGGCGTCGGTGCCGTGCGAGGTGCGGCCCCTCGCCGCCGAGGCCGAGGGGACGGCGGCCCGGCTGCGCCTGGCCCGGCCGCTTCCCCTGCACCTGGGAGACGCGCTGCTGCTGCGGGACCCGGGCCGCGGGCACGGCGAGCTGCGGGTGCTCGCGCGGGCGACCGTCCTCGACGTGCGACCTCCGGAGCTGCGCCGCCGGGGGGCGGCCAGGGAGCGGGCCAGGGCGCTGGCGGACGCGTCGGTGGACGCCGCCTCCCTGCTGCGTACGCACCTGCTGCTGCGCGAGGGCGAGCTGGTCGCGATGGGCTGCCCGCCCGGGGGACGGCCGGTGGCCGCCGGTTGGCACGTCGACCCCGATCACTGGTCGGCGCTGTCCGCCCGGCTCCCGGAGGTCGTACGGCGGTACGCGGCCGATCACCCGCTGGAGCCCGGGATGCCGGTGGAGGCCGCCCGCCACGAGCTCCGCCTGCCCGACCGCAGGCTCGTGGCGGCGCTCGTACGGCCGCCGCTGGCGGTGGCCGACGGGCGGATCACCACGACGGGCCGCGTCCCGGCGGGGGCGGCGGGGCTGCCCGCTCCGGTCGCCCGCGCGGTGCGGACCCTGCTGGACGACCTGGCCGGGGCTCCCTTCAAGGCGCCGGAGGCCGGGCGGCTGGCCGAGCTGGGGCTCGGGCCGCGGGAGCTCGCCGCCGCCGTACGCGCCGGGGCGCTGCTGCGCGTGGCCGACGGAGTGGTCCTCGCGCCCGGGGCCGACGCGCGGGCGGCGGCGCTGCTGGCCCGGCTGCCGCAGCCGTTCACGGTCAGCCAGGCCAGGAGCGCGCTCGGCACCAGCCGCCGGGTCGCGGTGCCGCTGCTTGAGCATCTCGACCGCGGAGGCCTCACCGAGCGGGTGGACGAGGTCCACCGCCGGTCGAGGTCATCGTGAGGCGACGTCGCGCTTGCCGGCGGCGGGGTTGCCGGGGTCGACACCGAAGCTGATGATCCGCCGCGGATGCACGCGGATGATCGGGCCGGAAAGCGGGGCCTTCGAGTCGGCGGGGTCGGTGAGCGCCTCGCCGTACCCGCGTATCTCCAGGCAGCGCACCTGCCAGGGGTCGACGGACGGGACGTCATCCACGACGAACGCCACCTTGCCGTTGGCCAGCACGTTGCGGAACTTGCGGCTGGCCGCCATGTCGCGCCCGCCGATGTCGATCGTTCCCAGCTCACGGTTGTAGCGGAACCCGACCGGACTCACCTGGAGCGTGCCGTCCGGCTGGAGTGTGGCGAGCCGCCCGATCCGCTGACCGTCGAGGTACTCGATTTCGCGCTCTGTGAAGATCATGACCTCATGATAATCAAGTGGCTGATTGATGTTTGTCACTCAAGCACTTGAATGGCTAGAGTCCGGCGCATGGTTTCTTCAGCACGGCGCGCGCCACAGGAACGTGGGAAGGCGGCCGAACAGACCCGCGAGCGGATCCTGAAGGCGGCGGTCGAGGAGTTCGGCGCGAAGGGCTACGCCGGGGCCCGGACGGCCGCCATCGCGGCCGGGGCCGGGGTCAACCAGCAGCTCATCTCGTACTACTTCGGCGGCAAGCAGGGGCTCGTCGAAGAGCTGCGCCGCAGGTGGGCGCGGGCGCAGGAAAGCAGGACGCCGCCGGCCGCGACGTACGCCGAGAGCGTGGCGGCCCACCTCGACGCGACGCTGGACAACCCGGACTGGTCCCGGCTGGTCATCTGGCAGGCGCTGGGAGACGGCCCGGGCGCCGACAGCGACGACGAGTGGGCGCAGGCGCAGCGGGCCCGGCTGCGCGAGGCCGTCGAGCGGACCCGCAGGCGCCAGGAGGAGGGCGAGATCACCGGCGAGCTGGACGCGGAGTTCGTCCTGCTGGTCGCCTACGCCCTGGCTTTCGCGCCCATCGCGCTGCCCCGGATGGTCGAGGGGATCGTCGGCGCCGATCCGCTGTCGAAGGACTACCGCGAGTGGGTCGCCGGCCAGCTCGCCGCGATGACGAGGAGACGCTCATGAGCAGGACGGTCGTGTTCTCCGCCTACGGCGGCCCGGAGGTGCTGCACATCGTCGACCTGGAGCCGGACGAGCCCGGAGCGGGGACGATCAGGGTCCGCGTGAGGGCGGCGGGCGTGCAGCCCTTCGACGCGCTGTTCCGCGGTGGGGGAGCCCACGCCCATGTGCCCGCGACGTTCCCGCAGCGGCTGGGCAACGAGTTCGCGGGCGTGGTCGACGCCGTCGGGGAGGGCGTCACCGGTGTGGCCGTCGGCGACGAGGTCCTCGGCTGGGCGATGCTCGCGTCGTACGCCGAGCACGTCGTCGTCCCGCCGGACCAGGTGGCGCCGAAGCCCGCGTCGATGCCGTGGCCGGAGGCCGGGGTGCTGTCCGCGTCGGGGCAGACCGCCGACACCGCGCTGGAGAAGCTGCGGGTCGGCGCCGGGGACACCGTCCTCGTGCACGCGGCGGCCGGTGGGGTCGGCACGTTCGCCGTGCAGATCGCCCGGGCGCTCGGGGCGACGGTCGTCGGCACCGCGAGCGAACGCAACCACTCCCACCTGCGCGACCTCGGCGTGATCCCGGTGGCGTACGGCGAGGGGCTGGCCGAGCGGGTGCGGGCCGCCGCCCCGGACGGCGTGCACGCCGCGCTCGACGCGGCCGGGACCGTGGAGGCGCTGGAGGTCTCGGCGGCACTCGTGGCCGACCGCACGCGCGTCGGCACCATCGCCTACCAGCCCGCCGCCGATCGGATCGGCGTCCAGCGGCTCGGCGCCGAGCGCTCGACCGCCCGGCTCGGTGGGCTGACCGCGTTGTACGAGAAGGGCGACCTGAAGGTGAGGATCCAGGAGGCGATCCCGGTCGAGGAGGCGGCGCGGGCGCACACGCTGATCGAGTCCGGCCACACCACCGGCAAGCTCGTCCTGGTCTTCTGAGCAGACCTCCTCGGGTCGCGCGCCGTCGCTCTCCACCGGACGGGCGCGTGCACAGGACGGTCTCTACGCCGCATCCGCGGGCCCGGCGCGTCAGGCTTTGAGCTCGCCGCCGAGGGGCGAGGCGGGGTAGCCGGGGACCCCGCCGCGGGCCCTCCACGGCTCGTGGACCAGGTCGCCGGGAAGGGACGCCAGTTCGGGGACGTAGCGCCGCACGTACTCGCCCTCGGGGTCGAACTTCTTGGCCTGCCGGAGGGGGTTGAGTTTGCGGTAGGGCCGGGTGTCGTTGCCCGTCCCGGCGACCCATTGCCAGTTGCCGCAGTTGTTGGGCATGTCGCCGTCGAGCAGCCATTCGGCGAAGTGCTCGAGCCCGGCCCGCCAGTCGATGCCGAGCCGCTTGGTCAGGTAGGAGCCGGTCACCAGGCGCACCCGGTTGTGCATCCAGCCCTCGGCGAGAAGCTGGCGCATGCCCGCGTCCACGATGGGAACCCCGGTCAGGCCCTCCCGCCAGGCGGCCTCCGCCTCCTCGTCGCGCCGCCACTCCACGTCTCCCGGCCGGTAGTCGCGCCGGCCCATCTCGGGGAAGGCGTTCACCACCTGGTAGTGGAAGTCGCGCCAGCACAGCTGCCTGACGTACTCCTCGCCGTCCGGCCGCCGGCAGGAGCGGTCCACCACCTCCAGGGGCGACACGCAGCCGAAGTGGAGATAGGCGCTGAGCATCGAGGTGCGCCCCGCCATCCGGTCGCGCGTCTCGGCGTAGGCGGCGAGCCCGTCGCCCACCCACCGCAGCAGCCGTCGCCGGGCCTCGCTCTCCCCGCCACGCACGACCCCGTACGGCTCGGGGGACGCCTCGGGGAGGACGCCGGGGTCGATGCCGGGCGGCAGGCGCATGCGGTGGGGCGCGCCGAGGACCGGTCGTCTCGCGGTGCCCGACCAGGCCCGCCAGTACGGCGAGAAGACCCGGTAGTGGCTCCCGCCGCCGGGCCGCAGCGCGCCGGGGGGCACCACGGTCACGCCGGGGAAGAGGCGGAACTCCAGCCGGTGGGCCCGGCACTCGTCCGCGAGGCGCCGCTCCCGGCGCCGGGCCAGCGGGCTGACGTCCTCACTCGCCCAGATCGCCGACGCGCCCGCCGCCGCGGCCGCGCGTACGGCATGGGCCACGGGATCGCCGTGCCGCACGACGAGGTCGCCGCCGAGCGAGCGCAGGGACGACCGCAGGTCGTGGAGCGACGCGTGGAGGAAGTCGCGGCGGTGCCGGGCCGCGATCGCGGAGTCGAACACGAACATCGGAACGACGTGCCGGGCCACGGCGGACGCCTCGCAGAGCGCCGGGTGATCGTGAATTCGCAGGTCCCGGTTGAACAGCACGACGACGGTCTCCACGCGTACCTCTTCGCGGCCGATCACGCCCGCGGTTGCGCCTCCCGGGTAAATCGCGAGATCGTTTCGCCGGGCGGCCGGGGCTGCTTCACCCCGAGACCGGTCGTACGCATGCTGTAATGTCGGAAAAGTGCGGAACGCTGGTTATTCCCCGGGTATATGAAGGCTATTCACATCGGATGTGTCTATCGGGTGGACGGGGAAAGGCGGGCATGGGAACCCGTGCGCCACCGGACGCGTCCGATGTTGTGAAAGCAGAATGAAACACCAGGTCAACCGGCTGTCGGGACGGTCGGGCCAGATGGAATCCGGCACTTCTCCAGACAAGCGGAGAGAAGATAACGGGCACCTCTTCTGGGTCCCTTTCGGATGACCATATCGGTGTTATTTGCGGCTTATCCTCAACTCGTGATTTCTATGGTTCTTTTCCTTCCCAACACATCGCAGTCAGTCTAAGATCTCGTTCTATGTATCGGTATGCATCAAGATTTCCTGTTAGGCAAGTGCGACGCCTAAGTCACAGTGATGCTCTGGCCGAACATGCCGCCGTCGCCACCCTCTCCCTGTTCCGGTGCGCATGAATCCGCCCGCCGGGGATGTGACGCTCGACCCCGGCCGGGGGATGGCATGGGTGGACGAGCACGGCGCCCACCTCGTCGACTACGCCTCCTGCCACCTCGAGCCCGCCCCCATGCTCGCGGCGGTGATCGCCGCGCTGGAGTCGTGCGCCGCCCGGGAACTGCCCGGGAACGTTTCAGACCGGGCCTGGCTGCTGTCCGCGCTGCGCCGTGAGTGCGCCACCGGCCCGGGACGGGGATTCCTGCCCGGGCCCGGTTCCGGCGGACCCGACCCCCGGGCGGTACGGCGTGCCTGGAGCCTGGCGGATCCCCTGGGCGCCGAGGCGCTGCGCCTTCTCTACCGCCACGAACTCCCGCTGCGGGATCTCGTGTACGTGCTCGCCCTGCCGGTCAAGGAGGCCGGCAGGCTGATCGCGCGTACCCAGGACGTGGTGGAGATCCTCGTGAGCGGCCTGGACGGCCTCGCCCGGGGCCGTCCGATCTGCCCGGAGCTCGGTCCGCTGGCCGCCGCCGTCTTCCCCGACGAGCACGGCGAGGCGGCCGACTTCGGGGCCGCACGCACGGCCCTGCTCCGGCACATCGTGACCTGCGTGGTCTGCAAGCGGCCCATCAACATCCGATACACCGTTCCGCAGATCCTCTCCCGTCCCCCGGTGGCCGACCTCACGACCGAGACCAGGCAGCGACTCCTGGACGCGCTGAACAGGGCGGCCACCGCCCGGGCGCAGCGGCCGGCACACCGGCCCCCCTCGTCGTTCGGCATGCCGCTCGCCGCTCCCGTGAACACCGCCCCCGCCCCGGCCGCGCGGCAGGAATCGCCGTCGGCGTCCGTCCCGCCGCCCCGGACGGTCGCCCCGGTGACCCCGACGCCACCGGTGCCGCCGCTGGTGCCGCCCGACTCCGGCCTGTCGACGGCCGTGCCCCGCCCGGCCCCGCCCCCGCAGCCGGGAACGGCACGTCCCGCCGACGCTCCCTCCGGCGCCTCTTCCGGCGCTCCGGCCGGCCCCGAGCTGCCGGAGCGTCCGGTGCGGGCCATCTCCCAGGAGGACACCCAGCCGGGCCTGGCGTGGCCGTCGAGGGGGTCGAAGTCACGCGCCGCGCAACGGCCCGCGCCGTCCCCCGGCTCCTCCGGCGCCGCCGGTCCGGCCGGATTCACGCGTTCACCGCAGTCGCAGGGCCCGGCGACGTCAGCGGCCTCGCCCGGCCCCGCCGGGCGGGCGGGTCCTGCCGGCTCGCCGGGGTCGCCGGAGGCCGCGACGACGGGGACGCCCAGAACCACTGGGACTGGGACTGGGACTGGACCTGGACCTGGGACTGGGACGGCCGGCGAGCCGCACCCGGCTCTCGGACCGGCCGCCGAACTGCCGCCGGGGCAGGACACGCCTCTCTACAACGCGCTGCTCTCGCAGATCAGGGCCAGGGAGGCCCTGGCACGCGCCGCCGAGGCGGTCCCCGCCCCCGCCGACCGCGCCCCAGCGGACCGCGCCGGCGCCGGCAACGTCGCGGACGCGCCCGGGGAGGTGGAGTTTCCCGACAGGCCGCTCGCCGGCGCGCAGATCAGGATCGTCGAGGTGCTGGCACGGGTCGGCTCGCTGTTACGGGCGACCGCCCTGCGGATCGTCATCGTCGTCGTCGCGGGGGCGGCGGGAACCGTGACGGGGATCAACCTCTTCGCCCCCGCCCCCCAGTCCCAGAGAGGGGCGCTGGAGGCGAACATCGCGCGGTCGTCCGCCGACCCCGCAGGAGCGGGGACGGGAACGGCCGCGAACCCCTCGACAGCCGGCGCGGCGGACGGCGCCGCGGCGGCGGGCGGGGCCGGGGCGGGTACGGCCTCGGGCACGCCGCAAACCACGGTGACAGCGACCGCCGCGACCGGAGACGCCGCGCAATCCGGCGGCCAGAGCACGGCGGGGAGCGCCGGGCAGCCCGGCGGCCAGAGCACCGCGGGCAGCACCGGGCAGCCCGGCGGCCAGAGCACGGCGGGGAGCGCCGCACAGCCCGGCGGAGACGGCGGAACCGCGGGCGCCGGGCAACCCGGCGGCCAGAACGCCGCTCAGGACACCCCCGCCTCCCCGGGCGTCTTCCTGATGGGCGCCTGGGGCGTTCAGACGCCGTCCGTCATCACCCTCGACGCGTTCGGGAGAGGCACCCTCACTCTCTCGACAACCTCCGGAAAGCCCGTGAAATGGCGGATATCGGCGCCCGGCCTGGTGGTCGAGCCGTCCAGCGGAACGCTCAAGCCCGGGCACACCGACGTGCTCACCGTGCGCGCGCTGCGCGTCCGCTACTGGTGCGGGGTCCCCTCGCCCGTGACGGCGCCGCTCGAACTGCACGGCCCGAAGGGCAGGAAAGGCACCGCCACCGTGCGATGGAGCACCTGCTGACCGCCGCCCCCGAATCCTCTCGTCCTCGGTGAAAGGACCCGACATGACCGAGATCCACACTTCGGTGCCTACTCCCGCCGAGCAGTTCCCGGAGAGCGTGCCTCTCACGGCCGAACATCTGCTGACCAACCGCCGTGTGGAGCCCACCGGAGGCTGGCGGCGGCTCGTCTACCAGCTCTCCGGCGGCCGGATCATCCCCTCGGAGTCGGCGGCGGAGATGGAACGCCGCACGCTCATCGCGCACGCCCAGACGCCCGTCGCCAGCGGTCACCACAGGATCGCGGTCATGAGCCTCAAGGGCGGGGTGGGGAAGACCACGACGACGGCGGCGCTGGGCAACACGCTCGCCTCGCTGCGCGGCGACCGGGTGATCGCCATCGACGCCAACCCCGACCGGGGGACGCTCGGCATCAAGGTCAAGTCGGAGACCGCGGCGACCATCCGGACCCTCCTGGCCGAGGCGCCGCACATCGTGCGGTACGCCGACGCCCGCGCGTTCACCTCGCAGTCGTCCGCGCGGCTGGAGGTGCTCGCCTCCGACACCGACCCGGCAGTCAGCGAGGCGTTCAACGCGGAGGACTACCGTACGGTCGCCAATCTGATCGAGCGCTACTACTCCATCTGCATCACCGACTGCGGCACCGGGCTCCTGCACGGCGCCATGGGAGCCACGCTGGAGCTCGCCGACCAGATCGTGCTGGTCACCATGGTCGCGGTGGACGGTGCGAGCTCGGCCGCCGCCACCCTCGACTGGCTCACCGCCCACGGCCACGGCCATCTCGTCAAGAACGCCATCGTCGTGCTGAACGCGGTCGAGCCCAAGTCGCACGTCGACGTCGACCTGCTCGAACGCCACTTCGCCGGGCGTTGCCGCACGGTGGTGCGGGTGCCGTTCGACCCGCACCTGAAAGAGGGCGCGGAGGTCGACCTCGCCCGGCTGCGGCCCACCACCCGCGGCGCGTACCTGCGCCTCGCCGCGGCGGCCGGGCAGGCGTTCGGGCAGCGGCCGGACCGGAGCAAGTAGTGGGACCGGTAATCCCCGATCCGGCGCTCGACTGGGACCTGGGACCACCGCGCCGGTGGGATCCCCGGCATCTGGTCGTCGCCATCGCGGGGGTCGTCACCGTGATCGCCGTCGCGGTGATCGTGCTGCAGACGCGCCAGGCGGAGGCGCCGCCGTCCACGCCGGTGCGCGTGGCGGCGCCGACCGTCGCGCTGGCGGCGCCCGCGGGGCACGAGGGCGACGGGGGCTACCCCGTCGGCTTCCCCCACACGGAGATCGGGGCGGCGTCCGCCGCGGCCGCCGCGTTGGAAGCCGCCTGGACGCTCGACGTCGGCCAGGCCGAACAGGCGGCCGCGCTGTACGCCCCGCCGGACCAGCGCAAGGAGGCACGCGAGGGTGCGCGCGATGCCGTACGCGGCTGGCGGGAGACCCTCGGCCTTCCCGCCGAAGGCGACCTTCCCTCGGGGGCGGCGCTGCGGACGCAGACGATCGGCGTCCAGTGGAAGGTCCGCTCCGAGGACCAGGTGCAGGTTTCCGTCCTGGTCCAGGTGACGGCGACCACGGGCGCCGGCGCCACCGGCCCCGTCTACTCCAGCCCCTACGCCATGAGCCTGCTCATGGCGTGGAAACCCGATATGCGCGGCGCGGACAAGGGCGACTGGGTCAACATCCCCGACCCGACTCCTCCGTCCGTGCCCGCAGCCGCTCTCCCAGGGACGCCCGAGTTCGCCGCGGCGGGCTGGAAGTCCCTCATCGGTCCCCGGCCCACTCCCTAGATCGAGGAAGAGCCTCTCAATGACCCCCCGAATGTCCACCCGGCGCGCCACCCTGGTCTCCGGCCTGCTCCTGGCCGCGGTCTCCGCCACCGGCGGCGCCGTGGTCGCGCAGCCCTGGGCCGCCGTGGCCGAGCCCGGCTGGGACGCCCCTCCACCGGTAGAGGGCGCCGGTCCCATTGCCGCGCCCACCTCCGACGGCTCCGCGGACGGCTCCGCGGAGTCCTCGTCGTCCTCATCGGATTCCGCGTCGGAATCCTCCCCGGGCGGCTCCGGCAACGCACCGGACCAGGCCGCGCCCGACACGCAGACGGTGAACAAGGCAGGCCCCGATTCGCCGGGTACGGCCCATCACTCGTCGGGCGACTCCACTGGCGTGCCGAACACGCCGCAGGACTCGTCCGGTGGTCCGGATGGCCCGTCCGGTACGGCCCACGACGACTCCTCGGACGGCACCGGGAACACCCCCGGCAACACCCCCGCCGACACACCCGACAGCGCCGGAAACGCCCCGGGTGACGGTGCGAAGGCATCGAACGGCGAGGACGGGCCCGGCGCCGGTGCGAACGCGCCGAACGACGCCGGGCCGGACTCCCAAGCGACGGACAAGGCCGGCCCCGATTCTCCCGGTGGCTCGTCCGGCGCCGCCCATGACTCCGCCGACGGTCCCGGCGGCACGTCAGGGAAGTCGCACGACTCCGGCGGATCCGGCGGAGTCCTCCCCGGCGCCGGTTCTGCCGGCGCCTCCACCCGGGACCGGACGGCCCACGAGCCGCGCGATCGGGACGCCGGCGGCCACAGCCGCGACAGGGGCGATCGGACGTCCCGCTATCACAACCGCGACGATCGCCGCGTCAGAGACGACCGGCCGGGCAGCGGTCCTCTGACGAAGGCCCAGCCGTCGCCAAGCGGACAGGCAAAGCCGGGGCCGAACGGCGGGCCGGGCACCGCCCCGACTCCCCAGCCGACGACCGGCGGCGCAGCCACGGCGACTCCCGGCCAGAGCGGTGAGGGGACACCGGCGCCCACCGCGAGCAGCGGGCCCACCGCGACCGCGACCCCCGCACCGGCCGGGAGCGGCGCTCCCGCGCCCACACCGAGCGGGGCTACCGCTGCGGCGACGCCGCAGGCCACCCCGGCGGCGACCGTCGCGGTGAGCGTCTCACCCGACCCGGGCGCCACGGCGAGCACCCAGCCGAGCCCCACGGCCACCGACAAGCCGACCGGCAAACCCACGGACAAGCCGACCGGCAAACCCACGGACAAGCCGACCGGCAAGCCCACGGACAAGCCGACCGGGAAGCCCACGGACAAGCCGACGCAGAAGCCGACGGCCAAGTCCACGCCGCAACCCAAGCCCACGACCAAGCCGGCACACAGGCCGCCGCAGCAGCAGCCGCCGCAGCCCAGGGCGAGCGCGGCCGTCACCTCGACCGCGCTCCCCACCGCCGCCCCGCCCACCAGCCGGCCCACCACCCCGCCCGCCGTTCCCACAGCGCCGGATACGGCACCGGGCACCGCGACATCGGCGCGGACGGCCTTCCCGGCCGTGACGCCGACGACGGATGTCACGGCCGTTCCGGCGCCTCCGGACGATTCGACGTGGGTGACTCCCGTGCCGTCGCTCACCGGTCGTGCCGTGGCGGCGCCTCCGGCGGCCGCACAGCCGCCGGCCGCGCCCCTCGTGATTCCGGGATACCTGCCGCTGCCGCCGCTGGTCGCCCACACGCAGGACCGGTGCGGGGAGGACGGGACCGCCGACTGCTGGAGCCTGGCGCCCTGGCGGAGCCGTACGTCCGGGCACTCGCACGCCGTCCCCGGCGGCGAGCAGGCGGGCGGCACGGCGACGCCGCGCTGGGCCTTCGCCCCGCCGAGTGTCAAGGCGGACGTGCCCAGCCCGTCGGGCGTACCCGGCGCGGTCAGGGCGCCGTTCGCCGGAGCGGTTTTCGCGGCGCGGGAACCGGCCGTGGGCCGGGCCGGGTGCTGGGCCTTCAGTCCCTCCGCACACTGCGCGCGATGGGAGTGACCAATCATCGCTGACCAGGTGTTACGCCGTCACCGTCCCCGGGCAGGCTGCTCCGCATGGAGCACATGGCGGAGGACCCGGGCACGGTGGCGGCAGTAACCGTGACGCCCTGCGAGGACGGCCCGCTGCTGGTGCGCGGGCCGTTCACGCTGACGACGCAGGACGGGCGGCGCATCGACCCGGGCAGGGCCACGGTCGCGCTGTGCCGCTGCGGCCGGTCCTCGACCAAGCCGTTCTGCGACGGCTCTCACAAGGTGGTCGGCTTCCGGGCGGCGAGCGAACCCGACCCGCCCGCCTGACGGAAGCCGTGGCCCATCAGGCCGATGTCGCTCAACTCGGCTGCGAGGGCACGGCGGTCGGGAGTTCGGAAGCGAGCGCGAGGGCGCGGCGGCGGAGGCGGCGGGTCGAGTGGGCGGCGGTGCGCAGGCGTCGTCCGGCGTACGGCACGCCGCCGAGCAGGAACCTGGCGGTCAGGGCCGCCCAACTACAGGTGGCGCGTTCGAGGACCCAGACCGGGGCGAAAAGGCTGGAGGTGGCGGGGAAGACCCGGCGGCCGCCGGCGCGGCGGCGTCCGATTTCGGCCAGGGCCACCACCGCAGCGGCGCCCGCTGCGATCGATTCGGGCCGGCGTCGCCACAGAGCCACGCCCACGCAGGGGAGGACGGCGAGGAAGGCCGCCATCCGGGCGGGTTGTGCGAGGTCGTCGTACGCCTGCCGGATCCGCTGGGACCAGAACCGGCGGGTGTCGGGCGGCAGGCGCCGCACGTAGAGGTCGAGCGGGCGGGCCTCGCGGCCGCCGTGGGCGCGGACGGTGCGGATGAGCTCCAGGTTCTCGAACAGCACGTCGCCGTCGTAGCCGCCCATCTTCTCGAACGCCGAGCGGCGCACGCCGAAGGTCCCCGGGTAGTCAGCGCCGAGGCCGCGGTTGAGCAGGGTGCGGGCGCTGTCCCAGCGGGCGTGCCAGGGGAGCGGGTGGAAGTGGTTCTGCGGGCGGACGAGGTCGGCGTGGCCGAGCAGGGCGTGGACCCTGGCCAGTGCGTCCGCGTCGTAGCGCACGTCGTCGTCGGCGATGACGACGTGCTCGTTCCGGGCGCGGCGCATGCCGCTCAGCACCCCCGCGACCTTGCCGTTCGCGACCGTCAGGTCGTCGTCGGGCCGCACGTGCTCGGCGATGCCGCGCCACTCGCGCGCGTGCCGTTCGAACAGCGGGGACGGGGAACCATCGATCACCACGATCCGGGCATGCCTGGCAAGGCCGCGCAGATAACCGGTCAGCTCCGCGAGCCCCGCGTCGTCGTTCCAGCGCAAGGGCAGCACGTAATCGATCTCCGGCGTGACCCGGCCCGGTTCGGCCGTGGCGGAGGCGGACGGCGGCGCAAGACGGCCTGGCGCGGGCGGGAGGCGGCCGAGCCCGTCCATCGGATCGTCACCAGGGCGGCCGAGCGTGCCGGCCGGGTCGTCGGTCGGGTGGCCGAGCGTGCCGGCCGGGTCGTCGTCCCGGGGGCCGAGTGTGGCCGGCGGGACGTGGCCTTGGCGGCCGAGCGTGGTCATCGGGTCGTCACCTCGGCGTCCGCGTGCCACAGGGAGGTGCGCCCCTCCCGCCAGCGGCCCAGAAGGTGCTCCGCGAAGAGCCGGTCGAGGGTGAGCGCGCAGGCGGCGCCGTACAGGATGTCCCCGGTCAGGCCGGCATGCGCGGCGGCGAAGGCTCCGCACATGTCGTGCGCGGCGATCTGCTCGTGTACGGCGTCGGCCTGCACGTGCTCGTCGTAGTAGCGGCGTACCCCGGCGTCCCCGCCGAGCCGCCGCAGGCCCTGGCTGTAGCGGCGGTTGGGGATCGACGAGGTCATCTCGAACGCCGCGAGGTGCCCGAGGAGGGCGGCCCGGTGGCGGCGGTGCAGCCCGAACAGCGACATGACGTTGCTGATCGCCAGCGTCACCCCGGGGACGCTGCCCAGGTAGGCGCCGTAGGCGTCGTCCAGGCCGAGCCCCCGCATGGTGGCGCGGAACAGTTCGGAGTGCATGCGTTCCGGCCTGCCCCCGCCGTACTCGTCGGCCTGGATCTCCACGAGCGCCGCCTTCGGCCGGCCGAGCAGGCGCGGGATGCCCCAGGTGTGCGGGTCGGCCTCCTTGAGCTGGTAGATCGAGCGGTGGATCACGAACTCGCGGAACTGCTCCGCGTCAGCTCCGGCCCGCATGAACGCCGACAGCGAAGGGCCGTCGTCGGCCGCCACCAGCGCCGCCAGGGCGCGGGGCACCTCCCGCGGCGGCGGAGCGGGCGGGCGGGGCACGCGCCGGGCCAGCCAGCGCCCGAACCAGCGTTCCAGGCGCTCGCGCAGGGCCAGCACCGACGGGTTCCACTCCCAGCGGTCGTCGACGCCGTCGAAGCCCTGGTAGTGCAGCTCGTAACAGGCGAACAACGCGAGCTGGGCGTCCTCGTCGTCGAACGGGCCGCCGTAGGGGCCGTCGTACGGGCCGGTGGGCGGCGGGGCGAAAGCGTGCGGCGGCCGGACCAGCTCCGTGAAGAGCCGCCCGGTCAGCGGGCCTCGGGGCGCGGGCAACTGCATCAGCTCTCCAGCAGGCGGTAGACGGACACGTGGGCGCGGCTGTCGTCGGTGAACGGAGCGCAGGACCAGTCGGCCCAGCGGTGCTCCCGCTCCATTCCGGCCAGGCGGGCCATGAGGTCCAGCTCGCACGGCCAGGCGTAGCGGTGGTTGGCCGGCAACAGCCGCAGGCCGTCCGTGGTCATCCGCAGTTTCGTGGTGTGCATGAACTGCTCGGCCGGGCTCAGCCGGGCGGCCTCGACGACGACCTCGTCCTCGCCGAGCGACAGCAGTCGCAGCGCCGTCCGGTCCCGGAAGGCCGCCGGGTCCGGCACCCAGGTCTCGATCACGAAACGTCCCCCGGGCCGCAGGTGGGCCGCCGCGTTGCGGAAGCACCGCACCTGGGCGTCCTGGGAGGGCAGCGCGAAGACGGTGTTGAAGGCCAGCAGGACGAGCGCGAACCGTCCCTCGACGTTCACTTCGGAGAAGTCGCCCACGGTCACCGGGATGCGGTCTCCGCCGGGCTTGCCCCGCAGGATCGCCACCATGTCGGGAGACCCGTCGACGCCCGCCACGGTCAGGCCGCGGGCGGCGAGAGGGAGCGCCAGCCTGCCGGTGCCGATCCCGAACTCCAGGACGGGCCCTCCCTGCGCAAGCCGGAAGACCCGCTCGACCGCCGGTCCGGTGGGGACGTGCCCCACCATCTCGTCGTAGATGTCCGCGATGGTCCGCCCGTACGCGGCCGCATCGAACTCCCCCATACGTTCCCCCCTGTGTCACGGGGGCCACCCGGCGGTCCGGTCACGCCCCCAGGTCGCGGGCCACCGTGTCGAGCCGGTCCGCGAGCTCGCCGAGCCGCAGGTCGTCCACCGGTCCGTCCCCCACCAGGCTCTCCAGGTCGCGCCGGCTGGCGATCACCAGGCCCTCGGCCCGCTCCTCCGGCGCGACCTCGCACCGCCCGCCCACCAGAACCAGCGTCGCGTCGGGCGACGGCGACTCCAGCAGCGCACGGACCTCGTCCCGGCCGACGACACTCATGACGACTCCTCCGCCCCGATCGATTTCCGCCCCGATGGTTTCCGCCCCCGGTCGTTTCCTCCGCTTACCCCCGCCACCTGGCCGTACACGCCTCCGGTCACGGCGCGTCGGTGGGCAGCAGCGTGCCGAGAGGTCCCAGGTCGAGGTTGAGCTCGGACGGCGAGACGTCGAACCGCTCGCACAGCTCGGTCATGGCCTCCTCCAGGCGCATCAGCGTCACGCCCAGCGTCTCGATCTGCTCGTCCGACAGGTCTCCCTGGTCCATCCGCCGGATGGCCTGCCGTTCCACGAGCTGGCGCACCAGCTCGACGAGCGTCAGCACCAGGCGGCTCAGGTCGCGCCGCACCGCATCCGGGTCGGTGTTCAGGCGCCAGGGGCCCGCCCGCGCGGTCTCCGTGTCGTCCATGCCGTTCGTGCCGTCTGTGCCCTCCGTGCCCTCCGTGCCCTCCGTGCCGTCCGGCACGCCCATCCGCCACGGTCCCCGCGCGGTGTCCCACGCTCCGTTCCCGGTCCCACCACCGGCGCCGGTCATCCTCGCTCTCCCTCCTGCCGGGGCCGATATCGCCCGCTCTCCGCGTCCGGCTCGCCGAGCGGGTCGAACGGCTCGGTGCCGCGTACGGAACCGAGCAGCGCCCGCAGGGATATGCGGACGAGGTCGATGTCGGCGATCGACAGCACGATGTCACCGGTGATCACCACGCCGCCCGCGAGGAGCCGGTCGAGCAGGTCGACGAGCGCCACGCGCTCGGGCGGCAGGCGGCTTCCGGCGGCGAGGGAGGACTGTCTCTGCCGTTCCGGCAGGAACGCCGGGGTGCCGCCGGGCGTCATCGCGCACCTCCGGCCCGGCCGGCCCCGAGGTCGACCGACGTGAAGGAGTACGGCGCCCACGGGCCGGTGAGCTCGACATCCAGGAACCGGTCGCGGAAGCCGTCGAGCACGGCGGCGAACTCCTCCTCGCGGGCCGGATCCACCAGATAGGCGCCGTTGAGCACCATCGCCTCGCTCCGCCCGGACAACTGGGGATCCTGCGGGCGGTGGCGGAGGCTCGCCACCGCGAACCGTCCCAGCTCGGCGTGGAGGTGCTCGGCCCGCTCGGCCGCCGCGCGCCACAGGTCCTCCCTGCCGCGCAGGTTCTCCTTCTTCCGGCGCAGGTACGCCATGCCGGGACTGTCGCCGCCGGTCGGAGCTGTGGCTGTGGTTGTGGCCGGGGTCGTGGCGGGCGGCACCGGTGCGGGCTGCGGCGTCTGCCTGCGCAGGTACGCCTTGACGCCCCACTCCCGCCGCCCCGCGACCCGCGACAGGATGGCGGTGAAGTCGTCGTGCCGCCGGTCGAGCAGGTCGCGGACCTGTTCCTCGCCGGTGTAGACGGTCACGAGGCGCACGGGGGCGGTCGGCCCGGCCGCCGCCAGCGCCTCGACGACCCGGTGGTGGGCGCGGGCGACTCCCTCCACCCAGTCGAGGTCCTCAAGCGAGCGGCGCAGCGGTTCCTCTCCGAACCGGTCGAGGGGCACGTCGCTGACATGGGCCACGAGCCCGCCGTGGGAGACGGGCCGGACCACCCCGTCCAGCACGCCACGCAGGTCACGAGAGGGCTCACCGCCCGGCGTCACCGCGTACAGGTAGACCCCCTGCCCGCGGGCGTCCGTCTGGTTCTCACTCATAGCCGGGCTCCGTTCCGGGGGGACGGCCGGGCCGCCGGTCGCGGGCCTCCGCCTGGCGGTCGCCCCGCCGCTCGCCCGCACCCCGTTCCCCCGCACGTTCGCCGGCACGTTCACTCGCCCCTTCGCCCGCTTCGAGTTCCGTCCGCTCCTCCCAGGCGAGCAGGCGCTCCTCGACCGCGTTCAGGCGCTCGCGCAGCCGCCGGTTCTCCTCGACCAGTTCGCGGTCCTTGCCGCTGAGCCAGGGGTCGCGCTCCCACCAGTCGATGCCGATCTCCCGCGCGGTGTCCACCGAGGCGATGACCAGCCGCAGCTTGATGGTCAGCAGTTCGATCTCCAGCAGGTTCACCCGGATGTCGCCGGCGATCACGATGCCCCGGTCGAGGACGCGCTCCAGGATGTCGCCCAGGTTGGTCGACTCCCGGCCCATCACGGGCGGCGGCGCGTACGACTCGCGCAGGACGGGACGCGAGCGGGGATCGGTCATAGCCCACCGCCGTAGGCGCCGGTGCCACGCCGGTAGGTCCGGGTGCGCCGGTAGGACGTGAGGTTGCCCTCGTCGTCCACCTGGCACTCGTAGATCGACAGCATGTCGCTGGTGGACGGGATCCTGCGGTCCTCGACGACCTCGACGTCCACCAGCCAGCCGTTCTCCACGGGTTCCACCGACGTGACCCCCTCGGTGTCCTTGGAAGTCAGGTCCGCGATGTAACGCAGGCCGAGCCGGCCGGCGGACACCGCGTTCAGCGCGGCCCTGCGCCGGCGCGGCTCGGCCCCGCGCTCACCCCTGCGCTCGTCCTCGTCGTCGCCCGCGGACTCGTCGTACGGCCCGTCCTCCCCGGCGGGCGCGCCGGAGGAGGCCCGCCGCCCGTACGGCCTGGCGTCCTCGTCGTAGCGGGCTCTCCGCCGGGGAGGCATGGGATGCTCACCCCCGCCGCGAGCCGCTCATGAGCCTGAGGATCTCCTCCACGGCCTGGGCCTCCTCCTCTTCGGAGATCTGACCCGAGCGCCTGGCCTCCTCGATGGCCTCCAGCCGCCGCCGGACCGCCGCGGGGTCCCTCAGCTCATGCTCGACCTGCTTCTGGATCAGCTCGCCCAGCCGGATCACGCCGTGGACCGGGGCGAGCGGCCAGGTGAACAACGCACTGATCAGTCCCACGACGGCCTCCCCTCATGAGTCAGGTGGTGACGAAGTCGTACGGCGCCATCGGCCCGAGCAGGCGGACCTCGACCCGGTCGCCCCACT
Organism: Microbispora sp. ZYX-F-249; assembly: GCF_039649665.1. Taxonomy (NCBI): domain Bacteria; kingdom Bacillati; phylum Actinomycetota; class Actinomycetes; order Streptosporangiales; family Streptosporangiaceae; genus Microbispora; species Microbispora maris. The sequence goes on along the minus strand of NZ_JBDJAW010000005.1, from coordinate 178,827 downwards.
CGGAGCGCAACTCCCCGACGGCGCGTTCGAAGTCGGTCTGGCGGTCGTTCTCGACGAGGAACGCGACGTGCGCGGCGTCCCGCTCGTGACTGGGGTCGCGGACGACCACACCGGCGGTGAAGGGCTCGAAGCGTTCGACGACGGCCTGCGTGTCGGCCTCGCGCTTCGCGGCGATGATCTGCGTGATCAGCTCGCCCAGCCGGATCCGTTCGTTGCGGGTCACCTCTTCCGGCAACTGCCTGATCCGGTCGCGCAACTGTCTGGCCTCGGCGTTCTCCGTCAGCACCTCGACCAGCACCGGCTGCTCGGCGTACCGCGCCTTGAGGACGAACTGGGTGCGCCCCTCGATCTGCTTGAGGGCGGCCGCGAACGAGTCGTGGTGCGGGGCCAGCAGTTCCTCCACGACCGCCTCGGGTGTGGTCATCACCGCGCCGAACCGCAGGGGGAGCACGGGGACCTCCGCCGCGGCATCGTCGAGCAACTGCTCGTGGGCCACCAGGTCCTGTGCGCGGCCGAGGGGACGGTCCACGTCCACGTCGCTCACCAGGGCGGCGATCTCGCCGTGGCGGATGATCGTGACCCGGCCGGGGGGCTCGCCCACGCCGACGGCGTCCTCGCTGATCTCCACGTCCTCGGGGAGGATGCCGTAGACGTAGCACGCGGTGTTGGGCCGGGCGGCCTCGGCCCGGTCACCCGCCCCGGACTGCTTGATGGAGCCCGACATCTCAGTCATCCTCCCGTCGACGACGGCGGGTACGCGGGGCGGGTTCCTCCTCCGCGTAGCTCGCCAACATGTCCTGCAGCTTCTCCCCGGCCGCCTCCAGCACGCCCTGGGCCACGCCCTTGGACTTCCCGCGGGCGATGCTCTGGGGCGCGCTCGACAGGAGGTCGGGCAGCCCCTGCTGCTGGGATGCCAGGTCCAGCCGGTTCACCGCCTCGGCGAAACGGAGGTAGGTGTCGACGCTCGCGACGACGACGCGTACGTCGATGGTCAGAATCTCGATGCCGACCAGTGAGACCCGTACGTAGGCGTCGATCACGAGGCCCTTGTCCAGGATCGTGTCAATGACGTCGGCCAGGCCCGATCCCGATGACCGGCCCGGCAGTCCGCCGCCACCCGCTGGTGGAACGGCTACCGTCATGCGTTTCCCCTCCTCGGTTGTGTGATGTCTGCGATCATTGGCCGCCTCCGCCGCCGCTCGTGTCCGCTACTGAGAGGGCCGGCGGCGCCGGATCAGCGGACGGCGCGCCTGCTTCCGCCGCTCGCCCGTCTCCTCGGCTTCCTCGTCCCCGCGCGTCTGCCCGCGCGGCTCCTCGGTTTCCTCGGCTTCCTCGGTTCTGCGCGTCTGCTCGCCCCTGCGGGGCTCGTCGCCGCGGCCCTGCCCGGCCTCCGCTTCGCGCCGACGGTCCGGTGCGCGCGTGCCGCGCTCCCCGGATTCGGCCCCGCGCCTGCGGGTGGCCGGTCCGCCTTGCCCGCCGGTCGAGGCGCCCGCGTAGGCGGGCCTGCGTGCCCGCCCGGGCTCTTCCTCCTCCTCTTCTTCCTCCTCCTCTTCCTCGTACGGCTCCTCCTCTTCGGCCTGCTCCTCGGGCTCCTCCTCGGGCTCCTCCTCGTGCTCCTCGAATTCCTCGGACTCCTCGGGGCCCTCCTCGCGCTCGCGTTCCTCGCGCAGCGCCGTCTCGTGGTCCTTGACGACCTGGCTGTCGCGGATCTCGCCCCGCCAGCCCTCGATGCCGTCGGCGTTCAGCAGGGCGTTGGTCATGACGTGCCGTCTGAAGTGCTTGAACTCGAGCCGGACCCGGCGGCCCTGGGCGCGCCACAGGTTCCCGATGCGCTCGAAGAGACCCTGCGGGTGATACTCGACGACGAGGAGCACCCGGGTCAGTTCCGGAGTGATCTCGTGAAAGGTCACCCCGCCGTCGGGGAAGCCCTTCGGCCCCTGTGAGCGCCAGACGATCCTGCTGTCGGGGACCTGCTCGATGATGGTCGACTCCCACGTGCGGTGGGACCAGAAGACCTGAGCCTTCCATCCGAGCTTCTCGTCGGACTTCTGCTCGACGGTCTCGACCTTCTTCATGAAGCTCGGCCAGTCCTCGAACTGCGTCCACTGGTTGTAGACCAGGCGGATGGGCGCGCCGATGTCGAGCGACTCGACGATGTTGGTGACCTTGAGCTTCTTGCCCTTGCGGCCCTTGCCCCCGCCACCGCCGCCGCCGAACAGGCCCTTGATCTTCTCCTTGCCGTACGCCATGAGCGCCGCGCGTACGGGGTGACTGCCCCCGCCGTCCTCGGTGAGCGCGCTGAGCAGGCCGCCTCCGCCCGTCGCGCCGAGCCGGTCGGTCACCGTCTTGAGCAGTGTCCGGGCGTCCCGGCCGCCGGTGAGGGCGCCGAGCACTCCGCCGAGCGCGTTCCGTCCGCCGCCCTCCTTGCCGGTGAGTGCGCTGAGCAGCCCCGAGCCGCCGTGTTCCACGTAGTCGGTGAGACGGCCGGCCAGGCCGTCGATCTTCTCGGCGACCCGGGACAGGGCGCGCTCCGCGACGGCGGTGGCGAGGTTCTGGAACTCCTGCCCGAGCCGCTGGGTGGGCAGCGTCCCCTCGTCCGGCGCCCGTGTGCCCTGGTCGTGCTCTCGCGTCTGTTCGGTCATCGGTCTCACCTCCTCCGCAGCACGGGACGGGTGGGACGGATCCGGGGCCGGCGCCGCTCCTCGGGTTCGGGCTCCTCGGCCTCCTCCTCGTCGGGCTCCTCCTCGTACTCCTCTTCCTCGTCGTAGGCCTCTTCGGGTTCGGGTTCGCGCTGCGGCGGGCGGCGGCGGGGAGCGCGGCGGCGGCTCTCCTCCGGCCGCTCCTCCGCTTCTTCCTCTTCCTCCTCCGCGGCCCGGCCCTTGCCCTTGGGGTGCCGCAGCGCCTCGGCGCGTTCGTGCAGCTTGTCGCTCAGGTTGTCGATCTGCTTGCTGGTGGCGCGCATGGCCGCCGCCTTGCCGATGTCCAGCAGGTCGCCGCGCACGCGTTCGGTGATCTTGCCGACGTCGGGGGCGGCTCCACCCAGGATCTTGGGGACCTGTTCCAGCAGGGCGCCGGCCGCTCCCTCTCCCTTCAGGCGGGCGGCGAGGATGGCCAGCGCCAGCATCAGCGCGAAACGGAGCTTCTGGTGCCGGCCGAGGTAGTAGCCCGCGATGACCGCCAAAGCCACCTTCAGTCCGTCTTTCATGATCGCGCCTCCTACTGGCCCGCCCCCGAAGCGCCGGCTCCGGGCGACCGCCCGGCTCGCCGCGCGGCGCTGCGACCCGACTGAACGGTATGAATGCCCTAGACGGGCACAGAAAAACTCGATCTCGGACATACCGGGCAGTTTTGGTCCGGCTTGATCTCCGCGTTAGGGCTATCGGCCCTGTCTCGCCAAAGGCTCGCTCGTCTTGGGAGGTTCAAGGAGTTCCGCTGACCCAACCTCGCCCTACCTGTGCTGGTTACTGTGCGCAAATTGGGTATCACGGGCATGTATCGGCGGTAAGCGGCACGAACCGCGCATACGAAGCGGGGGAGTCACATGACCGAAACCAGAACGTCGACCGCGACCGTCGAGCAGGCGTCCGGGCGATCCTTCGGGGTGCAGGGCGGTTCCGGCCTGGTGACCGAGCGGGGCCGCACCACGATCGCCGACGGAGTGGTCGCGAAGATCGCCGGCATGGCGGCCCGCGAGATCGACGGGGTCCACGACTTCGGCACCGGCACGGCCCGCGCGTTCGGCGCGATCAAGGGCGCGTTCGGCGGCGAGGACGGCGTCACCCGGGGCATGGCGGTGGAGGTCGGCGAGCGGCAGGCCGCCGTGGACATCCACCTCATCGTCGAGTACGGCGTCGCGATCCCCGATCTCGCGCAGGCGGTCCGGAGCCACGTCATCCGCGCGGTGGAGCGCATGTGCGGGCTGGAGGTCACCGAGGTGAACATCGCGGTCGACGACGTCCACCTGCCGAGGCAGGAGGAGACGCGGGAGCCGTCCGAAGGGGAGCCGCGAGTCCTGTGAGCACCGTTCCGGAGAGGGCGGACGTGGCGCCGGAGGGCGAGGAACGCGAGGTGTCCGCCCGGAGGCTCGCCGACCGCGTGTTGTCGTGCCCCGACGTCGCCGGCCTGTCCCGGGGACCGTTCGGGGTGGTCGCGACCTACCTGCCCGGTGGTCAGGTCCCCGGCGTCGCCGTACGGGACGACGCGATCGAGGTCGACGTCGTCGCCCGGTACGGCAGGCCGCTGCCGGAGGTGGCCGACCTGGTCCGCGACGCGATCGGCGGCCTCGCGGGCGGCCGCAGGGTGGACGTGACGATCGCCGACGTGGTCACTGACGACAGTGGAAGGAATGATTGATCATGGAAGGGTATCCGGTCTGGGCCCTCGTCGGACTGCTGTTCGGCGTCGTGCTGGGGGTCGTCGGGGCCTTCGGCGGCCTCAGCGCGTTCCTCATCGTCCTGGTCCTCGGGATCGTCGGGTTCTTCGTCGGCATGGTGCTCGAAGGCGGCGTGCACATGCCGCAGATGCACCCGAGGCGGCAGTGAGCGTGCCGGCGGCGCGCGGCACGACGACGATCTCCGACCGCGCCTTCACGAAGATCGCGGAGAGACTGGCGAGCGAGGACGAGCACGTGACCGGCCGGCCCCACGTGTCGGCGTCGGTGAGCGGGGCGGTCGCGGCGGTGCACTGCGACCTGGCCGTGCGCTACCCGGCGCCGGTGCCGCGGCTGGCCGCCGAGATCCGCGACCACGTGCGGCGGCGGTTGCGGGAGCTCACCGGCATCGCCGTGGAGAACGTGGACATCGAGGTCGTGGAGCTGGTGCCCGAACAGAGGCCCGGGCCGAGGAGGGGGCATGACCGAAGGACGAGACCCGTCTGAGAAGCTCCCGCTCTTCGTCCCGATGCGGGGGTTCGAGGGCGCGAAGGCCGCCCGGGCCTTCCGGCCCAGCCGGGGGCTGCCCGCCGCGGTCGCCGCGCTCGCGCTGCTGGGGATCGGCGGGCTGACCGCCGCCCATGTGGTCTCCGCGCTGCTGGGGCGTCCCATCAGGATCGTGCCGTACGAGGATTGGGCGCGCTGGGCGAGGACCACGGCCTGGGACGACAACCGGGCGCTCGCGGTGGCCGCCGCGCTGGCCCTGATCGGCCTGGTGCTGATGCTGATCGCGGCGGTACCCGGACGGGGGCGGATGATCGCGCTGCGCACCGGGGACCCCGATCTGATGGTCGGCCTGCCGCGGCGCACGCTGGCGCGGGCGCTCAGAGCCAGGGCGAACGCGGTGGACGGGGTGCGCGCGGCCGGGGCGAGAATGCGCGGCTGGCACGCGGACGTCTCGGTCCGGACCGACCTGCGCGACACGGCCGCGATCGGGGAGCGTGTGCGGGCTGCCGTCGGCGACGAGCTGGCCCGGCTCTCCCCCGCCCACCGCGTCTCGCTGCATGTCCGGGTCCACGGCCCGACCTGACCGCGAGGGCCCAATGGGCCCAGATGGAGCGCTCACGCGCCCTGGCGCATGAGGCCCGCCGCGCACTCCGGCGGGCAGAGGCTGGAGGAGATCGGCTGTGAGGACGAGATCGGGCAAGGGCAACCGCATCGGGCTCGCTCTGTGCGGGCTGGTGCCGCTGGTCGCGGGCGGCCTCGCGCTCGCGCGGGCGCTCGGCGCCTTCGGTGGCGCCGCCGCGCGGCGGCCCGTGCTGGACGCCGGGACCAGGAGCTTCGCCGCGACGACGCCGTGGTTCTGGCCGGTCCTGGCCGCCGTGGGCGTCGTGCTCGCGCTCATCGGACTGGCCTGGCTGCTCGCGCTGCTGCGAGTCGACCGGCTGCGCAGACTGCGCCTCGAGTCCGGCACGGCGGGGGTCACCGAGGTCGACGCGCATCCCGCGAGCGAGGCCCTCGCCGAGCAGGTCAGCGCCTATCCGGACGTGCGCAGGGCGCACGCCGTGCTGCGCGGCCCGTCCGATCACCCACGCCTCGACCTGGGTGTCTCCGCCGTCGAACCGGCCGACATCGGGGCCCTGGTCACGCGGTTGCACGACGAGGCCGTCCCGAACCTGCGCACCACGCTCGGCCTGCGCCGCCTTCCCGCGATGGTCCGGCTCCACCTCACCGGCGGCCACCGGACCCGCGCGACCCACTGAACCCGGGAGGGCTTCCCCCAGCTCGGGTGGGGCGGGTCAGCCGGGTTCGGACAGGACCTCGGCGAGGACGGCGGCCTGGCTGTGCTCGACGTCCCTGGTCGCGGTGAGCAGGGTCAGCGGCCCGTCCTCCATGAGCCCGCGCAGCCGGTCGAGGGCGGCGCGCCGCTCGGGGTCGCCGAGCTCGGCGAGGTAGCGGCTGCGGAACTCGGCGAACCTCTCCGGGACGTGGCCGTACCAGGAGCGCAGCTCGCCGGACGGCGCCACGTCCTTGACCCATTCGTCCAGATGAGCGGCCTCCTTGGTGAGGCCGCGCGGCCACACCCGGTCGACCAGCACCCTCGTTCCGTCCCCGGGCGCGGGGTCCTCGTACACGCGGCGGACCGTGACGGCCATCGCCTCACCTCCTCCTGTGGCCATCCTCCCCAGCGGGGGGACGGCGTACGCCGGTCGTCCGGCAGCCGGACAAGACGTGTAAGTGAAAGTTTCACTCACGGTAAGGGTGTTGTCGCTGGTCGGGATTTCGTCCGCGTTGTCGATTAAAACGTCCCATGTCGCCCGTCTTGGCCCGATGTCTATGGTCCGGAACATGAGGATGCGAATGATCACGGCGGGCCTCGCCATGCTGGCCTCCGTCGCCGCGTCGCTCGTCGTCGGTCAGGCGGCGCACGCGGACACCACGATCTGCGAGAAGTACGGATCGACCACGATCCAGGGCGGCAAGTACGTCGTCATCAACAACGTCTGGGGCAGCGACGCCCAGCAGTGCATCAACGTCACCAACACCGGCTTCACGGTGACGCAGGCGGGGCACAACAAGGCGCAGAACGGCGCTCCGGCGTCCTATCCGGCGATCTACGCCGGCTGCCACTACGCCAACTGCTCCAGCGGCAGCGGCCTGCCCCTCGCCGTCAGCAACAGCCAGTTCAACACGGTCCAGACCAGCGTCAGCATGAGCTACCCGGGTTCGGGGGTCTACGACGCCGCGTACGACATCTGGTTCGACCCCACGGCGCGCCGGGACGGCCAGAACACCGGCGCCGAGCTCATGGTCTGGCTGAACCACACCGGCTCGGTCCAGCCCGTCGGCTCGAAGGTCGGCACGGTCAACCTCGCGGGCGGGACGTGGGACGTCTGGTACGGCAACACCGGCTGGAACGTCGTCTCCTACGTCCGCACCTCAGCGACGAACTCCATCAGCTTCGCCGTACGCACCTTCTTCGACGACATGGTGAACCGGGGCTACGCCCAGCGGTCGTGGTACCTCACCAGCGTCCAGGCCGGATTCGAGCCCTGGGTGGGCGGCGCCGGCCTCGCGGTGAACAACTTCTCCTACAGCATCGGCGGCGTGGTGCAGAACCCCTCGCCGTCCCCCGCCGTCTCGCCGACCGGCGGCAACGGCAGCGGCGCCTGCCGGGTGAGCTACAGCAAGAACGAGTGGCAGGGCGGGTTCACCGGCAACGTGACCGTCACCAACACCTCCTCCAGCGCGGTGAACGGCTGGAATGTCGGCTTCTCCTTCCCGAACGGGCAGAGGATCACCGGCTACTGGGGCGCCGACGTCAGCCAGAACGGGTCCACGGTGACCGCGAGGAACCTGTCGTACAACGGCTCGATCCCGGCGGGCGGCAACGTCTCGTTCGGCTTCCAGGGCACCTGGAACGGCTCGAACGGCAACCCGACCGGCTTCACGCTGAACGGCACCCGCTGCTCGTGACACATCCCTGAGAAGCGTTTCCGCGAAGCAGGCGCCGCCGGAGAGGAGTCTCTCCGGCGGCGCCTTTCATGTGATCAGGGTCTGATGTCGATGGCGAAGGTGGACGTCGTGTTCCTGACGTCCTGGTAGTTGTCGCTGAGCCTCAGGTTGTCGAAGGTCACCGACCCGACCGCCGGGCCCTGGCCCGGCTCCGGCATCTCGTTCGCCCACAGGCCGAAGCCCGACTTCGCGTCGAACGCGTCGCCGCTCTTGCGCGCTCCGGAGATCGAGACGTTGGTGAAGACGGTGTCCTTGATCGGGTTGACCGGCCGGCCGCCGAGGTACTGGGTCTGGAACATGATCCCCGAGTACGTCGGGTCGACGATGTCCACGTTGCTGACCCGGATGCCCTGGAACACCTTCGAGGCGGAGAACAGCCAGATCGCCGGGAAGGTCTGCTGGCCCCAGAAATGGCCGCCCGCGCGGACGATCGAGATGTTGTCGAACACGGTGGGCGGGCTCGCGCCGAAGCCGTTCATCGGGTAGCCGAAGTCGAGCGAGCTGATGGTGATCCCGGAGTAGGTCAGCGTGTCCGCGATGTAGATGTTCCTGAACGTGTTCGCGTACCCGCCGTAGACGGCGAGGCCGGCCGCGCGCCACGGCAGGATCGCGGTCAGGTTCTCGTAGACGTTGTTCTTCTCGTCGGCGCCTCCCGCGTCGATGGCCGAGAACAGCGCGAAGCTGTCGTCGCCGGTCGTCCTCGCCTCGATGTTCGAGACCAGGTTGTCCGTGCTGCCGTTGGTCATGTTGACGCCGTCGGCGAAGGTGTCGCGGATCCGCGAGTTCCTGATCGTGATGTTGTCGGTGTTCGCGCCCCAGTACATGCAGACCTGGTGCTCGACCCAGATGTTGTCGATCGTCATGTTCGCGACGTTCTGCCAGTCGAACACCTTGCCCGGCCCGTCGATGCGGGTGGTGTAGTTGCCGAAGTAGGCGAATCCGGAGAACACCGAGCCGTTGGCCGACGACTCCGCCCGGAAGCCGATGTCGGTGTTCTCCTGCGTCGACGGCGCGTGGAACCGGGTGAACCACGGCCCGGCGCCGGCCACCTTGACCGCCTTGCCGTACACCTGGAACTTGCTCGACGTCTGGTAGTCGCCCGGCGGCAGGTAGACGCCCACGAGCTTGCCCGTGGTGTCCATCCGCACCTTGTCGAGCGCGTTCTGCACGTCCTGGTGGGTGAACCCGGCGGGCACGGCGTACGCCGCGGGGTCGGGGTTGGGGATCGCCGACACCTGCTCCAGGTTGACGAAGTCGATCGCGTACGTGGAGGTGTTGGCGGCGTCCTTCTGCAGCCGGATCTTGCTGCCCGCCGGGACGGTCGTCCCGAGCATGACGTTGGCCTCGTCGTAGATGTGCCGCGGGCCGCCCGCGCTCGGCGAGTTGCCGGGGCTCGCCTCGTCGCCGTACAACCAGGCGTACTTCGAGGTCAGGTTGATCGCCTTGAGGAAGCTGCCGTTGACGTAGACGTTCAGCGTGGCGTCGGTGCCGCCCCCGCCCGGCGCGTCCGGGATCGAGAAACGGGTGACCAGGGTGTTGGTGCTCGCCCTGGTCGTCCACTCGACGTAGCTGCCCGTCGTGGTGAGCCGCACGGCCCTGCGGCCGGACGCCTCGCCCGCCAGGTCGCCGATGGTCCGGTTGGGACCGGCGACCGTCGCCCCGCCGCCGGTCACGCCGTCCTCGGCCTCGTACATGTCGTACGGCATGTTCGCGCCGCGGCCGGCGAAGAACGGCAGGCTGGAGGTGTTGTTGGCCTGCTTGACCGGCAGCTCGTTCGCGTCGGCGGCGAGCACCGTCTTCACCGTGTATCTGCCGTTGACCGCCGTCCACGTGCCCAGGTTCACCGGGCTCGTCGTGGCGCCGGCCGCGATCGCGCCGCTGTAGGAGCCGGTCAGCGTCTTCACCACGGTCCCGGCGTCGTTGGCGATCGTCAGCGTGACGCCGTGGGCGCCGCCGGCCGTCGCGACCGTGCCCTGGTTCTTGATCGCCACGGTGAACGTCACCGGGGTCCCGCCGGCCGGGTTGCCCGGCGACCAGCTCACCGGCGAGGCCACCAGGTCGGAGCTGTCCACCGGCCGCACGACCAGCGGCGACGAGGCGCTGAAGGAGTTGTTGGTCTCGTTCTGCTCGATCACCGCGTTGGACTCGTCGACCTTGGCGCTCAGCGGGTAGCTGCCCGCGTCGCGCCGGCCGGCGTCCGCCGTCACGGTGGCCGAGGCGCCGGCCGCGAGCGCGCCGACGTTCGCCGTGCCGACCTTGGTGGTGCCGAAGTAGAAGTTCAGGTTCGTCGCGCCGGAGGCGGCGTTGCCGATGTTCTTGACGGTCGCGGTGAGCGTGACCGGGTCGGTCTCCGCCGGGGAGGCCGGGGACGCGCTGAGGCCGCCGACGGTCAGGTCGGGGTTGGGGGCGGGGACGCCGACGACCTGGAACTCGGCCGCCTGGCCCGCCGGGGCGCCGGAGTTGCCGGTGAACTTCAGCTGCACGTCCGCGACCCGGCCGCTCACCGGGATGGACACCGAGTTGCCGGTGGCCGGACTGAAGGAGTACTGGGTCGCGCTGGTCAGATTGGTGAACCCGGACGCGCTCTGCTCGCGGCCCAGCACCTGGATCGTCTGCGTGCGCGGTCCCCAGGAGCTGTCGGGGTTGAGCTTGACGTTCACCTGGGAGATGTCGGCGTTGGCGCCGAGCGCCACGGTGAGGGTGTTGGGGTAGCCGCCGCTCGCGCCCTCCCAATAGGTGGCGGTGTTGTTGTCGTTGGCGTTGGTGGCCACGAAGGTGAACACGGAGCCGTTGGCCGTGATCGGTCTGCCGAGTGCCAGGTTGGTGCCGCCAGGCCCGCCGGTCCCGGTGCGGGTCACGGTGTTGGACGGGCCGGACTCGTTGCCGGCGGCGTCCTTGGCGGTCACGTAGTAGGACACCGTGGCGGTGTCGGGCTGGTTGTCGGTGTAGGTGAGCACGTTGCCGGCCACCGCGCCGCGCTGCGTGCCGTTGGCGTAGACGGTGTACCCGGTCACCCCCACGTTGTCGGTCGAGGCGTTCCAGGTGAGCCGGATCTGCCCGGAGGCGGGCTGGGTGTAGGCCAGGGTGCCCGGAGCGGTCGGCTTCTGATCGTCACCACCGGGCTCGCCCGGGCCGTAGACCTCGAACTCGGAGATCTGCCCGGCGGGCCAGCCGGTGTTGGCGGTGATGTTCAGCCGTACGTACCGGGCGGTGGTGGCGGTGAAGTCGATGGTGACGGTGTTGCCGCCGGCCGGGTTGAAGGTGTAGCCGGCGGAGGGGACCGTCGTGGTGGTCGGGTTGTCGGTGGTGCCGGTCAGCACCGACAGCGTCTGCGTGCGGGTCTGCCAGGCCGACAGGTTGGGGAGCTTCAACACCAGCTGGTTGATGCTGACGGCCGAGCCGAGGTCCACCTGGAGCCACTGCGGGAAGGCGTTGTTGGCGCTCTCCCAATAGGTCGCCTGGTTACCGTCGTTGGCGTTGCCCGCGCCGTACACGTCGGCGTGGGCGCTTTCCTTCATGGTCTTGCCGGCGGCGAGGTTGGGGCCGCCGGCGGCCGAGGCGGGGGAGAGGGGCGCGGCCACGGCGAGCAGGCAGGCCGCGACCACCACAGCGATCAGGCGCGATAAGGGGACGTGCGTTTTCGACATTGGCGTTCCTCTGTCCGGCAGGAACCGACCGGCGGGCCATCCGATCCGCGGTCGTGGGGGGATTTCGAAGACCGGGGCGCACGAGGTCGCGGCGGCGACCGGTTGCCCACTGCCGTGGCCGACATCACCTCAAGTCCTTTCATGCGAAAGGTGACGGTGGCGGGGCGCACGGACGCAGTGCTTCCTGCCGGAACTTGCGGGGGACCGCAAAGTCTCGATTTGTAGATGCAAATTTCTTACATCAGGTTGCCCAGATGTTACATACGGCCCACGTCGCCGTCAACGGGGAAGGTAAGTCGGGCCGAAAGGCCCGTCCCGATCCCCGTCCACCTGGAGATACTTCAATTGGGCGCCGGTGCCGGAAACGGGTCCGGGCGCCCGCCCGCGGGTCCCCCAACTCGCGAAAGGAACCCGGCAGAGGAGCCCTCATGTTTCTGCCCCCCAAGCGCTCGCTCGCGGCGTTGGCCGTGTCGCTGGTGAGCGCGACCACCCTGCTGGCGGTCCCGGCCACCCCGGCCGCCGCCACGTCCGTCCGTCCGGCCGCCGCCGCCCATGCGGCTCCCCGCGTGGCGACCCTGGTCGACGTACGCGCCTCGCACCATCCCGGCCTGGACCGGGTCGTCTTCGAGTTCGGCGGGCCGCTCCCGGCGCGGCGGAGCGCCCGCTACGTGTCCCGGCTGATCGCCGACGGCTCGGGCCGCACGGTCCCGGTGGCCGGTGACGCGATCCTCGGGCTCCGCTTCGGCGGCGCGGCCGGCCACGACCTGAACGGGCGCCCCACCTACGGGCCCGCCCGCGAGACCTTCGCGCTGCCCGGCGTGATCCAGGTCGTCAACGCGGGCGACTTCGAGGCGGAGCTCACCTTCGGCATCGGCCTGGCCCGGAAGTCGTCCTACCGCGTCTACACCCTCACTCGCCCGAGCCGGGTGGTCGTGGACGTCAAGACGCCCTACCGGACCGTGCCGGTGGGGACGTACTTCCTCGACTCCCGGGCGTACGCCGCGGGGCGGGGGCCGTACACCGTGGCGGTGTCGCGGCCGGTGACGCCGCCGTCCACCGCGCGCGGCGCGCTCCAGCGGCTGTTCGCCGGGCCGACGCAGGCCGAGTACGCCAAGGGCCTGCGTTTCGTCGCCTCGGGGGCCACCGGCGTCCGTTCGGTCGTCGTCCGGGACGGGGTCGCCCACGTGCGGCTCACCGGTTCCGTCACGAGCGGAGGGTCGGCGTTCACCGTCGCCGACGAGATCATGCCCACGCTCAAGCGGCTTCCCGGCATCCGCTGGGTGAAGATCTACGACGCCCACGGCCGCACCGAGCGTCCGAAGGGCCGCTCGGACTCCATCCCGGACAGCCTCGAACCGTGACGGCACGAGGGCCCGCGATCCGGAGCGCCCTGCGCGTCGCCGGAAGGAACTGACCCTCCCCATGACCGGTGCCCGCGCCCATCGGGGGGCGGGCACCGTCTCGCTGTCCCACAAGACCGACCACCGAGACCGAGCCGTTGGTATCGCTCTGCGCTCCCAAGGCCTCCTCGAGGCTCTGCCCGCTGAATTATTCGACGGGATGACGAGGGGTGGGGATTTGGGTCAAGATTGCGTTGTCTGCCTGTCTACTCGCTGGAGGTAGAGGCGTGCGCGTTGCACGGATCGCGGTGGCGTTTCTCCTGCTCGGCGGAATGGTTTCCGGGTGTGGTTCAGGTCCGACCCTGCAGGCGGCCACCACAGAGCTCCAGAAAGACTCGCACCGCCTGCAGAGCGACAGCCTTTTGAAGAAGCCATACAGCAACCTGCGGATCGTGCAGCGCCCTGACCAGGATCTTCCCTGTGATAAGGGAAAGTTTCAGCGGGTGCTACGGGCAACCGCTGACTACGAACGTGAAAGCTCTGATGTGGATAGTCACCTTGACCAGGCTGAGCGGGTGATGGAGAGCACTCTCTCCTCATTCCTTCACTACACAGTGACCTACGACTTGTCGCAGTTGGACTGGAAGGACGCGCGATTGATCGCAGGTAGGAAGGATATCCCCGGGATCACTGTCAATGTGATCGTGGTGCCGGAGTCGCCAACCTGGCGGCTGGTCGCGAAGACCGACTGCCTGCCAAGGTCATAGGCATCAATCCCATGTGCGGATGAGTTCCTTGGCCAACTCGCTTGTCTGCGCGCGCGAAGACCTCTCAACCTGTTTGTCGAGGGCTTCGTTGCTGTCCATCCATCGTTCGTATGGGGTCAGCTTCGCGCGGAGGACGGTCTCCCGGTTCTTTCCGGTGCGAGTCGCCTCTTGCTTGGCTTCGAGCATCAGTTCGTCGAATGTTTTGAGACGGCGAGTCTCCGCGCTGATCAGCTCTTTCGGTGGTTTGCTCGCCGGGTAACCCGCCTCATGTAACAGGTACGCCATGTCGTACTTCTGGCGAAGAGTGAAATTTGCCCGCGCTTCGGTCAGTGCCTGAACGCGGGTCTCGAAACTGGCTGCCCAATTGTCGAGCAATTTGCTCGCGACATAGGTTTTCGTCAGCGTCCAGCCTGCCTCGATGACGGCGCCCGCGATTGGAAGCTGATCGATGCCCAGGCCCATGGTGTTCTTGGTGAGGTCCCTGAGCAGACTGTCCGTGGCGTCCTTCTCGCCTCGAACCTCAAGCGCCGCCTTGAACTCGATGCCGCCGAGGTCTCCGAACATCTGGGAGGCGTTTTCGAGATGATCACTTTTCTCGTCGGCTTCGAACCGAGCCGCGTTCGTCAGGATGTCGTAACGGAATCGCGCGGCGGTCTTGTCGAAGTTGTCGGTGAGTCGCTCTTCGCCGGCGAACGTCTGGAGGAAGCGGTAGGTGTCGCCGGGGCTCAGGTAGAAGGCAGGAGTGACGCCGGGGATCGGGATCCACTCGTCGGGCCGGGTCATGCCGGAGGTCCGGTAGGCGGCTTTGTCGAAGCGGGCGCCGGAGGCGAGTTCGTGGATGTACGACGTGGCGATCGAGGCCATGGAGTCCCGAGCGGAGTTCGGGAGGTCCCTGCCGAAGGAACCGGTCGCCAGGATCGCGTCCAGGGCGAACGCCGCGGCCTCCGCCGAGTGCTTGCCCGGCTTCTCCGTCGTGGCCTCGCTGCCCGACTCCATCACCCGGCCGAAGGCGTCGGCGACCTGGTCACCTGTCCCACGAGTCTTGGCGTAGCCCAGGAACTGCTTCATCTTCTCGACCTGGGTGAGCGTGACCCCGTCGCCGCCCATCTGGGCGAAGGCGGCCCGCGCGGCCTTGCCGTCCCCTGCGAGCACCTCCAGCGCGAGGGCGATGGTGTCGGGGGAGTAGCCGTACGTCCGGGACAGGCTCGGGCTGCCGCCCCGCCACTCCTGCCGCGGATTCTTCGTGAAATCGTCCAGCGCAAGCGCGCGGGCGGCGGCCACGCGGACATCGGCCGGGGCCTTCGCCCCGGCCAGCAGCGCCAGCCGGTTCCACGCCACACCCCGGTCGGCCGGTCTGCTCAGCAGTTCGGCCTTCACCTTCTCCATGGCCGGGATGCGGCCGGGTGCGCGCAGCGCGGCGCCCAGGGCGGCGCCGAAGGCGGCCAGATCCTCCTTGGCGGTGGGGCTGCCCGTCGAGGCGAGCAGGTCGGGCAACGCCTCGCGCACCTCTTTCGGAAGGGTGGCGAAGAACGCCGCGGCGGCGGCGGGGTCCTTGGCCAGTGCGGCGATCTCCTTGATGTGCTGGTGAGAGAGCTCGCCCTTGGTCTCGGCACTGATGCCGGGGTTGGTGAGGATGCCGGTGCCGTACATCAGGCCCAGGTCTCGGCCGGCCGCGAGGCTGTCCAGCGCGTCGGGCAGGTGGGCGAAGGTGTGGTCGCCGGTCCCGTTCAGCGCTTTGATCAGCTCGGCCCGCTCCGACAGCGTGGGGGCCTGGCTTCTGCCCCAGTCGGCGATGGCGGCGATCTGCGCGAGTGGCGTGGTGCTCACTCCGTTGGCCCGGAAGAGCCCCTCGAAGTCGGTGGCGAAGGTGGTGAGCCGGTCGGACGCCTGGCGCAGGTCGGCCGCCATGGCGTTCATCGCCGCCGGGTCGATGCCGCAGAAGTCGCCGCTGGGGGATGTCATCGCGTCCTTCCTCGCGTGGCGCCCGGCTCAGGGGCGTCCGGTCAGCCGGCGACGGATGAGCTCGGCCTGGGAGCGGGACACCATCGCCGGGTGCCGGTGCATCTCCTCCTCGATGGCGTGGGTCATCTGCCGTACGAGCCGCGCCAGGCGGTGGTGCCGATCGGCGACCTCGGTAGCCCATTTCGCGGCGGTCGGCCCCGTCCAGACCGTGCCGGACTGCATCGACGCGTGGACGCGCTGATATGCGTGCCCGACCTCCTGAGATCGGTTGTGTACCTCTTTGAGAAGTTCCACCAGCTGTGCGTGGCGAGGGTTGGGCACCATCTCTTCCGCCACGCCGCCCCCTGCTGCCCCGCCGCTCGCCCCCGAGTTGCATTTGATGTCAAAGGTAGACATCGCTCTCAAGCGTCGGCAACCCCGAAATGGCGCGGTATATCGAGACTGAATTCGCTGACGCTTTTCTTGTCGTGATGGTGAAAAAGGTCCTTCCCGGTGGGAACCGTATCCCCGCCTGCCTCCCGTGGCCAGTGGGATCTGGCAACTACTTGGGGCGACAACCGGCACCCGCGTGTGGCCTTTTCGGTCGTGTCGACCGGGTGAGCGCCCCGCTACGCACGTATTTCCGTCCCGTCATCGGTGCGTAACGATCCGTGGCGATCGTCGTGGGCACGAGGTCACATCGGCGCGGGAGGAAAGCGTATGGGGTCCATTTTCGATCGGATCGGCGGTTCGGACGCGGTCGCGGCCGTGGTCGAGGTGTTCTACGCGCGGGTCGTCGCCGACCCGATGCTGCGCGGCTACTTCGCGGACACGGACATGGCCAAGCTCAAGGCGCACCAGCGCAGCTTCGTCGCCGCGGCGCTCGGCGGCCCGCAGGAGTATCGGGGCAAGTCGATGGGCGAGGCGCACGCCGGGCTCGGCATCACCGCCGAGGAGTTCGGCCAGGTGGTCCTCCATCTGGCCGGGGCGCTCGAGTCGTGCGGCGTCGACGCCGAGACGATCGGATCCATCGCCGGCGCCCTCGCGCCGCTGAGAGAGCAGATCGTGGAGGGCGCCGTCGCCGCCTGACCGGGAGGGGCCGTCCACGCGGTGAGACAGATCTTGACCCTTAACCGGTTCATGGCTGGACTGGTCGTGATGAGAGTCGCGACCGAGGACATTACCGCACTGGACGTGGACCCGGCGAGGGCCCGCGTGTACGCCGAGGGCTGGCAGTCCTGGAGCCTGACGGCCCCCCTCCCGCTGGCCGAGGTGCCCTATCGGGTGACGCTGCCGAACTCGCTCGTCATCGACTGCCACTACTGCTCGGCCCCCGACGAGGGCGTGTTCCGGGGCGAGGGGCTGCTGGCGGTCGACCCCGGAGACGGCGGGCCGGTCCACGTGTTCGGGGCCGAGACCGCCGCCGCCCGCGTCCCGGTCGTCGAGGCGCGGCCGTACGGCCGGCGGGTCGTGATCGCCGCGGACGCCCCGGTGCGCCACACGACGGCCGGTGGCGGCCTGGAGGCGGCACTGGCCCGGTGGGGCGACGCGTTCGCCGGGGAGGCCGGCGGTGTGCGCCCGCGCCCGTCGCCCACGGTCTGGTGCTCCTGGTACCAGTACTTCTCCGGCGTCACGCAGCGGGACGTCGAAGAGAACCTCGCGGCCATGGACGATCTGGCACTCCCCGTGGACGTGGTGCAGATCGACGACGGCTACCAGGCGGCGCCGGGCGACTGGCTGGTCTCGTCGGGCCGTTTCGAGGACCTGCCCGGTCTGCTGCGCCGCATCCGCGACCACGGACGGCGGGCCGGCATCTGGATCGCCCCCATGGTCGTGGCGCGCGCGAGCCGGTTGTTCTCGGCCCATCCCGAATGGCTGGTCACCGATCCGGAGAGCGGAGAACCCGTGGTCGCGGGAGACGTCCTCGGCGACTCCTGCGCCGCGCTCGACCTCACCCACCCCGGCGCGGCCGAATACCTGGCCGACGTGCTGCGCACCCTGCGCGGCTGGGGCGTCGACTACGTCAAAATCGACTTCGTCTACGCCGGGGCGCTGGAGGGCCGCCGCCACGAGGACGTGACGGGCGTGGAGGCCTACCGGCGCGGCCTGCGGCTCATCCGGGAGGCGATCGGGCCGGAGGCGTACCTGCTGGGCTGCGGCGCCCCGATCCTGCCCTCGGTCGGCATGGTCGACGCCATGCGGGTCGGCCCCGACATCGCCGCCTACTGGCAGAGCCCGACCGGGCATCCGACCGAGCCCAGCCAGGCCAACGCGACCAGGAACACCGTCGCCCGCGCCTGGCAGCACGGCAGGTTCTGGATCAACGACCCCGACTGCCTGATGCTCCGCTCGGAGGTCGAGCGCCGGGAGGACTGGGCCCGCACGGTGGAGCGCTACGGCGGCCTGCGCGCCTCCGGCGACCGCCTGTACGGCCTCGACGCGTGGGGCCTGGAGACCACCCGGCGCCTGCTCACCCCCGGCGACCCCGCCCCACTCGTCTGACCGCCTCTTCGAGCCCGGTCGTCAGGGGACGAGTCTCAGCTCCGGGCGGTGGGCGGGCAGGCCGATCAGCTCACGCACCCTCGGGATCGGCCAGGCGAGCTCCCGGGCGAGTGCGGGCGCGGTGAGCCCGGTCTCGGCCGCCGCCATCTCGAACGCCCGGCTGAGCAGGACGGGCTGCTCGCCGGGGTAGCCCGACACCGGCTCGGTGGCGAAGCCCGGCTGGTCGCGCAGCGCGGCGAGCCGCTGATAGGCGCGCCCGGCCGCGGAGTCGGACAGCAGTCCCACCTCGCGGCACCGGTACAGCAGCGAGTCGACCGACACGCCCCAGACGCGGCGGAGCTCGGCGAGCCGCCGCAGGTCGGCCCGTGCGGGCAGGCTCGGCAGGATGCTGTCGCGCGGGGTGAGGAACTCCGCGGCGAACGAGTCCGCCTCGCGCTCCTGCTGGCTGTCCCCGGCCGCGGCGTCCCCGTGCAACACCAGGTGTCCCAGCTCGTGCGCGGCGGTGAAACGGTGCCGGTAGACGTCGTCGAACCGGTTGGGCGTCAGCACGACGATGGGCCGGGGCAGGCTGGAGGTGGAGAACGCGTCCACCGTCACCGCGTCCTCGTCGGCCTCGGGGAAGACGACGACGATTCCCCGCGACTCCATGTGCCGCACCACGTGACTGATCGGCCCGGCGCCGAGCCCCCAGTGCGCGCGCAGCGCGCGCGCCGCTCCCGCGGGGTCGCGCGGCAGAGCGCTGCCCGAATCGACCTCGCCCCCGGCGAATCCCGGCAGGTCGACGTGCGGGAGCCGCACCCGCTTCTCCAGCGCGTACGTCAGCTCCCAGACCTGCTCGACGAAGGCCACCGCCTTGGCCCGCTGATAGGCCCGGGTGGAGCGCAGGCTGCGGAAGTGCGCCATCGAGCCGTCCAGCTTGCCGTGCGGACGGCCGGGCAGGAAGAAGGCCGCCGGGACCGCGAGCACCTCGGCGAGGAGCGGGACCAGGTCGGGACGCGGCCGGGTGACCCCGGCCTCGTACTGGCCGACCGCCGCGGGCGACACCCCGATGCGCTCGGCCACCTCCTTCTTGGTGAGCGCGGCCAGCCGCCGCGCCTGCGTGAGCCGCGTGCCGTCGAAGGCGTCCGCCACGGCCTGCGGGCTCGGTTCGGGCGGGACTCCTCCGTCTCCGGCCGGGCGGAGCCGCCTACCGTCCTTCATAAGCCGCGGCGTCCGGTGCGTACGGTGCCTCACCGGTCGCGGGCAGGGCCGTCGCGCGCTCGTGGCGTGGCCGGGGGTTCAGCTCCGGAGCCGGCATCGCGCCCCCGGCGAACGGGGACTCCTGTCCGGCCGGGGCGACCAAAGGCAGCCCGGCGGGCAGGGCTCCGGCGAGCGGGATCTCCTCGCAGTGGTGCCAGTGCAGGCTGCCGGTGCGGTCCAGCAGCTCGGCCTCGCCCCACCACACGTCGAGGAGACCGGCCCGCGCGTTGCAGGCGTACGCGATGAGGACCAGGCGGGTGTCCTCGGGCAGCCGGGTGAGCGCACGGGCGGCCGGAGTCGCGGGCTCCGGCAGGGCGGCCTCGACGCCGCCGAGCGCGAGCTGCTCGGCCCACGGCTGCGGGCCGAACCTGCTGAACAGCGCCTGGACCAGCCCGGACGGCCTGCCGTCGCCGATCCGGGCGTTGACCACGCTCACCGAGCGGTCCTTGGCGTAGCGGAAGGGGAACAGCAGGTTGCCGCCGAGCACGACGAGCTCGTGCTGCGAGCCGGGCGGCTTGATGATCTCCACATCGGCCATGTCGGCGAACGTGCGGGCGAGCGCCTCGAACTTGCGCGACATCAGCGTGAAGCCGAACGGATGGAGGTGGTCGGTCCGTGCCGTCTTCTGGGCGTCCTGCGCGTTCTCCAGCGCGAGCGCCAGCGCCTCGGCCACTCCGTGGCGGATCTGCTCGGCACGCGGGCCGAACGTCTCCAGGGCCCAGGTCGACAGCATCGCCACCTCCGGTGTGCATGCTTTGAGGTGCCACCGGAACACCGGGGCACTTTATTTTCCGACATCATAGACCCGCCGCCGCTTCACGGGTCACTCCTGCCGCATCGGTCCCGGCCCCTCGGGGTGACGTGATCTCCGGCCTCGTCCCCGCCCCCGGCGCGGAACCGGCGGCCGGGATCGAGTCGCCGGCTGCGCGTGAAGCCGCAAGGTGAAGCTTTCATTTGGTGTACCCCGGCAACTAATCGCGGCCGTGGCGCACGGACCGTGTGCGGGCCGTGACACCCATGCGTCGCCGCACGTCAGCGTCTCGCGTCAACGCAGGCCGCAGGCGTCGCCAGGGCCAAACGGCTGACCGTTTCCGGGCGTCCGTCATCTCCTGTAAACGAATACAGAACATCGTTGACACGTGATCGACAGGCGCATACCTTCCCTGGGAGCGCTCCCACCACCCGGGAGCGAAGTCGGGGAGGGGTGGATGCGCCTCAGGTTCGGCATTCTCGGTCCGGTTCAGGTGTGGCAGGGCGGAGAACCCGTCCACCTCGGTGCGGCCAAGCAGCGTCTACTGCTCACCTGCCTGCTGCTCGAACCGAACAGACCCGTCTCCATCGAGCGGCTCTTCGCCGCGCTGTGGGAGGACCGGCCGCCGAAGTCGGCGCTCGCCAACGTGCGCAGCTACGTCAACCTGCTGCGCAGGCGGCTGGACGACCACCGTCTGCGAGCCCGGCCGCCGGGCTACTCGCTCACGGTCTGCGACGAAGAGCTCGACGTGCTGGAGTTCCGTGAGTCGCTGCGCCAGGGACGGGAGGCGATGGCGAGAAGCGACCACGCGGAAGGGCTGCGTCACTTCAGCGCGGCGCTCGGGCTGTGGCGGGGTGGCGCGGCCGAGGACGTTCCCCGCACGATGGGAGTCGCGGCCCAGCTCGACGCGCTTGAGGAACAGCGATTCCTGGCGGTCGAGGAGGCGGCGCGGGCGAGACTGGCTCTCGGGCGGTACGCCGAGGTCATCGGCGGGCTACGGGAGACCCTGGCGCTGCGTCCCACACGTGAGCGGCTCTGGGGCCACCTCATGGTCGCCCTCTACCGGACGGGGGACGTGGCGGGGGCGCTGACCGTCTACGGCGAGGCGCGGGAGGCGCTGAATCTGCACCTCGGTATAGAACCGGGGCCTGAGCTCACCGAGCTGCACCATCTCATGCTCAACCGTGACCCTCGGCTGGCCGGGCCCGCCGTCGGGTGGCGGTCCAGGAGGACGGCCTGCCCCCGACCCCGGCGCCCGAGCCGCCGCTGACCGCCGCCCCCGGTGCCCGAGCCGCCGCGACCGGCGCGACCGGATCTCACGATCCCGATCATCCGCCCGCAGCAGGGGATTCCACGGTCTGCTCCTGGTAACCCTGTGCCTGCAGCAGGAACAGCCGGTGGTAGAGGCCGCCGAGCCGCATGAGCTCCTCGTGCGTGCCGCTCTCGGCCACCCGTCCCTCGTCGAGCACGACGAGCAGGTCCGCCTCCCGGATCGCGCCGAGCCGGTGTGAGATCAGCAGGCTCGTGCGCCCGGCGCGGTGCGCCCGGAGCCTCGTGTGGATCTCGTGCTCCGCCTCGGCGTCCAGGCCCGAGCTCGGTTCGTCCAGGATGAGCAGGTCCTGCCGGTCGCGCAGCAGCGCACGGGCGAGCGCCAGCCGCTGCCATTGGCCGCCTGACGGCACGACCCCGCTCTCGGCGTCCGCCCCTTCGCCGGGTGGGCCGAAGAACATGCGCGTGAGCATCGTCCGGTAGCCAAGCGGCAGCGCGGCGACGGTCTCGTGCACGCCGGCGCGGCGCGCGGCCGCCTCGATGCGGCCGTCGTCGAGGTCCATCCGGCCGTCGCGCAGGTCGCCGACCGCGATGTTCTCCGCCGCCGTCAGGTCGTACTCCATGTAGTCCTGGAACACCGCGCCCACACGCCGCCGCAACTCGGCGGGGTCGAGGTCGCGCAGGTCCACGCCGTCCCACAGGATCGAGCCCCGCACCGGGTCGTAGAACCGGCACAGCAGCTTGACGATCGTGCTCTTGCCCGCGCCGTTGCGGCCCACCAGTCCGACCGCCGTGCCCGCGGGGATGGTGAAACGAACCCCGCGCAGCGTCCACGGATGGCCGGGGGAGTAGCGGAACCAGACATCGCGGAACTCGATGCCCTGCCGCAGGTTCCCCGGCGCGATCGCCCGCTCGCGTACGGGGAGGTCCGGCCCGGCCCGGACCACGGCCAGGTAATGGCCGAACGTCAGCACCTGCTGGTGGGCCGTCGTCACCTCGCCGACCAGCGCCGCGACGGCGGCCTGGACGCCCACGATCGAGGCGGTGAGCAGCGCGACGTCGCCCGCGGTGATGCGTCCGCCGGCGGCGGCGAACAGCGCCCAGATCAGGCCGCCGCCGGCGATCGCCGCCGACAGCAGGCCCAGCCCGCCCTCGGCGGTGAGCTCGCGGCGGTCCTGCCCCCGCCGCTCGGCGTCGGCGACGGCGCGTTCCTCGATCATCCGTTCGCGGAAGTATCGTCCCGCGCCGAACAGGCGCATCTCCTTGGCGGCCCGCACGCTGGTCAGCAGCTGACGGTAGAACAGCTCCCGCCGCTCGACCGGTCCGATCCGCCACAACATGGTGGCCCGCTGCCGCGACAGCCGCAGCTCGGCGAGGAACGCGGGCACCGCGGCGGCCAGGACCGCCACCGCCAGCACGGCGTTGATCACCAGCAGCGAGCCGAGGAAGCCCAGCACGGTGACCAGCCCTCGGGCGGTCGCGAGAGTGCCCCCCACCACCGCGTTCGGCGCCACGCCGCCCGACTGGTAGGCCAGGCTGAGGCGGTCGTGGAACACCGGGTCCTCGAAGCGGCCCAGGCCGGCGAACCGCTCCACGGCCGCGAACAGCCGGTCCTGGGCGAGCCGTCCGGTGCGACGGGCCAGCTCCTGACGCAGATATCCGGAGGTGTGCGGCAGCACGGTCGACGCCAGGCCGGTGGCGGCCAGCCCGGCCCCGACCGTCCAGAAGGCACTGCCGTGCGCCCGGCTGACGAGCAGGTCGAGAGCGGACTTGGTCAGCCAGGCCGTGGCGACCGGCAGAGCCGCCTCCACCAGCACCAGCAGCCCGTACGCGAGGGTGTGCCAGGGGCCCGCCCGCCAGGCCAGGGCGAGCGCCGCGGCCAGGGCGGCGGGGGTGGCCCTGGGGGGCACGGGCGGCGCGGGCGGCTCGGGGGAGCTCGCGGGGCCGTTCTGCGGTGGCGTGTCCGACATCGGCGCTGCTCCGTGACTGGACGGGATGGGGACTCGACGGGACCGGCGGGGGCGCGTGCTCAGGCGGGTGCGGTGGTGAGGACCTGCTCCAGGCGCAGGCCGCTGGACATCACCCTGCCGCCGGGACCGACGAGGCCGAACGAGGGGAGGGCCCGGACGTGGAGCGCGGAGCTGACCGGACCGCCCAGCTTCTCGACCACCACACGGGCGACCGGTTCGAGTGCCTCGCGCTGCTCGCCCAGCTCGCCGTTCTCGTCCAGGATGACGGCGAGCACCTGCTCAGGACCGCCGGGGAAGCGCGCGGCCAGGGCGAGGAAGTCCGGCAGCGCCTCGTGGCAGGCCGTGCAGCCGGGGGAGAAGAAGCCGACCAGCGTGGGCTGCTCCAACCGGTCGCGTGAGACGACGCTGCCGTCGGTGGAGACGGTCTCGAACGGCTCCGCCACCTCTCCCTCGGGAAGGATGGCCCGCCGGTTCTGCTCCTGTGCGCTTCTGTCGGCAAGGGCTTCGCCGTGCTCGCGCAGCCGCCGGATCACGCCGACGATCAGGACGAGGTTCACCAGGCAGAGCACACCCACGAGGACGACGAGCGTGACGAGGTACGGCATCGGGCGGCCTTTCCGATCTCAGGCGACAGGGCTGAACAGGTCGATGAAGTCGTCGGCGAGGGACACGAGGAGGGCGCCCGCCGCGCCGGCCGCGACGGCCGTCAGGATGCCCGCGGTGTCGGCCGGCCCGGCCGCCGCGGACGCCGATCCCGCGAGACCGAGCCCCGCGACGACCAGGAGGAGGAGGTTGCGCACCACGTGGCCGCCCCCGAGACGACGGCGGGAGCGGCCGAAGCAGGCGCACGGCGTCCGTTCGTCGCGCCGCAACGCGGCCAGGATCGCGAGCGTGAACGCGGTGAGAAGGACGGCGGCCAGCAGGAACCCGGCCGTGGTCGTCGCGGGCACGGCGACCAGCGCCGCGATGGCGATCTCCGTGACGACCACCGCGACCGCGGCCCAGCGGGTGGGGAGGAACCGCGGGGCGAGTCTGCCGGTGGCCGCCACGAAGTCCCGGTAGGCGCCGGCGCCGCGCAGCTTGCCCCCGGCCGAGGCCAGGAACAGCAGCGCCAGCAGGCTGCGGCAGCCCACAGTGAGGTAGTCCACCGTTGCTCCTTCGGTCAGTGCATCCGCCGCAGCACGACCCCGAGGAGAAGGTCCGCCGGGAGGAATCCGAACTGGCGTGAGTCGTAGCTGGCCGCCGGGTTGTCTCCCAGCACGACCAGCCGGTCGGCGGCGACCCGCGGCTGCGCGACCGCGGGAAGGACCGATTCGGGCACCGGGTCTCCGGGAAGCGCCGCCACCCGCTTGACCATCCAGCGCTCCTCGACCGGCAGGAGTTCCTCGCCGGCGTAGCGGCCGGGCCGGGTGAAGACGACGACGTCTCCGACCTTGAGCCGGGACGGTCCGGACCGGCGGACGAGGAGCCGGTCGCTCGCGTGGAAGGCCGGCTCCATGCTGACGCCGGACACCACGACGACGGCGAGACTACGCCGCAGCCACAGCAGAGCCAGGCCGGCGACGACGACGAGTGCGGCCGTCCACGCGAGCATCGTCACTCCGTCCGGGCTAGCAGTTCAGGATCCAGTTGCCGCAGGACTCACCGGTGCCGCAGGACGCTCCGTAGGTGCAGCACTTGCGGAAGAGACAGGCGGTGCCCTCATACCAGCAGGGGCACGCGGCCTGCGCCGAGTGCTTCGGCGCCAGCCGGGAAATCAGCCGGTCGGCCATCTTGGTGAACATGTCGAACCGCCTCTCAATGGAGAACCGTTCAGGGTCACCGAAACTGTAAAAAGGGTCGAAATAATACCGATACCGGCCGAATACGTTCTCCGTACATCGACTCCGCGTGTCCACCGGCGTACGGCGGGCGCGCCTATCGTGAGATATGGGGACGATCCTGGTCGGCACCGCGTCGTGGACGGACAAGACGCTGCTGGAGTCGGGGTGGTATCCGCCCGAGGTCACGACGCCCGAGCAACGCCTGCGCCACTACGCGAGCGTGTTCCCGGTGGTGGAGGTCGACTCGACCTACTACGCGCCGCCCGCCGAGGCCACCGCACGGCTGTGGGCCGAGCGCACGCCTGCGGACTTCACGTTCGACGTCAAGGCGTTCTCGCTGCTCACGCGGCACCCGACCCGGCCGGCCGCGCTGCCGAAGGACCTGCGGCCGGGCGGCGCGGGCAAGAACCTGTACGCCCGCGATCTCGACCCGAAGGTCGTGGACCAGGTCTGGGAGCGGTTCGTCGGCGCCCTGCTGCCGCTGCGGGAGGCGGGCAAGCTCGGGGCGGTGCTCTTCCAGTTCCCCCGGTGGTTCCCGATCGGGAGGGCCAACAAGCAGTACATCCTGGAGTGCAAGCGGCGCTGTGAGCCGTTGCGGATCTCGGTGGAGTTCCGCAACCACACGTGGATGACCGAGGAGAACCAGGCGGAGACCCTCGACTTCCTCCGCTCGTACGCCCTTCCGTACGTCTGCGTGGACATGCCGCAGGGCTACCCGGACTCGATCCCGCCGGTCGTCGCGGCCACGTCCGACCTGGAGGTCGTCCGGTTCCACGGCCACAGCGACAAGTGGACCAGCCACGACATCCACGAGCGCTTCGGCTACCGCTACTCGCTGGAGGAGCTGAAGCGGTGGGCGCCCAGGCTGCGCGAGCTCGGCGGCCGGGCGGCCACGACCCACGTGCTGATGAACAACTGCTACCGCGACCACGCCCAGACCAACGCCCGCCAGCTCGCCGCCGTCCTGGCGGGCCTGCCGGACTGCGACGTACGACCCCGGCCCGGCGGCGGGCCGGAGGACTGAACGCGCCCCGCCGGAGACGTCAGGCCGTGGGCGCGAAGTGCGGCCGGCGGTCGATGCGGGCGCGGTCGGCGTCGGAGCCGAAGCGGTAGTCGATCTTCCGGGTCGCCTCCGCCCACTGCTCCATCGTGTGCACGGACCTCAACGTCTCGACCACGAAGGGGTCGCGCCAGCGCTCCAGCGCGCGTTCCCACAGCCGTTCCGGCGGGTCCGTCAGCAGGTTGCCGACCGTGCCCTCGTACGCCGGCATGGCCCGGACCGCTCCGTCGGGCTCGACCTGCAGCACGGGGAGGAACGGCCGGTCGGGGTGCATCTGCAGCGCGAGGTTGTCGGTCGCGCTCACCTGGACGGACGGCGGCGCCAGCGCGCGCAGGCGGCGGGTGAACTCGCGGCTGCCGAGCAGGGCGACCTGGGCGTCGGACAGCAGCTCGTGCTCCACGACCCCCGTGCGGCTGGCGAGCCCCTCCGGGATGACCGCGCCGAACGACACGTACTCCAGCTCGGGGAACCTCGGCGCGATGTCGGTGCAGAACTGGTCGATCTGGTCGAAGTTGCTGCGCACGACGACGCAGTCGATCCCGAAGGACAGCGGTCCGTCTCCGGCCAGACGCCGCTCCCGCGCGGCGGCGTCGAGCAAGGCGAGGGCGTCCATCGCCCGGTCGAACGAGCCGCGGCGGCCGCGGACGCGGTCGTGCACCTCCGCCGTGGCGCCGTCGAGGCTCACGCTCACCCTGGCGGCGGTCCGCGCGAGGTCCCCGACCATCTGCGGGCGCAGCGTCCAGCCTCCGGTGAAGAGGGAGACCCGCACGCCCGCGGCCGTCATGCGGCCGGCGACGTCGAGCACGCCCGGCACCAGGAGGGGCTCGCCGCCGGCCAGGCAGACGCCGTACGGCCGCATCGCGATGACGGCGTCCGCCGCCCGCAGCATCTCGTCCCGCTCCAGCTGCCGCGAGGGACGGCGGCCGGACTCGGAGTAGCAGTGGAAGCACCGCAGCGGGCAGGCGTACGTGATGTCCCAGATGATCTCAAGCGGGCGGTCGGGCGTTTCCATGGATGCTCCAAAGAGGATGGTTCACGCGGTCACGGCGGAGGCGGCGAGGAACTGGGTGGCGGCCAGCTCGGCGTAGAGGGGGTCGGCCCCGACCAGCTCCTCGTGCGTGCCGACGGCCCGCACCACGCCCGCGTCCATCACGACGATCCGGTCGGCCAGCGTGACCGTGGACAGCCGGTGCGCCACGACCAGGACCGTCGTCGTACGCGCGATCTCGGCGATCGTGTCGCGCAGCGCCGCCTCGTTGACGGCGTCGAGCTGGGAGGTGGCCTCGTCCAGCAGCAGCAGGCGGGGGCGGCGCAGAAGCGCGCGGGCGATGGCCACGCGCTGGCGCTCACCGCCGGACAGGCGGGTGCCGCGATGGCCGACCAGGGTGTCCAGGCCCTCGGGCAGCCGCGCCACCAGAGCGTCGAGGCGGGCGACGCGCAGGACGCGCTCGATCTCCTCGCCAGTGGCCTCGGGCGCGCCGAGCAGGAGGTTGTCGCGCAGGGAGCCCGACAGGACGGGAGCGTCCTGCTCGACGTAGCCGATGGCGGCCCGCAGGCGCGGGATGTCCCAGGTGGCGATGTCGCCGCCGTCGATGAGGATGCTCCCCGAGGCCGGCTCGTAGAACCGCTCGATGAGGGAGAACACCGTGGTCTTGCCCGCGCCGGAGGGCCCGACGAAGGCGGTCATGCCCCGGGCGGGCACGCGGAAGCTGATCCCGTGATGGACCGGCGGCAGCTCCGGCCCGTAGCGGAAGTGCACGTCGCGGAACTCCAGCTCCGCGGGGGCCGCGCCGGACGCCGGGAGCGTCGCGGCCGGCGCGACCGGCTCCGCGGGCAGCCGCTCCGCCTCGGTGATGCGGGCGACCGCGGCGGCGCCGACCTGGTACTGCCCGGCCGCGCCGATGAGCTGCTGAAGCGGCGGCACCAGGAAGAAGACGTACATCAGGAACGCGATCAGCGTGCCCACGTCGATCGCCCCGGAGGCCACCCGGCTTCCGCCCACGGAGAGGACGACGAAGAAGGCCACCTGGAGGGCCAGCTCCGCGGTGTGCCCGGCGATCGCCAGCCACTTGCCGGCACGTACGGAGGCCCGCCACGACTCCTCCGCGGAGCGGTGGACGGCGGCCTCCTCCCGGTGCTCGGCGCCGGAGGCCTTGATCGTGCGCAGTGCTCCGAGCGCGCGTTCGAGGGCGGCGCCCATCGCCCCGACGGACTTCTGCGCGTCCTTGCTCATCCTGCCGACGCGCGGCATGACCACCCGGATGAGCGTCCCGGCGAGCACCAGCACGCCGAGCGTGACCACGAGGAGCACGGGGTCGAGCAGGCCCATAAGCGTGGCGGTCGCCAGGACCGTGAGGCTCCCGGTGACGATGCCGATCACCGAATCGGTGGTGACCTGGCGCAGCAGGATCGTGTCGGAGGTGACCCGGGACATCAGGTCGCCGGGTTCGGCGCGGTCGAGGGCCGGCACCCGCAGCCGCAGCAGATGAGAGACCAGGCGCCGGCGGGCGGTGAGCACGATCGACTCGCCGGTGCGGCGCAGCACCCACTCGCCCAGCGGGCCGACGCCCGCGGTCACGACGACGAGCAGGCCCATCAGCAGCAGGACGCCGGTCAGCGGCCGGTCGGCGCCGAGGTCGTCGATCAGCCGCCTGGCGACGAGCGGGAGCGTCAGCCCGACCGCTCCGGTCGTGAGGTTCAGCAGCCCGCCGAGGGCGAGCCAGCGCCAGGACGGGCGCATGTAGCGCAGCAGCACCCGCCACGTGGCCGGAGCCGCCGCCGGCGCGGCGGACTGGTCGCGCTGCGTGTCCACGGATTCCTCGCAAAGACTGTGGGAGAGGGAGAGCGTAGAGTCCGGCCCCGGCCGGGCCGCGCCGGGCGCGACCGGCCGGGGCCGGGTGTCTCACCGTCCGCGAGCGTTCACCGGGTGGTCACCGGCGGCGACCACCCCGGCGCCCGCTCGATCGGCCTCGGTCAGACGCAGATGTAGCAGGCGGTGCCGTTGTACGAGGTCACGATGCTGGAGCACGGGTGCGCCTTGGCCTCGTTCGGGTTGAGGGTCTGGAGCTGCAGAACCTGAGCCATTTCCTATTTCCTTTCTGTCGTCTCGAACGCGGGGGTCCGCAGATCGAGAACCGGCATTACCGACGCGCTCTGGTCGAACGCGACGCTGAGGGCGGCCAGCACACCGGCGGAACCCGTTTCCAGGTCCATGGAGAGCCGCATGAGCTGGTTGCCGGGGAAGGCCAGGTGGCCTTCGTAGGACAGGGCGTGCCAGGAGAGCCGGCGTACGTGCTCGTCGACGAGCGGCCGGTCCTCCGGCAGGCCCATGAGGCGGAGGGTCGCGATGGTGCCCGCCCGGCCCTCGAGCAGGGCCGGGTGGCGGGTGAACGGCGCGCGCAGGGCGCGGCGGACGCCGCCGACCACGTCGGCGAAGCCCGGCTCCTCACGCCGGCCGAGATACTGGGACAGCACCAGGGCCAGCCCGCCGCTGCCGGTGCCGAGGTAGAGCAGGTATCGGTTGCTGTCCAGGAGACAGAAGCCGCCGTCCGGCAGCGTCTGGCCGCGGCCGATCTCGCGCCGCAGCGCCGTACGGGCCAGGTCGAGATAGCCGGACTCCCCGGTGACGTCGTGCATCCGCAGGAAGTAGGACGCGACCCCGGTCAGGCCGTGCTGCAGGCCGACCCTGCCGTCCGGGCGGAACACGCGCGACCCGTCGTCGCCGAGCTCGCGGGCGAGCCGGTCGGCGATGCGCACGGCCTCCGCGCGCAGGTCCTCGTCGCCGGTGATCGCGAAGAAGTGCAGGAGGTTGAGGCCGGCTCCGGCCAGGCCGCCGTGGAGGCCGGGGACCTCCAGGCCGTCGTGCAGTTTGCGGGCCCGGTCGAGCACGTCGAGCGCGTCGTCGCGGCGGCCGAGCGACTCGAGCGTCGCGGCCACGCCGTGCAGGCCGTTCAGCAGGCCGGGACGCGGATCGGGCGCCCGGCGCACGGCCGTGACGAGCCAGTCCACGTACTCCTCCGGCACCGGGACACCGGCCTGCCGCAGGGCCCACAGCACTCCGGCGGCGCCGTTGGCCACGGTGAACCCGCCGGTCGCGAACTGCTGCGGGTCTCCGGGGAAGAGCCGGTCCTTCCGATCGGGCGTCGCGCCGGCCGTGATGCCCGCCGCGATGGAGTCGCGGATGGCCGGCCAGTCCGGCTCGGCGAACATCCGCGCCGCGGCGTCCTCGCCGAGGGGTCCCCGCACCGCCTCGAAGTTGCGGACCATACGCGCACCGAACCCCGGCGGCAGGGGGAAGTGACCGGTGATGACGTCGGTGAGGCTGGCCAGCTTGACCGGGTCGCGGTCCTGCAGCGGGCTGATCGGCAGGAACATCCACTGCCGCAGGCAGTTCAGCACGTAGTTGTCGGCCGCGCGGCCGCTCAGCTCCTTGGGCGCGGCGAACCCCGCCGCCGCGAGGCCGGGCGGCCGCGTGTCCGTCAGGTCGGACGCGATCTCGAAGTCGATGAGCGCGACGCGCCCGTCGGGCCGGACGATGATGTTCTCGGGGTGCAGGTCGGCGATCCGCACGCCTCTGGCGTGGATCGACATCAGGGCGTGGTCGACCTTGGCCAGGATGTCGATCGCCCAGCGGGTGTAGGCGGCCAGCGTCTCGGGGGCCGGGTCGGGGGTGGCGAGCGGGTAGCGCTCGAACACCTCGTCGAGCAGGGTCTTGCCCTCGATGTACTCCTCGACCAGGAAGTGGTGCTCCCAGATCACCTTGTGGCCGAGCAGCCGGGGCACGCAGTCGAGCCCGCTCAGCCGCTCCAGGATGTCGCGCTCGTGCGCCAGCCGGGCGACCGCGTCCACGCCCCCGGCGTCCAGGCCCGCGTGGGGCCGGGCCTCCAGCAGCACCACGTACCCGCCGGACGCCGCGTCACGGGCGAGGTAGACGCCGCCGCCGTTGGAGAAGTGCAGCGCCCGCTCGATCTGGTACGGCAGCTCCTCCCCGTCGCCCGCCGTGTGCTTCTCGTACGACCCGCGCAGCACCTCGGGGAGGGTGACCCACTCCGGCACGGTGAACGCGGGAGTGCGCTGGTCGGGCACCAGCCTGCCGTCCGGCGTGCGGATCGCGTATCCGAGGCTGCCGTCCGATTTGGTGTACGTCATCGGCTGGAACGCGCCGTATCTGACGTAGACCGGCGAGTCCTCGTAGCGCAGGTCGCTGAGGATGTACGGCCCGGTGTATCCCCTGAGCAGCTCGGCCAGCGCGGGCAGCACCTCGGCGAACTGCTCCTCGTCCACCGGATACAGGGTGACCAGCTTGCCGCTGCTGCCCCGGTCGGCGTACTTGTTGTTCATCAGCCGCACCGCCATCCTGCTGCGCAGGAACTTGACGGCGATGCCGCGTTCCAGGCAGAAGCCGGCCACGAGGTCGCAGACGGCGGCGGCGTCGGCGTCGGTCGCCGAGACGTGGATCTTCCATCCCTGTTCCGGAAGCGCGAGGTCCGGCGGGAGCAGCACGACCCACAGCTCGCTCTCGCCGCGGCGCCATCCGGCGGGCAGCGGCCGGGAGCCCGCCGGGAAGCGGTTGTCGTCGTCGGGGATGCGCCAGACCGGCTCGAAGAACAGCGGGTCGGCCTGACAGTAGGCCACTAACTGCGGAATCGTCTCTTTCATCGGGTCGGCTCCTGGCTGCTGAAGGCGTGCGTGGGGGACTTTTCTGGTGAGACGGGCACCGGCCTCGCGATCAGGCGGCGGGCTCCCCGCGACGATCCGGGCGCAGGACGACCGGCAGGCCGAGGAGGTAACGCACGCTGCTCTGCCGGTAGTGCAGGCTCCGCGAGTCGCGGGCGAGCTCGACGTCGGGGAAGCGCCGCGCGAGCGTGCCGAAGGCGACCCGCAGCTGGGCCCTGGCCAGGTCCGCACCGAGACAGTGGTGGTGACCGTGGCCGAACGCGAGGTGCGGGTTGTCCCGCCGTCCCACGTCCAGCAGATCGGGGTCGGGGAAGAACGACGGGTCGCGGTTGGCGGCCACGAGCGACGCGCCGAGCAGATCGCCCTTGGGGATCGGGGTGTCTCCCACCTCCATCGGGGCCGTCACCTGCCGGGCGATGGTGACGGGGAAGGGCGTGACGAGCCGCAGCAGCTCCTCGACCGCCGTGGCGACCAGCGCGGGCTCGGCCACGAGCCGGGCCCACTGCTCCGGGCGCTTCAGCAGGGCGGCCAGGCCGCTCGCCAGCACCGTCGTCGGGGCGCGGTGGCCGTTCACCATGAGGAACCGGGCCGCCGACACGAGGTCGTCCTCCGCCAGGTCGTCTCCCTCGGCCGCGACGACCCAGCCGAGCAGGTCGTCCGACGGGCTCTCGCGCCGCGCCGCGATCAGGTCCCGCAGGAGCTCGTCGATGTCGGGGTGCGCCTTCGGCGGCGGAGTGACCAGCCGCTCCAGGATCCACTCGCGGATGTGGCCCCGCCGGTCCTCCGGCACGCCGAGCAGCTCGCACAGCACGAGGACCGGCAGCGGGTAGGCGAACGCGTGGAGGAAGTCCACCACCTCCCCGGCGGGGATCGCGTCGAGCAGGGCGTCGGCCGCGCGCCGGATCCGCGGGCGCAGCGCCTCGACACGCTCGGGGGTGAGGTGCCGCTCGAGGAGCCGGCGCAGCCGGGCGTGCTCCCCGCCGTCGATCGTGATGAGGTCCAGGTCGCCCTTGTGGGCGAGGGCCGGATCGTCCGACTGGAGCCGGAACCCCGCGGTGATCTCCACCTCTCCGGCGAGGCGCGGGTCGGTGAGCGTCCGGGTGGACGCCGCGTGACCGGTCAGGATCCAGGTCGTCGCGCCGCCCTCCGCGGTGAGCCGGTGGACCGGCCCGATCTCACGGAACCGCCCGAGCAGTTCGGCGTCGTTGAGCAGCGCCGGTGTGAGCGGCCGGAGCGTGGCGGGCAGGTGCGGGGGAGCCTCCGCCTCCGCGTCCGCCGCGTCCAGCGTGGTCAGGAAGGGGACGACCGCCGAGACCACGGACTCCCGCCCGGAGGCGGGCAGCGTCAGCGTCGGGCAGGACAGCTCCCCGGCGAGGTCGTGCTCCGCCGTGCCCACGACGACCACGGCGGTGACCCGCTCCGGGTGGCGGTCGGCGATCTCCAGCGCCGCCAGGCCCGCCTCGCCGAATCCGAGGATCGCGGTGCGGTCCGGGCTGCCGGGCGCGGCCATCAGGTCCGCGAGCCGGTCCACCAGGCCGGCAAGGTCCCCC
Source organism: Microbispora sp. ZYX-F-249 (assembly GCF_039649665.1). NCBI lineage: Bacteria > Bacillati > Actinomycetota > Actinomycetes > Streptosporangiales > Streptosporangiaceae > Microbispora > Microbispora maris. Next base: position 145,407 of record NZ_JBDJAW010000005.1, on the reverse strand, counting down.
GCGATCAGGTCGGCCCTGCCCGTGTGCCAGCCCAGGCCGGCGAGTTCGCTCTCCAGGCGGCCCGTCGCGCCCTCGGCGTTGAGGATCAGCAGGGTCCGGCCCCCGCCGCCGACGATCGTTGTCATGTGGTGCCCCCGTTCCATTCCCCGTGGAACCGCTGCAACGGGATCCATTTCTCCCGACCGCTCTTGTCATCCGGTTGAGACTTACTTGTGAACCGCGTGTTACGCGGGATGAACTGCGCGGATGCCGGCAGGGCCCGCGCGGCCGGGCCTTCCGGCTCCTGCCACGACGGCTGAGGCCGATTCGCTGCCGGGTGACCTCCGGATATGACAGGATCCGCCTGGTTGATCGACATACCGACGGCATCGTGGGGGAGCGGGACGAATGCGGGAACGGCCGGAGCCGATCACGTGCGGCCGCCGCGCGTGACGAACCGCGTCGTGCCGCCGCACCCCCTCGACCCCGGTGATCCCGAGCGGATCGGCGACCACCGGCTCGTCGGCGTCCTCGGCGAAGGCGGCCAGGGCACGGTCTACCTCGCGCGGGACGCCTCGGGAGCCCAGGTCGCGATCAAGGTGCTGCACGCCAGGGCCGCCATGGACGCCACGAGCCGCCGCCGCTTCCTGCGGGAGGCGGAGACGGCCCGCAGGCTCGCCCCCTTCTGCACGGCCCGCGTGCTCGACGCCGGGTCCCATCACGGGCGGCCGTACATCGTCACCGAGTACATCCCCGGGCCCTCGCTGGCGACGGCGGTCGCCGAGGACGGCCCGCGTACGGGCAGCGGGCTCCACCGCCTCGCCGTCGCCACGCTGACGTCCCTCGCCGCGATCCACCGGGCCGGGATCGTGCACCGCGACTTCAAGCCGGGCAACGTGATCCTCGGCCCCGAGGGGCCCGTGGTCATCGACTTCGGCATCGCGACCGCCGCCGACCACACCGTCAGCGGGGGCGGCATGGCCGGCACGCCCGCCTTCATCGCCCCCGAGCAGCTCGCCGGGCAGCGGCCCGGCCCCGCCTCCGACGTGTTCAGCTGGGCCGTGACGATCGCGTACGCCGCGACCGGGCGCCTGCCCTTCGCCGGGCCGACCGTGCCGGCCATCCTGATGGCCATCTCGGCCCGCGAGCCCGACCTGTCCGGCGTGCCCGCCGACCTTCGCCCGCTGCTGGAGGCGGGCCTGGCGAAGGATCCCGCCGCCCGGCCCGCCGCCTCCGGCCTGCTGCGCGCCCTCACCGGCGGCGGCGACGCCGCCGCGGTCACCCGGCCGGCCGATTCAGCAGCGGTGCCGCGGCCGGACGAGCAGGCTCAGACGGTCGGCTCGGGCGCCGCGATCGCCGAAGGCCGCCCGAGGCGGCGGTGGGCCGTGGGGCTCGCGGCGGGCGTGACGGCCCTGCTCGTCGCGGGCGGAGTCCTCCTGCTGTACGTGCCCCGCGACGGCGACGAGGCGGTTCCTCCGGGCGGCAGCCTGCTGTACGGCGACGACTTCGGCGAGCGGGGCAACTGGGACGGTTACACCTTCGATCCCGGCGCGACCGGCGACCGGCGCACGACGCGCGGTTACGAGATCGAGCGCGGTGTCTTCACGGTCCGCGCCGACCGCTCCGGCCCGGTCAACACCGCGCTGTCGCCCGTGCCCGCCAAAACCGACGCCGCGGCCGGGCGCGACGTGCTGGTCGGCGTGACGGCCGAGCTGCGGGAGGGGGCGGGACAGGGCGGCTTCGGGCTCGTGTGCCGGTGGGACGAGGACGCCCCCAGCGGATACGCGTTCCTGCTCGGGCTGGACGGCACCGCCCGCGTGGTGCGGCAGTCCGGGGGGACGCGTCTCGACGTCGTGCCGCCGGTGAAGGCGGCCCCGCCGCGCGCCGGGCGCGCGGTGCGCCTCCAGGCCGCCTGCCGGGGCTCCCGCCTCACGTTCTGGGTCGACGGCACGCGCGCTCTCGACGCCGAGGACGCCCAACCTCTGCCGCCCGGCCCGCACCACCAGGCGGGGATCCTCGCTCGCGTGCCCGAGGCCGGGAGCAGCGCGGTCACCGTATCGTTCGACGATTTCAGCGTCCGCAAGGCGAATTGACCCGGGGGATCACGTCCCCATTTATCGCCTAAAGTCACCTGAATGGCATCAAACCGCTCCCGGCTGGCATGGCTGGACGCCTTGCGGGGGGTCGCCGCTCCGGCCGTGGCGCTGCACCACTCGGCCTGGACCTTCGTCCCGGCCGTCTGGGCGGAGGTCGACCGCAGGGTCGACGTCGGCACCTGGGGTGTCTTCGTGTTCTTCCTGGTCAGCGGGTACATCATTCCGGCCTCGCTGGAGCGGCGGGGCGACCTGCGGGCCTTCTGGACCGGCCGGGCCTTCCGGCTCCTCCCGCTGCTGCTCGCCGCGCTCGCCCTCGCGCTGCTCCTCGCGTACGCCGGGGTGTTCGAGACGTCCCCGGGTCTCGACAACCGGCCACCGCCGCTCGTCGCGCTGGCCAACCTCACGATGCTGCAGGAACTCCTCGGCGTCCCCTCGGTGATCGGCGTGATGTGGACGCTGTCGTACGAGATGGCGTTCTACCTGATGACGGCGGGGCTGTTCGCCGTACGGCAGGCACACAGGCCGGCGCCGATCGCCGTGGTCCTCGCGGTGGCGGCCGTGCCGCTCGGGCTGCTCATGCCGCACGCGACGATCAACGGCGGCGCGGACCCGGCCGCCGCGATCCTGGGCGTCGCGGTGGTCCTGGTCATCGCCGTGACCATGCTCGCGAACGGGCGCCTCAGGACGGCTGCCGCGGTGATCGGCGGCCTTCTCGGCCTGGCCCTGGTCGTCCTCGGCAGCAGGATCGGCGCGGGCCAAGGGCTGGTCATCGCGGCCATGATGTTCGCCGGGACGGCCGTCCACCGCGCGGAGCGGGGCATGCTCCGGTGGAGGTGGGCCGTCGCCGCCCTGCTGACGGTCCTCGCCTGCGGTGTCCTGGTGGCGCGCGAGCCCGCCTGGGCTTCGGCGGTCCTGCTGGCGGCCGGGTTCTTCGTGCTCGTGTTCGCGCTGCGGCGCCGGTCGTTCCCCCGGTGGCTCGCATACCTCGGGGTGATCAGCTTCTCCCTGTATCTGCTGCACCCGCTCCTGCTGCGGGCCGTCCCGAACCTGCCGGTGTTCTTCCTCGCCCTGCTGGTCCTCGGCCATGTGGCGTACCGGCTCGTGGAGTCCCCCGGCCAGCGCCTCGGCCGCCGCCTGAACACCAGGCGCGGCGCCGCCGCCGGGTCCGAAGCCGTGCGGGGTGAGCGGGGGCGCCTGCCGGACGGTGCGTGAGCCGCGGCGCTCGCGGTCAGAGGAGGACGGCGAGAAGGAGCCGCGGCGCCTGCGGTCAGAGGAGGACGGCGAGGGTGAGCCACGTGGCGGCGCCGCCCGCCACCGCTCCCGCGACGGTCTGGGCGGCGGTGTGATCGCGGATGACCACCCGGGACCAGGCCAGCGCCGCCACCAGCACGGCGCCGGCCGCGTAGACCGGAACCGGCGGCAGGACCCATGCGAGCATCACCACGCCGCCCGCCGCCACCGCCGTGTGGAAACTGATCTTCCACCAGAGCGTGACCGGGCCGGTCACGGCCAGCGTGGTGAGCATTGCGGTTGCGCCTGCGACCATCAGGCGCGGAGCGCCGAGCAGGACCATCAGGGCCAGCGCGGCGACCACCAGGACGACGATCAGGCCGATCAGTTTCGGCCGCTGGGCACGGTCCCTGACGTGCTTGTCGCCCAAGCGGCCCGAACGGACGCCCGCCAGGAGCACCCCGAGGGGAATCCCCCCGCACAGGGCCGCGGCCAGCGCACCCCAGGCGACGCCCGACCAACCGCTGCTGACCGCGCCCACCAGCAGCGGCAGCACTATGACGATGTGCGCGGGCGCGAACACTTCGGTCAGTCCGCGGGCGAAACGGTTCTCTCCTTGGCGACCTGCTTGCACGCCGCTGCGACCTGCCGAAGCCACTGGGTCTCCCTTTCGATGTCACCGGCGAAGTCCGGTCCCGGAATGCTTCCGGACGGCACGCTCTGCCCCTGTTCCGGACGGCTCGCCCGCAACGCTGACGTCACCCATGCCGCCACCTCCCGTGGATCTTCGCTCGCCGGCGCCGGCATGACGGAGGTGAGTGACAGCATCCCGTCACGGATCTCAAGCACACGCCTGTAGAGCCGGAACCGAAGCGGACCGTCCATGTCCAGCGCGATGTCCGGATACCGGCCGATCAATGCCTTCCACAGCGGACGTAGTTCGTGCAAGGCACGGGCCTGCCGGATAAGGACCGACGCCGCCCGCGAGGCCGGGCTACGTCCCTGCTGTCATCCCCACAACGCACAGCAGGAACGTAGCCCGATGGAAGAGCGCCCACTCCTGGGCGCGCGCATGAGCCCACAACAAATTGATCAGGTTGACCACCATGACATGGCCGCGGTTGAGGACGCCCGCGAGCATGCCGATCGTGGACAGCACCAAACCCAGGCGCAGCAACGGCGCAGCCAGGCGGACGTAACCGGCGGACATCCACGCGGCCACACCGAGGCAGTACATCAGCCAGAGGTCGAAGACGGTGAGATAGACACGGCCGGCCGTCGAGGTGAGACCCGGCGCGTAGGCGCCGTCGACCCAGTAGATCCGGCCGCCCCGGACCGCGAACATCACGGTGAGGGCGGTCATGACGATCACGGCCGGCGGCCAGGCCCAGTACGTCCGGGATATGCGGCTACCCCGGCCGATCACCTCGACATAGGCCAGGAGGCACGTGGCCGCGGTGAGGCCGCTCAGATGCCGGCACAGTGTCGCCCACTCCATCCGGGTGGTCGCGTCCAGCCATGCCACGACCGGTTCGGCGGAGAACACCCGGGAGATCGCCAGCCAGAAGAACGCCCCCCAGAGCGGCCGATGCCGGTGGGAACGCCGTGCAGAGGACAGGCGAAGCAGTGTGACGCTCCACAGTAGGACGAGGGCCGCCCAGTCGACGATGCTCATACGGGGTATCGTCCGCCGTATCCAAAGGTCTGTTCGATGATGCGCAGCCCATGATCGCCCTCGGAAGGCCACTCGTTCGCCCTCATCAAGATAAGTGTCGCGAGTGCCTCGGCCTCGCGTTCCTCACGCGCTTCGTACCGGGTACGGGCGGCGACCGCTCCTATCGCTCCGACAGCCGGCCTCATGAGACGGGACAGGACTTCCTCCACGTCCCCGACCTTGCCGTGGTTCAGGAGCATATGGCTCACTTCGTGTAGCACTATGTTGATCCGCAGCACACCCACTGCGCCGGGAGCGACGAAGATATGGTCGGCCTTGCGGGTGGCGATCCACAGGCCGGAGACGACGCTGGTCGCTTCGATGGGCAGGTCGTGCGTGTGCAAGCGCCTGTCGCGGATGCGCTCGACTTCCTCCAGGTACGTCTCGAGTCTGAACGGGACGGGAATCCGGGCCGATTCCAGGGCGGCCCGTAGCTCAGGGGATGGCAATGGCTCGGACCTCTCGAGCGGAAGGTGCTTGCGCTCTCGTCTCGCCGGCACCTAAGCGTCGTGGCGGTCGTCAAGTTGCTCGGCCGCGCGCATGGCCTCGACCATGGTCGCGATGGCGTCGATGGACAGCGGGGACAGCCCGGTCATCCGCTCGGCGACGTTCAACACGCCGAGCGCGTCGAGATCGTCCAGGACCTTGCGCGGCCGCTGCTCCTCCGCGCGCGTGGGTGCGCGCTCCGATCGCGGCGCCGGTTCGCGAGGGACGTCCTCGCCCGCCAGCCACCCCACCGTCGTGCCCAAGAGCCCGGCGAGTGCCTCCATCTGCTCCAGAGTGGGATTGACCCTGTTGCCGTTGCACAGCAGACCGATATAGACGTGTGAAATCGGCGTGCCCGCTCTGCGGAGTGCTCGGGCCGCTTCCCGGTTTGACAGCTTCTTCTGCCGCAACGCCTCGGTCAGTCGCTCGGCCAGAGTGGCCACCCTCTCTATCCTCCCTGTTTCGCCGTCGGTCGTCGTGTAGAGAATTTATATAAGTTATCAAGAACGGGGACGAAGGTTGACAATATCCTGCTTGCGTTGTCCAATGTCGTCGTAGAGTGTAAACCAGCAACGACCACGTCGCACCTCCCGTCTGTCACCGGTTAACGCCTCTTCTGGAGCCTTGGCTTTGATTACCGCGACGCCGGCAGCGGCATCCTGCAAAAGGCATCGCCTGTATCAGTTCTAAGGGGGACCGTATTCCGGTGTGCGATGATCCACGAGGTTCGGCCGCAGGAGCGACTGGCCTGCGGTCTGACACGGCGACCGCTCGTTCATGGCGCGGGCGCGTCCGTTTGGACGTTCGGAGGCACCGCCGCAATCGTGCGAACGGTTGCCGGGAGTCGTGCGCCATTCGCGAAACCGGCTGCTCGTGACGTGCTCGGGGGAATTCACGACGGGGTGGCCGCCGGCGCTTCAAGCATGAGGAGGGGGAGAATTTTGGCTGCCCGGATGCCGGCCAAGGCATCGGAAGCGTCCAAGATGGAGGAGAAGGAGCCGAGGGAGGACCTGATATCCAAGCTGTCGGCAGTCGAGACCGTCCCCGTTTTGACACTGCTACCGGCGGACTCGCCGCGGAGCGACGGCGAAGATCTCGACCACGTCCGTCTGCTCTCTGAATCGGACACCGCACTGCCCCCGGTGATCGTGCATCGGCCCACCATGCGGGTCGTGGACGGCATGCACCGGTTGCGGGCAGCGGTGCTGCGTGGGCAGGAGACCATCCAGGTCCAGTACTTCGACGGCGACGAACGTGACGCCTTTCTCCTCGCGGTGAAAGCGAACGTCGCTCACGGGCTTCCGCTCTCCGCCCGCGACCGGGCCGCAGCGGTTGCCCGAATCCTGCGCTCGCATCCTCATTTGTCCGACAGGGCCATCGCCGAGATCGCCGGACTCTCGGCCAGGACGGTGAGAAACGTCCGCCGTGACGCACTTCCGGGGGACGATCAGCCGTCGGAACGGCTTGGGCGTGACGGCCGGGTTCGTCCGCTGGACAGCTCCGCCGGCCGAATCCGCGCGGCCGCACTGCTCGCGCGAGAGCCGCAGACATCCCTCCGGGAGATTGCGCAGAAGGCAGGGATATCACCCAGCACGGTGCGGGACGTTCGCGACCGTCTGCGGAGAGGGGAAGATCCTCTGCCGAGTTCGTTGCGGTCGTCCGGAGCGGTGCCCGGAGCGGGGGACCGGGAATGGCCGGACTCGCCGGCTGCCACGCATCCGGATACGCCAGGGCGGCAGGCTCTGGCTCGAGCGAGACACGACCGGGATCGGCCTTCGCCGCTGAGCACTCTGATCGGGGATCCGTCTCTCCGGTCAGGGGAGCGGGGCCGGCAACTCCTTCGCATTCTCAGCGTGGGCGCTTCCCTCGCGCCGAGCCGGGACGAGTTGATGGAGGCGATTCCCGAGCACTGTGTCGGCCTGGTCTGCGAGGTGGCCAAGGAGAGCGCCGCGGCCTGGACGGAGTTCGCCGAACGCCTCGAACGCAGAAGCGAGCGATGCAGGGTGTGAGCAGAAGGCTGAGACGCGCCGTGTGCGATTGCGGAGATTCAGCAGTTGCACACAGTGCCTCGATGCGTCCTTTGAAGCGGTTATCGGCGCCACGGCTCACACTCAGGAGCAGGCATTGGGTTGACAGATGTGATTTTCGTGGAAACCATGGCAATCGGGAGATCTGTCAGCTGAAGTGGCGATTTTGTTCGCGGGGCGGCACGCGCTGGTGAATGGAAACGCGACTTTCCTGCTTCTCCCCGGGGGCGATACTGCGCGCTGATGGAACGACCGGCTTTTTGCCGGTCCACGGTGGGACCATTAATGCGAAGGATGAATTCGTTATGGGGGAAACGTCCGCGTCGATGTCCTATGGAATTTTGGGGGCTGTAGCACTCTGGAGGAACGGCGGAGAGGTCAGGCTGGCCACCAGACGTTCGCGCGCGGTCATGGCGCGCTTGCTTCTGTCTCCGAACCGGCTGGTGAGCATGACTGCCCTCATCGAGGGCCTGTACGGCGGGCATCCGACCAAAAGCGCTCGGAACCAGGTCCAGCGTGGCGTCGGTGAACTGCGCAAGCACGGCGTCTCCATCATCGAGCGCGACGGTTCCTACATGATCGACACAAGCCTGGACGCCGTCGACGCGTGGGAGTTCAAGAAGCTCACCGAACAGGCGAGCGCAGCCGTCCCGCCGGCCGACAAGGCGACGCTCCTGTGGCGTGCGCTGCGCGTCTGGCGGGGTCCGGCGCTGGGCGACCTGGACAGCGACGTCTTCCGGGCCGCGGCCATCGAGTGGGAGGAGCGACGTCTGACCGCCCTGGAGGCCCGCGTCGACGCCGAACTCGCTCTCGGAGGTCACGGCGAGATCATTCCCGAGCTGCAGCGCCTGGTCATCGATCACCCTCTGCGGGAGAGCTCACATGAGCGGTTGATGCTGGCCTACTACCGCGCGGGGAGACCGGGCGAGGCACTGACCGCGTACGCCGAACTCCGTACGAACCTCGCCGAGGAGCTGGGCATCGACCCGTCGGCCGATGTCCAGCGACTCTATGAACGAATCCTCCGCCAGGAACCCGTCCCGATTCCGCAAGGGTCCGTGCCGCGGCAGCTTCCCCGCAGACCTTGGAGGGTCATCGGCAGGCATGGCGAGTTGACGAGAATCCGGGGAGCACTGGAGACCGGCAGCCGTGTGGTGGCCGTCGTCGGAGCCGCCGGGTCGGGGAAGACCACTCTCGCGCTCGAGGCCGCCCACGAGGTGGCGAGCATGTTCCCGGACGGACACTTGTACATCACCAAGCCGGACAACGCGCTCCCGGCGATCCTGCGAGCCCTCGACGGTGGGTATGTGCCGAACCGGGGGGAGGAAGGTAGCGCGCGCATGCAGACGCTGCTGGCCGGCAGACGGGTCATGATCGTGCTGGAGGACGTCACCAGTGCGGCGCAGATCCGTCCCGTACTTCCCGCGAGCAGTGAATGCGCGTTGATCGTGACCAGCTCGTGCTCGCTGATGCCGCTCCGCGACGCCGTCCAGGTGACCCTGGCCGAGCTGCCCTTCAGTGACGCCTGGACCCTGCTTGCCGAGAGCGTGGGCGCGCGTCGCCTGGAGGCCGAGCCCGACGCCACGAGGTATGTGCTGGAGGTGTGTGGGGGATTGCCCTTGGCGCTGGACATCGTCGCCGCCAAACTGGCCGCCAAACCTCACTGGAGCATCGGGCGCCTGGCTGCCCGCCTGCGGGATCACGACGCGCTGCTGGACGAGCTCCGGCACGACGACCTCCACCTCCGTGTCGCGCTGGATCGTGGCTACCGCACTCTGTCCCCCGACCTGCGAGTCCTCCTGCGCGTCATCGGTCACCACGGAAGCACCGAGATCTCCGCTCGGGAGGTGTCCCGAATCGCGGGCCTTGCGCTGACGGAGACGGAACGACGCCTCGAAGCCCTCGCCGAGGCGAAGCTCCTCCACGTGAGGGCTGGTGAGGGGGGTGGCCTCAGGTACCACTGCACTGCGATGATCCTCGCGCATGCCCGGGAGAAGGCGCTGGCCGAAAGCCCCGCCGCCGAGCTCGTCGCGAGCCTTCCTCGGCTGCGGCACGCCCGCCCAGACGGAGCGCCGTGCCCTTCCTAGCGCCTCCGGAGGCGCCGGCATCGCGGCGGTCCGGCGCGCGGAGAAGGCCGACCGGCCGGCTGGGCCCACCGCGGGTCGCCGACGTCGCGCTGGTCCTGCTCGCATGGCTGCTCTCGCAACCCGGAGTGGGCGCACACGCGGGCCCGGCGGGCCTCGCCGTTCAGTTGTTCGCCAGCGCGGTGGCCTCGATCGCTCTGCTGTGGCGACGGGAACGCACCTTCGCGGTGCTGGCCGTCAACCTCGTCTGTGTCCTGTCGATCACCTGCTACTCGCCGCACCCCGTGCTTCCCGGTGCGTTCGCGGTGGCGCTGTATTCCACCGGACGGCACCTGCGGGCCCGTCTCGCCTGGCCCGCGGCCGCCGTCGCCGGTCTGTCCTACTCCGGCGTGCTCGTCGCCCTGCACAGCATGGACATGGCGATCCTGAGCCGCGACGCCGGCGGGCGGTTCTCCACCGCTGTCGTCTTCGCGGGTCTGCTGCTGATCCCGATCCTGCTGCTGGTCGCGGTGGGCCAGGTGATACGGCTGCGCCATGAGCTGAAGGAGCGGAGCAAGGAGGCGCTGGCGACGGCGGCCGTGCGGGCAGAACGGGCGCGCATCGCGCGGGAGCTCCACGACGTGGTGGTGCATCACGTCACCACGATGAGTGTGCTGATCGGCGGGGCACGCGTCACTCTAAGGAACGATTGCGCGGCTGCGGAGGACGCGCTCACGAGGGCCGAGACGAGCGGGCGGGACGCTGTCGAGGAACTGCGGCACCTGCTGCACGTGCTCCGCGCGGAGGATGCCCGGCGGCCCCATACGGAGGATCACGCGGCCGGTGTCGACGCCCTGCCCAACCTGGTACGCCGCCTGAGGGAGACGGGGCAGAAAATCGGGCTGGATGTGATGGGCAGGCGCTTCACCCTCCCCGCTTCGACGGAACACGCCGTGTATCGGATTGTCCAGGAGGCACTCACCAACACCCGCAAACATGCCGGGGGCGCCGATGCCTCCGTCGTTGTGAGATATCGCCCTGATTCGATCGAGGTGAGGGTGTCCGACAGCGGTCCGGCGGTGAGAAAGCCCGGCACGAGGAACGCGGCCATGACCGGGGGCCTGGGATTGATCGGGATGGCCGAGCGGGTCGCCCTGTGTGGCGGGGAGTTGCATGCCGGGCCTACAGCGGAGGGAGGGTTCCACATTCATGCGCGCATTCCCGTCGATAAAGGTGCTCGTCGTCGATGACCAGGCCCTGGTCCGGATGGGGTTCCGTATGATCCTCGACGCCCAGGAGGACATCACGGTCGTTGGCGAGGCGCACGACGGTGCCGACGCGTATCGGTTGAGCTGCGAGTCCTCCCCGGACGTGGTCCTCATGGACGTCCACATGCCGAACGGCACCGACGGGATCACCGCGACGAAGCGGATCACGGCCGAACTCCCCGGCGTACGGGTTCTGGCGATCAGCACGTTCGATTTGGATGAGTATGTGATGGACGCGCTACGGGCCGGGGCCTGCGGCTTCATGCCGAAGGACATCTCGCCCGAGGAACTGGTGCAGGGGATACGAGTGGCGCACCGCGGGGACGCGGTCGTGGCGCCGAGGCTGCTGACCCGGCTCATCGAGACGTTCGTCCGGGTGCCGCGCGTGTGGCGGCGGCCACGTCTGGAGGGGGTTACGGAACGCGAGCGCGAGGTGCTGACGCTGATCGCCCGCGGCTACTCCAACGCGGAGATATCGGCCGCCTTGCGGGTAGCGGATTCGACCTTGAAAAACCACGTGACCAGCCTGTTCGCCAAGATCGGAGCGCGTGATCGGGCTCAGGCCGTGATCGTCGCCTACGAGGCGGGACTGGTGAAGCCGGGGGAGCACGCTCCCACCCAGAGCGGTCCCTAGGAGCGTGCTCCCAGAGACGATTCCTCTTCCGGAGTGAGGACATCCGGGCCTTCGGCCGTGATCCTGAAGAAGTCCGCACGTCGTGACGACTTCGAGGAGGGCGCATGCGACCGGTGGCCGTGGGGTGTTCCCTGGTCGTGGCGGCGTCCTGCGCCTGTTCGCCGGGGGTGCGCCCGTCCCTTTCGTGGCGTCCCTGCTCCCAAGCCCGCACCGTGTATTGCGCGACCCTGCGAGTGCCGGTCGACTGGGCACGTCCGCACGGCGGGACGATCACGCTCACGCTGGCCAAACTCCCGGCCTCCGATCCGGCCCACCGCATCGGGGCCGTCCTCGATGTCCCGGGTGGGCCCGGGGAGTCGGGCGTCGACGCACTGAGCAGGCTTTCGGCGGCTCATCGGGCGATGCGCCGGCGGTTCGACGTGGTCAGCTACAACCCGCGGACCAACGTCGCGCAGGCCATCCTGCCGCGCGCCTGTACCCGGCCAGGGCCGTCGCTCACCGACCCCCGCACCCGCGGCGCCTATGCGAGGCAGGCCGCGGTTCTGGACAGAAGCGTCGGCGACTGCCGCCGGGCCGACCGCAGCGGCCTGCTCGCGCACCTGGACTCGATCTCGATCGCCAGGGACATGGACGCGGTTCGCCGGGCTCTCGGACAGGAGCGGCTGACGTTCGTGGCCAGATCGAACGGCGGAGTGCCGATGACCGCCTACGCCCGGCTGTTCCCACAGCATGTCCGCGCGGCCTACTTCGACGGAGTGCCCGATCACGTCGACGCGTGGAGTGATTCCGGCGCGATGTGGCTGACCGGCACGGAGAAGGCGTTCACCCGCTTCGCCTCCTGGTGCGCCGCCACCGCCGCCTGCCGGCTGCACGGCAGGCCGGTCCGATCGCTCTGGCGGGCGCTGCTGAAGCAGGCCGGCACCGCTCCCCTGCCGGTGAGGTCGGGACCCTTCCGCGGCCGGAGGCTGACCGCATGGCATCTCAAGATCAGCGCTCCGGTCTTCCTCGTCGACGCCGCTTCCGACCGCACCTCCTGGAAGGCGTTCGCGGAGGCGATCGACAGGGCGCGTCACGGGGACGGTTCCGGTTTCGGCGACACGAGCTTCGGGATGTCGCAGATCTGGACGGCACCGGTCAGCCTGGCGATGCAGTGTGCCGACGGTCTCTGGGGCAGGACGGGCTACGCGGACCTGCGCAGGAGCCGCCGAGCCGCCGAGAGATCGTCGGCCGACTTCGGAAGCGTCTCCTTCACCACCATCGCGTGCACGGGCTGGACCACCCCTGTCGTCAATCCGCCCCGGCCGCTGGCCGGCGGACGGCTGCCGCCGTTCCTCGGCAGTGGTAGCGATCCCGGCGACTACGAGACCACCCGCCGCCTGCTGCGGCATGTCCCGGGCTCGGTGACCATCCACTACGACGGTCCCGGTCACGTCTCCTACCTGAACGGGACAGCGGGTGGCGCATGCGTCGTCGGGCACCTCGTCCGCTACATCGAAAATCTCCGGCTCCCCCCGCCCACTGCCGTCTGCCGGCCCTGAAACGCCCGGGCGTGCTCCCGAATTCGCGCGGCGGAAAACGCGAAGTGGTCGGAGAACGCGGCGGAGGAATCGGCGGGGAAGCGCCGGGGAATTCTCGTGGGGCAGAGTTTGATCTGTCCGAAGGGCCGCGGCCGAAGAAAGGATTCATCGGCCGTGATATCCAATCGATGCGCCGCCGGCGCACGAAAGGGGAGAACATGAACGAGCAGAAGGCGCCTTACGAGGCTCCGGCTGTCGCCGAGGTCGGCGACTTCTCCGAGCTGACCCAGCTCACCAACCGCGGTAAGTGGGCGGACAGCATCTGGGGCTACTACTGGGACTGAGTCGGGCGTAGCCGCACGTCGTGATCGATCCGTCCTGGGCGGTGGCCGACGAGACGACTCATCGGCCCTGACGTCCGGGTGATGCGCCGCCGGCGCATGAAAGGGGAGAACATGAACGAGCAGAAGGCGCCTTACGAGGCTCCGGCTGTCGCCGAGGTCGGCGACTTCTCCGAGCTGACCCGGGATGCCCTCCGCGGTAAGTGGATCGACAGCATTTTGGGCTGGTACTGGCTCTGAGCCGGGAGTAGCCGCATGGCGTGATCGATCCGTCCTGAGACGGCGGCTTCCGACGGCGCACATGCCGTCGGAAGTCGCCCTCCCCCGGACCAAAATCGTGTGGGCGTACTCCTCGCGCCGGTCCGCTCGCGGAAATGTCGAGGCGTACGAGTGTTATTCGATTTGGGACTGGAAGGCTGGCTATGGAATTCGTCGTTCTGCCCGACAGTCCGGCGGCGAACGAAATCGAGGACCTGCTTCCCGCATCGCTGCGTGAAAAGGTCCTGAGACATCCCTCCGGCCGTCCCTGGCTGGTGGGCCGGTGGCGCGACGCCGACGTCGTACTGGCCGAGTCCCCGCACGGGGGGATCGCGCTCCTGGGCACCTCGGCCGTCGCCGAGGAAGACCTGTCCGACCGGCTCCGTCGTCTGCGGACCGTCCGGGACCTCGACGCGTTGAGCAGGTCGATCTCCGGTTCCTTCCATTTGATCGGATCTGTCGGCGGGCAGGTGCGGGCGCAGGGGACCATCTCGACCGCCCGCCAGATCTTCTACGGCACTGTCCTGGGCGTCACGGTCGCGGCGGACCGGCCGCAGACCATCGCACAGCTGACCAGCGCGTGGATCGACGAAGAGCGTCTGGCGCTGCACCTCCTGACTCCCTTCGGCGCCCCTTGGCCGTTGAGCGAGAATTCGCTCTGGAAAGGCGTCCGAGCGCTACGGCCTGGCTGCTATCTGCGTATGACCTCGGACGGAGCCGGGAACGTCGAGCCCTGGTGGGCCCCGCCGGCGCCCGAAGTATCCCTCGCCGACGGAGCAGGGATGGTCCGCGACGCTCTGCGGGCGGCGGTGGCGGCACGCAGCCACCGGGCCGAGACCATCAGCTCGGACTTCTCCGGCGGAATGGATTCGACCGCCCTGTGTTTCCTCGCGGCGGCGAACCCCGGCCGCCTGGTGACCGTGCACTACGAGGCGGCCGGTGATCTCAACGACGACAAGGTCTGGGCGGATCGGTGCCGAGCCGAACTCCCGCACGCCGAGCACGTGGTCCTGTCACGCGGTACGGGACCGGCGTTGTACGCCCCGCTGTCCACGGCCCGGCTCGACCTGGAAGGGCCCGTCCCGCTCGCCCGTCCTCGCGCGCGGCTCGAACACGTGCTGAAACTGGTCGCCGATATGGGCTCCACGCGACACATGCAGGGCTCCGGCGGTGACGAGCTGTTCCACACGACGACGACGGGCGTCTACACCATGTCGCGTCAGACACCGTGGCGATCACTTCGCCACATCAGGTCGGCCAGGGCCCGGTACCGCTGGAGCCCGAGCGACACGATCCGGCGGTTCTCGACCATGAAGCCGTATCCCCGCTGGCTCGCCTGGAACGCGGACCAGATCGACGACCAGCGGCTGTGGGGCGACGAGACGGGCTGGGAGATCGTCCCCCGGATGCCGCCGTGGGCGACCGAGGACGCGGTACGCACCGCTCGCCGGCTGCTGTACGAACTCGCGGAGGAACAGCCCGCGCCCTTCTCCGCACTGCCGGTCCAGCATGAGATGGTCCGGTCGGTCCAGGCGACGGGCTGGAACATCCGCGGGGTCTCCCGAATGGCCGAGCAGTTCGGGGTTTCGCTCGAGGCCCCGTACCTGGACGACCTCGTGCTCGACGCGGCTCTGTCGGTCCGCCTCGAAGACCGGCTGTCGACGGCCCGTGCGAAGCCCGTCCTCGCCGCCGCGATGCGGGGGTTGGTGCCGTACGTCCTCGACCGGCAGACCAAGGGCGACGGGAGCGCCGAGTTCTACGAAGGGCTCCGGATGCACCGGCAGCGGTTGTGGGAGATCTGCGGGGATTCCCATCTGGCCCGCATGGGGTTGATCGATCCCGGCGGTCTGCGGTCCGTCCTCTTCGAGGAGCACGCGGACGCGAGGCCGTTCATGCCGTTCGACACCACGCTCGGGGTCGAACTGTGGCTCAGGTCGCTATCGGGAGAAGCGATCGGATGAGTGTGGAACGCCGTCCGGACGGATTTCAAGGAGTTGGGATGACCTGGCATCTGCCGTCTCACATCACGTTCACGCAGACCAGTACCGGCGCGGTGCTTCTCGACACCCGGCGCGGACGGTACTGGCAGATGAACGACACCGCCGCGCTGGTCATCCGGCACCTCACGGAGGAGGAGGGCGTCGAGTCGGCGCTCGCGGATCTCCGTGAGCGCTATCCGGAAGCGGCCGGAGATCTGGCGGCGGACGTCCATCGCATGCTGGAGAAGCTCGAGGCGGCCGAGTTGGTGGTCCGATGAGCCCGAAGTTGGTGACGCTCGAGACGGCGGAGCGGCCGCCCTGGCGTCTGCGCCCGCCCGCGCTGCTCGCCATGGGCCTGGCCTGGCCGCTGGCTCGCTGCAGCCCGTACCGGCTGAGGCGCCTTCTGGAGATCTTCAGCCGCGGCGCGCGCCCGGCCACGGAACACGAGGCGGAGCGCGCGCGAGGGGCGGTCGTCGGCATGGGCATCCGGCTCGCCGGCCCGCGCTGCCTCGAACGGTCCATCGCGACGGCCCTGCTGTGCCGGCTGAGCGGCGGCTGGCCGGAGTGGTGCACGGGAGTCAGCACGCATCCGTTCGAGGCCCACGCCTGGGTCGAGGTGAACGGAAAGCCCATCGGTGAGAACCCGGCGGAGATCGCTCACTTCTTCGTGACCATGAAGGTGGCGGTTCATGACGCGCGCTGAGACGAACACTGTGGACACGCGGGCCGCCGTCCGCCTGGAAGAGGTGACCCACGTTTACGGTGAGGGGCAGACGGCGGTGGTCGCGTTGAAGAACGCGAACTGGAGCTTCGCCTCCGGCACCTTCACCGCCGTCATGGGTCCTTCCGGCTCGGGCAAGACGACCTTGTTGCAGTGCGCGGCGGGACTGCTCGAACCGAGTTCGGGATCGGTCTACCTGGGCGACACCAAGCTGACCGGCCTGCCCGAGAAGCGACTCGCCATGATCCGCCGTGAGCGGGTCGGGTTCGTCTTCCAGTCCTTCAACCTGATGCCCGCGCTGACCGCGGCGGAGAACATCACGCTTCCCCTGCGCCTGGCCGGTCGCTCCGCCGACGAGGACTGGATGAACGCCATCGTCAGTCGCGCCGGCATCGCCGATCGCCTCGGCCATCGTCCGCACGAGCTGTCGGGCGGGCAGCAGCAACGGGTGGCCATATGCCGGGCGCTCGTCACGAAACCCGGGATCCTGTGCGCCGACGAGCCGACCGGGGCCCTCGACAAGGCGTCCAGCAGGGCGGTCCTGTCGGTGCTGCGCGAGACCGTGAACGACCTCGGCCAAAGCATGATCATGGTGACGCACGATCCGGTGGCCGCCGCGTACGCGGATCAGGTGCTCTTCCTCGTGGACGGCGAGATCGTCGACGTGATGGACGCCCCTACACCGGAGCGCGTCGCCGGCAGCCTGACGGGCATGGTGGGCGACTGATGCTGGGCGTCGCATGGCGTACTTTACGGCGTCAGCCGGGGACGCTCGCCGGCGCGTTCCTGATGATCGTCATCGGTGCCGGCCTGATCAGCGCCTTCTCGGTGATCCAGGGTTCGGCGGCCCGTTCCGAGGCGCCGGTCGAACGGTACGCGGCGGTCCCCGTCGTGGCGGGAGGCGCGCCGGGCCTTTTCACCGCCGAGGCGGTGAAAAGCGTCGAGGCGTTGCCGGGGGTACGCGAGGTCGTGCCCGAGCTCACGTTCACCGCGGTCGTCCTGAACCGGCAGGGGCAGCCGGCGCTCGACCCGGCGACGATCGCTCAGTTCGGTCACGGGTGGACCAGCGCGAAGCTCACGCCGTTCTCGCTCATCGAGGGCCGGAGCCCCGGATCGGACGACGAGGTGGTCCTGGACCGCACCTGGGCGGAGGCGGCCGCGGTGTCGCCCGGCGGCAGGGTGACGGTTCTGGTCGCCGGGATCCCTCGCGAATACCGCGTGGCCGGGATAGCCGAACCGGACCGAGCCGCGCCGCTGCGCTATCAGAGGACGCTCTTCTTCACACCGGCGCAGGCGGCGAAGGCGGCGGCGCACGGCGCCGGCAGAGCGGACGGTCTCGGTGTCTTCGTCACCCCCGGCGCCGATCCGGCGGCGGTGGAGGCGCGGGTCCGGGCGGCGCTCGCCGGCGAGATCCGGGGCGACACCCCGGGTCCCGCCGACCTGCCCACCCTGCGGGTAGCTTCGGGGACCGCCCGGGGCGCGCTGGAAGCCAGCCTGCCCGACGATCGGACCACCGCCCAGACCATGGGGATGTTGATGGTGATCGTCGCATTCATGGCGATCACCGTCATCAGCGGCGCGCTGATCACGTCCGTTCGACGTCGAGCGAGACAACTCGCCTTGCTGCGGGCGATCGGCGCCACCCCGGGGCAGATCAGGCTGCTGTGCCTGGCCGAGGCGTTGCTGCTCGGCGTACTGGGCGCCCTTACGGGAAGCGCGCTGGGGCTGGTCCTGGCAGAGGTGCTCGCCGTGGCTCTGAGGTCCCGCGGGATCTTCAATCCGGCTTTCCGGGTTGTCTACGATCTTCGGCCGATCGCGCTGGCCGTGCTGATCGCCGTTCTGGCGAGTCAGGTGGCCGCCTGGTTCGCCGCGCGTGCCGCTTTGAAGATCAGGCCCGCTGAGGCGTTGACGAACGCGTTCGCGTCCATCGGAAGACGGGGTGGCGTCAGGACCAGGGTGGTGCTCGGGCTTCTGTCGCTCGCCGGTGCGGGCGGCATACAGGTCCTGGGCATGGCAGGCCTGATGCCGCCCGCTCTGCGCGGCGTCTACGGCGTGGCGGCGAGCGGCCTCGTCATGATCGGCATCGGGCTCATCGGCTCATGGATCGTGTTCGGCATGGCGTTCCTGGCGCGCGTCCCGGTAGGAGCGCTCTCTCCCGTCAGCGGCTACCTGGCCGCGGCGAACACACGGTTTCAGCACCGCCGGTACGCCGGGGTCGTTGCTCCGCTCGCCGTAGGCGTGGCGATCGCCGGATGGGCGCTCAGCAGTCTCCCGCTGTACACCCTGAGCACCACGGCGGAGGCCGCGGCACGGATCGACGCGGACTACATCGTTCGGACTCCGCTCGTGCGCGACACCTACATCGGCCTCGACGAGGAGTTCCGCAAGAGGGCGGCGGCGGTCCCCGGAGTCACGGCCACGGCCGGATTGTGGGACGCGTGGGCACAGGCCACGTCGCTTCGGCAGGGCTCCGACAGGTCGGTCCAGAACGCCGCCTCCACGTACGCGACCGTCGCGACGGGCGCCCCCAGCCGGCTGCTCGACCTCCAGGTGTTGCAGGGAGACCTGGCGAAGGTCGACGCCGGTCTCGGCGCCGCGGTCGGCGCCTCCTACGCCCGGCAGCGCGGCATCGCGCTCGGCGACCAGGTGGAGGTGCGCATCACCGGAGCGTCGAGTCCCGTCGTCCTCCCTGTGGCGGCCGTCTTCGGCCTCGACAAGGGAGGCCAGGAAGGACTCGTCCTCCCCGGCCGTGCGCTTGCCGCTCACATGGCCGAGGTGCCCTACAACCGGATTCTGGTCGGCACCGGATCAGGTGCGCGGCCGGATGTCCGCAGGGCTCTCGAGGACATCGCCGGTACGACCACGATCGTCAAGGTCGAGGACAAGAAGGAGTTCCAGCAGGAGTACGTGAGAGAGCGCTCGGCGAACACCTCCAACATCGGGATTCTCGCCGTGGTTCTGGTCGGTGGGTTCCTGCTTCTGGCGGCTGTCAGCGCGCTGGTGCTCAGCGCGGCCGACCGCGCGGCCGAATTCACTTCACTCCGGCAGGTCAGCGCGCTACCCGCGCAGATCACCCTGATGATCGTCTGGGAGATGGTGCTGACCGTCGTCCCCGCCTGGCTGCTGGGTGTGGCGGCGACTGTGTGGATGGCGTTCCTCATGTCCGGTGGCGATGCCGGGGCGACCGTGAGAGCCCTTCCCCTGGCCGCGTTCGCCGCCTTCGGAGTGCTCGCGTTGGTCACGGCGATCGTCGGGTGCCTGATCACGGCTCGTTCCGCGATGCGCGGCACGGACAAGGAGGCGACGATTTGATGAGCGCCAAGGAGGCCCGTATGCGGGGCGAGGTCCGGCGGCTTCTGCTGGAACATGTCCGCCCCCACCGGCGTGCCCTCGCGGTGGGAGGAGTCCTGGGGTTCGCGGGAACGGCGACGGGGCTGGCGCAGCCGCTCGCGGCCAAGTGGGTCATGGACTCCGTCGGCGCACGGGGACCGGTCTGGGGTCCGGTCGTGGTCCTCGCCGGCCTGGTCGTCCTCGGCGCGGTCGCGGCGGGTGCGGGTACCTATCTCCTGGAACGAACGGCGGCGGGCGTGGTCCGCGCCGCCCGCGGGCAACTCGTCACGCGGATCGTCCGCCTGCGTGTCGACGCTCTCGACCGGCCCGGTGACCTGATCTCCCGGGTCACCTCCGACACGACCTTGCTGAGCAGCGCCGCCACGCAAGCGGTGGTCAACTCCGCCAACGCGCTCGTCATGTTGATCGGCGGGATCGTCATGATGGCCGTCCTCGACCCGATTCTTCTCGGCATATCGGGGGCGGTCCTCGTTCTCGCGCTCGGTGCGGCGAGTCTTGTCATGACCCGGATCTCCCGTGCCCAGGAAGGTGTGCAACGGGCGGTCGGTGACATCGGGGCCGCCCTGGAACGCGTGCTCGGCGCCTTCCGCACCGTGAAGGCGAGTGTCGCGGAGGACAGAGAGACATCGAAACTGCGGGCCGCCGTGGACGAGGCGTGGAGATTCGAGACGAGTACGGCGAAGTGGAACTCCGTCGCCAGGGGATCCGCGGGGATCGCCGTCCAGCTTGCGTTTCTCGTCGTGCTCGGCACGGGCGGAGCGCGGGTCGCCGCGGGCGATCTGGGTGTGTCGTCCCTTGTGGCGTTTCTGCTCTATCTCTTCAACCTGAGTCAGCCGATCTCGACGCTCGTCCAGAGCGCCACCGAGTTCCAGTCGGGTGTCGCGGCCGTCCGCCGCATGCGTGAGGTTCAGCAGATGCCGGCGGAGGCGGTGGCCGCGGCCGCATCCACAGTGGAGCCCGCATCTCGTCCGCCCGCCGGTGCGAGCTTCCGCAACGTGTCCTTCGGCTATCGCGCGGACCCGGTGATACATGACGTCTCCTTCGAAATCCCTCCGGGAGGCGTCACCGCGTTCGTCGGCGAGTCGGGCGCCGGCAAGACCACGCTCTTCTCACTTCTCGAGCGTTTCTACGAGCCCACCTCCGGGACGATCTCGATCGACGGCAGGGACGTGGCCGACTGGCCGCTGACGGAGTTGCGCGGCCAGATCGGCTACGTCGAACAGGACGCACCCGTGCTCGCCGGGAGTCTTCGCGACAACATCTGCTACTCGGCCCCCGGCGCCACCGAAGAAGAACTGTGGCAGGCGCTGGCGAAGACGAGACTGACGGACTTCGTCACCGGGCTTCCCGCCGGCCTCGACACCGAGGTCGGTCACAGGGGAACGACGCTGTCGGGGGGCCAGCGGCAACGGATCGCGATCGCCCGGGCTCTGCTGCGCCGCCCGCGGATACTCCTGATGGACGAGGCGACATCCCAGTTGGACGCCGCCAACGAGCTCGCGCTGCGGGAGACGGTCACGGAGGTGGCCAGAACGGCGACGGTGATAATGATCGCTCACCGCCTCTCCACGGTCATGGACGCGGACCGCATCATCGTCCTGGAACGGGGACGGGTGAGAGCGCAGGGAAGGCACGCACAACTGCTCCGCGGTGACAGCCTCTACCGGGAACTGGCCGGCGCACAGCTCCTGGCCGGCTGAAAGATGCGAGACCGTCTTCCCGTATCCGCGGCGCCTGCGCGGCGAGAACGACCGCAACTCGCTAGACAGGAGAGGTGTCCATGAAGCCGGCGGCAGAACCCGGATCCGTACGCCGTGCTGCGGCGCCGGACGGCACGGCGCTCGCATGGATGGGGGATATCGAGCGGATGATCCTCGCCCCCGCCCCCGCGAGGCTGCCCGGCCTCCCGGTGCAGGTCTACGGGGATCTCTACGAGAGGGTCCCCTTCGAGGGGTTCATGGCGAGACTCGCTCATCACTACGGACGTGTCCTGAAAGAGGCGGCGGACCGGCACCCGAGGAGTTCTGCCATCAGGGGCATGCTGACGACGGCGGCGTGGGCCTCCCTGATCCGGAACCTGGTCGGAGACGTGCTGTCCGTCTGCCACCACACGCTGATCGTCGACATGCATCTGGCGCGCGCCAGGGGAGAACTCGCCGGTGCGACGCCGCAGGAGAGGTACGCCCATTACGACTCGCACATGTTGCGGGACAGGCGGTATCTCACGTCGCTCTTCGCGAACTACCCGGTTCTCGGCCGCACCCTCGTGCGGTGCGCGCACAACTGGGTGAGGAACAGTGTCGAACTGCTCGACCGGCTCGCGGCGGACATACCCCTTCTCCGTCAGGAAGGGATCGTGCCGGACGACGAGTCGCGGGTCCTGCGGATCCAGACGGGACTGGGGGATCCGCATCACGGTGGCCGGTCCGTGGCCCAGGTGACCTTCACCGACGGCGGCCGGGTCGTGTACAAACCGCGTCCTCTCGACGCCGAGGACCTGTACCGGCAGGTCATCGCCCAGGTCAATGCCGCCAGGCCCGAACTCGGCCTGCGGGCCATGAAGGTGGTCGTACGGGGCGAATACGGCTGGTGTGAATTCGTCGAGCACGAAGGGGCTTCCGGTCACGACGGAGTCCGCGACTTCTACCGGCGTGTGGGGGCATGCGCCGCCGTACTCATGTATCTCGGCGCCGCCGACATGCACATGGAGAACCTGGTGGCCAACGGGGACTTCCCCGTTCCCATCGACCTCGAGACGATCGTCCAGCCTCCCGCCGTCGCCGGGACGCCCGTGGGGTCGGCCGAGGACGTGGCCTTCGCCCTCCTCGGCGACAGCGTCATGGCCACGGGTCTGCTGCCCAGGCGTACCGGTCCCGGGGACGGAATCAGAGGCGGTGTCGACAACAGCGCGATCGGCGGCGGGGTGAGGAGAGGCATCTCCGTGAAAGCACCCCGCCTCGTCGAACCGTTCACTGATCTGATGCGCGTTGAGACAGCGGAGACGGCGCTTCCGGCCTCCCGGAACCTTCCCTTCCTGCGGGATCGCGAATCGGACGGACAGATCGATCCCGGAGACCACATACCCGAGATGCTCGCCGGATTCCGGGACGCCTACGACGTCATGGCCGGCGACAAGCCGGCTTTCGCGGAGCTGCTCCGACGGTCCGCGGGCACGGTGATCCGCTACCTCGTCAGGCCGACGCGCGTGTACGGCCTCCTGCTGTACGAAGGCCACCAGCCCAGGCACTTGAGGGACGCGCTGGACGCCGAGAGGCTCACGGACGTGTTGGGGGATCTCGCCGAGGGACGCCCAGAACTGTCCGAGGTCGTGGAGGCCGAGCGGCGTTCCCTCCTCGCTGGAGACGTCCCCAGTTTCCAGACCACGCCTTCCTCCACGTCGCTGCGTATCGGTTCCGGGGCCAGCGTCGAGAACTTCTTCGCCGAGCCCGGCCTGGCGGCGGCCGAACGGAGGTTATGGGCGTTCGGCGAGCAGCACCGTGCCGCCCAGTTACGAATTCTCACGGGTGCGCTGAGCACGTTGCCGCGCGCTCGAAGCGGGACCGGGGCTGCCATGCCGAGGCGGGGTGAGTCCGGGGAACAGATGGCAAGCTTCGAAACCACCGCGAGAAGGGCGGTCCGCGAGGTGGCGCGGAGCGTGATCCAGGGTGTCGGGGACTGCACGTGGATCGGCCTGATCGCGGACAGTGTGCCGGAAGAAACGCTGGATTATGGGCCCCTTCCGGCGCGCCTGTATGACGGGCTGCCTGGAATGGCGCTCATGTTCGCTTATGCCGCTGAGGTCCTCGATGAGGAGGAATATCTCACGCTGGCGGTGCGCTGCATGCGCCCGGTGCTGTCCGATCTCGGGCGGGACTTAGGCGATGGCCGCCCGAGGCAGGTGGGTGCGTACACCGGAATCTGCGGCACGCTCTACGTTCTGGATCACCTCGCCGCCGTGTCCGGACGGACGGAGTATCTCGATCTCATTGGGCGGTGCGCGCCCTACCTGTACAAATGCCTGGACGGATCTCATCCGCCGGATGTGGTGACGGGGTACGCCGGAGCGGCCGTGGTCTGCGCGGAGCTGTACGCGCGACACGGATTCGCCGAACTGCGGGATTCGGCCGTCCTGTGCCTCGAACGGTTGGCGGCGGGCACGGCGGTGAGACAAGCGGACCCAGCCGGCTTCGGCTTCGGCGCCGCCGGAATCGGCTGGGCACTGCTCAGCGCGGGCCGGCTCGTCGCCGACACCGCGGCCATGGACACGGGCCTACGGATGATCACTGAGGTGGGCGCCGCCCGGTCTGACGCCGACCGGGGAGGGGCGGCTGGAGGACAGGAAGCGGGTGGCGGAGCCGGATGGTGCCGTGGCGACACCGGAACGGCCATCGCCTGCCTCCTGGCGCATCGCCTGTCGCCACACCCTGGTCTCCTGCGGGAGGCGCGTCGTTCGCTGACGGCCGCGTGTAGCGCCGACTTCATGGATTCCTCCCTATGTCACGGGCATCTGGGCCGCCTGGACCTGCTGGGACTCGCCGCCGAGGCGTTTCCCGAGGAGGAGCGCTGGGGCGAACTGCGATCGCGTGCGCTGGAGGCCCTCGCCGATGAGACCGGCGCAGGCGGAGGTGTCACTTCGTTGCCGGGAGACGACGCTCCGGGGTTGATGCGGGGAAAGGCAGGAGCATGCATCTCGCTTCTGAGATCGGTGGCCCCGGCGAAGGTTCCATCAGTTCTTTGGCTGGCAGCGCCGGCGGGACCGTGACCATGCACCAGCGGCCGCTCGCCGGTCGGGATCTCCGAGAGGGAAGGACGTCGATGTACGGCATCGAGGATCGGTTACGGCGTCGGGAGCTGTTCGACCAGGACGCTCTCGGCTACCACTCCTCTCGGCCCGGGTACCCCCCGGAGCTGTACGAGATGCTCGAAGAAGCCGGGGCGCTGCACCCGGGTGCGCGTGTCCTGGAAATCGGTCCGGGAGCCGGCCAGGCCACGCGGGAACTGCTGAACCGCGGTGCCGAGGTCATCGCGGTGGAAATGGGTGCCAACTTCGCTGCTCGCCTTCGCGCCGAACTCGCCGGACATCGGCTGACGGTCGTCGAGGGAGACTTCGACTCCCTGACCGGGATGCGGGAGGACTTCCGGCTCGCGGTCTGCGCCGCGAGTCTGCACTGGCTCGACAGCGCGACCGCGATCCCGCGGATCGCGGCGCTGCTCCGTCCGGGCGGCTGGTTCGCCGCCTGGTGGACGATCTACGGTGACCCGACGAGGCCGAGCGTGTTCCGTGAGTCGCTCGACGGCGTCCTCCGCCGGCATCGGCCTGCCGGCGGACTCAAGGGGGCCCGTGAGCCGCTCGACCATGACGCCTGGATCGAAGAGCTGAGCACCGCCGGTGTTTTCGACGACATCAGAGCGGAGATCATCCGTTGGGCGGCCGTGATGTCGGCGGAACAGACGGCCCGGTTGTACGGCACGTTCGCCGTCGTCCGGGAACTCCCCGAAAGTCGTCGGGAAGCGCTGCTGCGGGACATCGCGCAAGTCGTCGACGATCTGGGGGGACACGTGGTCGAGCACTTTCTCACCCCTGTCTACCTCGCGCGTAAGGCACCCTGAGGCGCCTCGGTGAGCGCGTCCAGGCGGGCCATGTCCTCGTCCGTGAGGCGCAGCGCGGCGGCGGCGACGTTCTCGGCCAGGTGATCGGGGTTGCCGGTGCCCGGGATGGCCAGGACGTGCGGCCCCTGCCCGAGCGTCCAGGTCAGCCGCACCTGCGCGGGGGTCGCCCCGCGCGCTGCGGCCACCGCGCGCACCTCGTCCTGGTCCGTGCCGCTCGCCCCCGACTCGCGGCCTTCCCCGGCGATGGCATAGAACGGCACGAACGCGATGCCCTGCTCGCCGCAGGTGCGCAGAAGCTCCCGGCTGCGCGTGACGCCGACGCCGTACCGGTTCTGCACGCTCACCACGGGGGCGATCGCCTGGGCCTGCGCGAGATGGGCGGGCCGGACGTTGGAGATCCCGAGGTGCCGGATGAGCCCGGCCGCGCGCAGCTCGGCGAGCGCCCCGAAGTGCTCGGCGATCGAGTCGAGCCCCGGCTGGCGCAGGTAGACCAGGTCGAGGTGGTCCCGGCCGAGCTGGCGCAGGTTCTCCTCGACCTGGCCGCGCAACTGGTCGGGCCGGGCGAACGGCAGCCACTCGCCGGACGGGTCCCGCCCCGGGCCCACCTTCGCGGCGATGACCAGATCGTCCGGGTACGGCGCGAGCGCCCGGTTGATCAGCTCGTTGGCCGAGCGCAGCCGGGAGAAGTAGAACGCCGCCGTGTCGATGTGGTTCACGCCCAGGTCCACGGCGCGCCGCAGCACCGCGATCGACCGCTCGCGGTCGCTCGGCGTGCCGAGATCGAAGGCCGCGCTGCCCGTCAGGCGCATGGCGCCGAACCCCATCCGGTTGACCGTGAGGTCGCCGAGCTTCCAGGTGCCCGCCGCGGCCGCGCTGATCCTGTCTCCACCCATCCCTGCAGAGTGCCACAAACCCCCGTGAACCGGCCGAAGCTACGAGGAGGGCGGTTGCGGGTGCCCGGAGCGGCCGCCTACAGATCCATCAGGTCGGCGAGGCCGTCCATGCAGGCGGCGAGCAGGGTGGAGCCGTCGTGGCCCATCCCGGCGAACTGTCCCTGGACCTCCAGGCTCACCACGCCCTGGAGCTGGGCCCAGGCCATCACGGTTCCGGCGAGAGCGGTCGCGGGGTCGCCCTGCGGGGCGAACGCGCGCACCCATTCGGCCACCGCCGGGGTCTCCTCCAGCCACCGCAGCATCTGGTCGCGCAGCCCTTCGGCACCCGGACGGCAGCGTCCCCCAGCGAACACGGGAAGGAGGGGCGCGAGCACATTGCGGGCCCGCAGCACGCTCTCCGGGGGCGCCTGGTAGCCGGGCGAGGCGGTGCCGGCCAGCAACTGGAACAGGCGCGGGTTGGTGACGGCCCACTCGCGGAAGGCCCGGGCCAGCGCGTGCAGCCGCTCCCGCGGCGCTCCCTCGCGTACGGCGGTGCGTACGGCCGCGCCGACCTCGTCGAAGCCCTCCAGGATCAGCTCGGTCAGCAGGTCGTCGCGGCTGCGGAAGTACTTGTAGATCGCCGGACCCGTGACGCCGAGCTGCTTGGCCACCGCATTCAGGCTGAGCGCCGCGGCCCCGCCCTCGCCGATCTGCACGAGAGCGATCTGCTTGATCTCCGAACGGACCTGGTCCCGGTAGCGCTGCCGCGGCGTTGACATCCCCTCATTATGGTGAGCCCCTCTCAACGACGCCGCCGTAGACGGACCCGGCCGGCCCCGATCGGCGGGGCCGCTCAGGGGGTGTAGATCTCCTGGACCTTGACGATCCTGCCGCGGTAGACGGTGATGAGCGCCGGGCGGTGGCCGTCCTTCATCCGGGAGACCAGCACACTCCGCGAGCACCGCTTCGACCCGAGGCTGTCGTTCTTCACCGTCACCACGGTGCCCTCGCATCCGGTGGCGCTGTAGAACACGACGTTCTTCGCCAGGGGAGAGGCGTAGGCCATGACGTCGCCCTCGGCGGGGCCCTCGAAGTGCCCCTCCGTGTGGCCGGTCGTGTCCTTCACCCATTTGATCGGCTCGTATTCCGCCGTCCCGGACCGGTAGTACGTGACCCAGCCCCGCAGGATGCCGTCATGCCGGGGCGAGATGTGCTTGGTGAAGTCGTGACGGGGGTCGCTCTGGAACGAGGTGCCGAAGACCTTGGGCTTGGCGAACTTCGGCATGGCGGCCGCGCCGGCGGGCAGCGCCGCGGCGGAGACCGACGAGGCGGCAACGGTGGCGGCAACGGTGGCGGCCACGGTGGCGGGGAGGACGACACGGAGCGAGGTCGTGAGCTTCATGTCCTGTTGGAGTCCGTGCCCGGCGGAGAAGTTCGCGGCCCGATGCCGGTGACGGCCGGAATCCCCTCCCTCAGGGAGGGGAGAGGTAAAGGCATGGGCAAGATCTTGGTAGGTACGGCCTCCTGGACGGACAAGTCGCTGCTCGCGTCGGGCTGGTATCCGGCCGAGGCCTCCACCCCCGAGAAGAGACTCGGCTACTACGCCGGCCGGTTCCCCCTGGTCGAGGTGGACGCCACCTACTACAACCCGCCGGCCCGGCGTACGGCCGAGTTGTGGCGGGACCGCACGCCGAAGGACTTCACCTTCAACGTCAAGGCGTTCTCCCTGCTCACCGGGCATCCGACCCGGCCTGCCGCGCTCTACAAGGACCTGCGGGCCGTGCTGGGGGAGCCCAAACGGACGCTGTACCGGCGCGACCTCCCCCCGGAGGTCGTCGAGGAGGTGTGGCGCCGGTTTCTCGGCGCGCTGGAGCCGCTGCACGAGTCGGGGAAGCTCGGCGCGGTGCTGTTCCAGTTCCCGCAGTGGTTCCCGCCGGGCGGCGCGAACCGCCGGTACATCCTGGAATGCCGTGACCGCTGCCTGCCGATGCGGATGTGCGTCGAGTTCCGCAACGCGGCCTGGATGGACGAGGCCACCCGGAGCGACACCCTCGGCTTCCTGACCGCCAACGACCTGCCGTACGTCGGAGTGGACATGCCGCAGGGACATCCCTCGTCGGTCCCGCCGGTGCTGGCGGCCACCTCCGACCTCGCCGTCGTCCGCCTCCACGGTCACTCGGAGAAGTGGACGAGCCGCGTGATCGAGGAGCGGTTCGGATACCTCTACTCCGAGGAGGAACTCCGCCACTGGGCCGGCGGGATCGCCGACCTGGCCGCCCGTACGACCACCACGCACGTGCTGACCAACAACTGCTGCGCGGACAACTCCCAGCGCAACGCGGCACGCCTGGCCGAGCTGCTCCACGAGCGAGGTGCCGAAGTCGTCAGACCTCCCGGCGGAAGACCTCCCGGCCGAGCGGCCTGAGACGCCGCCGGTGCGGTCCGCTCGGGCGGGCGAGGCGTGCCCGAATCTGAAAGTTTCGTGTATGAAAGCGAAACTTGTGTGCGACATGTCGCTGCAATGGCTTGGAACAGCTCTGTTTCGGCGTGACCGCGGCGGTGGCGACCTTGCGTGACTTGGGCCTTGTGGAGATCGGAAGTTTTCGGCAATTCTCCGAAAATACCTACCTCCCTACTCGCCTGTGGTCATCCCGGGACCTGATGACAGGTCCGGGATCCTCAGGAGGAAGGACGAGCGACCTTGAAACGTCTCACGGTCTCGCCTGCACCGATGGAGAGCCCGCTGCAGGCCGGACGCATGCCCGCCGCCGGTGCCGGACGGCCCTGCCCGGGGAGCGCCCGATGATCGGCGCCGCCGGCTCGTACGGCAGGAGCCGAACCCGGGGCGCACGCCGCGCGCTCGTCGTCGGCGCCGTCGCGGCGCTCTCGCTGGGCCTGGCGGCAACGGAGATTCCCAGGGCGGACGCCACCACCGCCACGCTCGTCGCGGCGGCCGCGGCCGGCGTCGAGGACGAGGGCGCCGACTGCCCGGTGCCCGACCTGGGGTCGCCGGCGTCCAACTCCCGGCTTCCCGATCCGTTCGAGAAGATCAACGGGCAGCGCGTCACGTCCAAGTCGGAGTGGCGGTGCCGCCGCGAGGAGATCAAGAAGCTGGCCGAACGCTACGTCTACGGTGAGAAGCCCGGCAAGCCGGCGAGTGTCACGGGCACGGTCTCGCGGACCGGAATCACCGTGAACGTGTCCGCCAACGGCAGGAGTGCCGGCTTCTCGGCGCCGGTGGACCTGCCGAGCGGCAGCGGGCCGTTCCCGGCCGTCATCGTGTACGGAGGGTTCGGCGCGGACACCGCCACCATCAAGGCGAGCGGCGCCGCGGTGATCAGCTACGACCCGTTCACGGTCGGCAAGGAAGGCACGGCACGCAACAACAAGCAGGGTGCTTTCTACGGCATCTACGGCTCTTCGAGCAGCACCGGGCTGCTCGCCGCCTGGGCCTGGGGCGTGAGCCGCATCATCGACGTCATCGAGCAGTCGGGCGGGAGCATCCTCAAGGCGGACGCGACCGGCGTCACCGGGTGCTCGCGGTACGGCAAGGGCGCCTTCACGGCCGGAGTGTTCGACCAGCGCATCGCGCTGACCATGCCGATCGAGTCCGGCAGCGCCGGTGTTCCGATCCTGCGCGGCGTCGCCCAGGAGAGCGGCGCGCAGCCGCTGAGCAGCGCCTACTCCGAGCAGCCGTGGCTGGGTGACGCGTTCGGCTCCTTCACCGGCAACCCGAGCCGGCTGCCGGTCGACACGCACGAGATGGTGGGGATGATCGCCCCACGCGGGCTGTTCATCATGGAGAACCCCCACGTCGACTGGCTGGGCGCCCAGTCGGGGAGCGTGGCGGCGCTGGCCGGCGCGGAGGTCTACAAGGCACTCGGCGCGGGGGACAACATCAGCTACTGGTCCGACGTGCAGGACGGCACCCACTGCGCCACCAGGTCGGAATGGCGCACGCCTCTGCAGCAGAACATCCAGAAGTTCCTGGTGAAGTCGGGCAACGCCGCCGGGGTGTTCCGGATCTCGTCCAGGAAGTCCGGCAACCTGTCGCAGTGGCGGGACTGGACGACTCCTGTCCTGACCGACAACAGCCCGTCTCCGAGCCCGAGCCCTTCCCCGAGCCCCTCGCCCAGCGGGAGTCCCGGCACCAGCCCGAGCCCGTCTCCGTCGCCGAGTCCGTTCCCGAGCCCCTCGCCGTCCGGCGGGGTGACCGGCGCGTGCTCGGCGACGATGCGCGTGGTCAACTCCTGGTCCGGCGGCTGGCAGGGTGAGGTCACGGTGCGTGCGGGCACGTCCCCGATCAACGGCTGGACCGCGAACTGGACCTGGCCCGGCGGGCAGACCGTCACCCAGGTCTGGGGAGGCGTACGGTCGGGCTCCGGCTCGGCCGTGACGGTGCGCAACGAGGCCTGGAACGGCTCGGTCGCGGCCGGCGGAAGCACGACCTTCGGCTTCATCGCCGGAGGGTCCTCGGCCACCCCGGCGATCACCTGCACCAGCCCGTGACCGCATCGGCCACGACCGGGTGAACGTGAATCGATCGGGCCCGCGGCGACCGCGCCGCGGGCCCGATCCCGTCCTGCTCACTCGCGTGAGGATTCGTGAGGATCGCGGGAACCGCCCGGGCGTCCCTCGTGCTGCCGCCGGTCAGCCGCCCAGCAGCATGACGATCCCGACGATGACGAAGTGAATGAGCACCGCGAACACCAGCACGCTGGCGAAGATCCACTTGGCGGGGCCGTGCTCGAAGTGCTTGCTGTCCTTCATCGGCGGGCGCTTGGCGACGCGGTCGGCGATGCGCTCTTCGAGACTCTTCCTACGGGCCATGGCACTTCCTGTGTTCTCGGCGCTGGCGCTTAGTCCACTAATTATTAGTGTACTAACCCGCTACCATGGCAGTGGAGGTGCGTAGTGAGTGAGATTGGCGACACCGTCGACCCGCTGGCCCTGGAGAACCAGGTCTGCTTCGCCCTGGCGGTCGCCTCACGGACGGTCATCGGCCTCTACCGGCCCGTGCTCGAACCGATGGGGCTGACCCACCCGCAATATCTGGTGATGCTGGCCCTGTGGCAGCACGCGCCGCTGTCGGTCAAGGACCTCAGCCGGCTGCTGCAGTTGGAGCCTGCCACACTGTCGCCGCTGCTCAAGCGTCTGGAGTCCGCCGGTCTCGTCGAGCGCCGCCGCGCCAGCGACGACGAGCGGTCGCTCGCGGTGGTGCTGACCGACGAGGGACGGGCACTGCGCCGGCAGGCCGAGAAGGTGCCCGCGACGATCGTCGAGCGGCTGGGCATGGAGCTGACCGAACTGCAGGACCTGCACCAGGCGCTCACCCGGGTGATCGCCGCCGCCACCGGCGCGCACCTCGCCGGACACCGATAAAGAGGGACGGTCGGGGGCGGCCACCCTGGGATGGCCGCCCGCTGTCCGCTCGAACTCCGCTCACACCCGCTCAAACTCCGCTCACACCCCGTTCACTCTGCGCTCACTCCGGGGCCGGAGCCGACGATCCTTCCCTCCGCCGCGAGCAGCCGGAACGGCGCCGCCCGGCCGAGGGCGTCGAGGGCGACCGCGCGGCGGTCGAACACGCGGACGCCCAGCCCGAACGCGGCGAGCCGCAGGTGCAGGGCGCCGCCGGGCGGCACCCTCATGACCGTGACGGCCGGCTGCGGATGGGGCGCCGACGGCGGACGGTAGCCGGGATAGGCGTCGTCGTCGTGGGCGGTCCCGTGCTCGTGGTCGCGCAGCGACGCTTCGAGCTCGTCCCATCCCGACGGGACCAGGAGACGGGCCACGCCGTCCAGCAGCCGGTCGAGGGTCGGCGCGACGCGCGCCCCGCCGGTGCTGCCGGACGCCAGCCACCCCTGCGGGACGGGACGGACCGTCACTCCCTTGCACACGGCGCCGACGAACCGGGCGATCGCCGCCCGGCGCCGGTGCCCGGAGACGAGGGGCCCGGCCCAGTCCGCGGATGGGCCTCCACAGGCACCGCACATCCTGTTCGCGCTCCCTTACCCGGACGGTTACGCCCGGGGACGGCGGGCCTTGAAGTCGTCCGCGATGGCGTCGAACGTGGACCACCGGACGCCCTCGTGCTTGTTGATGTGCTCGATGAGGCGCTCCAGCATGAGCAGGACCTGCGGACGGCCCGAGACGTCCGGGTGGATCGTGAAGGTGAAGACGGCGTAGTCCGACTCCCGGTAGACCCAGTCGAACTGGTCCCGCCACATCTCCTCGATGTGGCGCGGGTTCACGAAGCCGTGGCTGTTCGGGCTGGTCTTGATGAACATCATGGGCGGCAGGTCGTCGAGGTACCAGCTCGCCGGGATCTCCACGAGGTCGGTCTCCTGCCCGCGCACGAGCGGCTTCATCCACTCGCGGGCGTCCTTGTCGTAGTCGATCTTCGACCAGGTGTCGCCGACGCGCACGTAGTACGGCTCGAAGTCGCGGTGCATGAGCGAGTGGTCGTACTTGATGCCGCGCTCGAGCAGCAGCTCGTTGGTGACCGGCGAGAACTCCCACCACGGCGCGACGTACCCCGTGGGGCGCCGGCCGGTGCGCGTCTCGATGAGGTCGATGCAGTAGTCGAGGATCGTCGACTCCTGCTCGCGGCTCATCGCGATCGGGTTCTCGTGGCTGTAGCCGTGCACGCCGATCTCGTGTCCGGCGGCCACGACCTGCTCGAACTGCTCGGGAAAGGTCTCGATGGAGTGCCCCGGCCAGAACCAGGTCGACGGCAGGTCGTACTTCTTCATCAGAGCGTTGAGCCGCGGGACGCCCACCTCGCCGGCGAACAGGCCGCGCGAGATGTCGTCCGGGGAGTCCTCACCGCCGTAGGAGCCGAGCCAGCCGCCGACGGCGTCGACGTCGATCCCGAACGCTACGAAGATTTCCTTGGCCACAGCGCATCCTCTTCTCTTGGTATCGATGGGTCAGACGTGGGCGGCGAGGGCCTGCCGCGTGACGGAGACCCCCTGGGAGAGCAGCAGCGCCAGCAGCAGCCTCGCCTGGTAGACGGGCAGCCCGCCCATGCTCAGCGCCCCGGCGCGTACGAGGTCCACCCCGCCGCCGTTGCCGTACGTGGGCACGACGGGCCCCTCGGCCACCCGCGTGGACAGCGCCACGACCGTTCCTTCGGCCACGGCCTCGGTAATCCAGTCCAGCAGGGCGTGGTTGGCG
Source organism: Microbispora sp. ZYX-F-249 (assembly GCF_039649665.1). Taxonomy (NCBI): domain Bacteria; kingdom Bacillati; phylum Actinomycetota; class Actinomycetes; order Streptosporangiales; family Streptosporangiaceae; genus Microbispora; species Microbispora maris. The sequence continues at coordinate 112,082 of NZ_JBDJAW010000005.1, read as the reverse complement.
TTGCCGACGCCGGTCCCGGCGAGCACGACCGCCCGGGCTCCGGCGCGTACGGCGGCCCGGGCGAGCGCGGCGTCGGCGCCCGGGTGGACCGTCACCACGTCCACCCGGGTGTCGTCGAAGCGGGGGCCGGGCGGGTCCAGCGGCGCCGGCCGCACCGGCCTCGCCGTGATGTGCACGCCCGTCGCGTCGACGCGGCCGATGGGACCGCCGTCGAGGGTCCTGAACGGCTGGGCGGCGACGGTGTGGGCCTTGCGGGTGCCCCGGGCGGCGAAGATCCGCCCGGCGAAGGAGATGAGCGCGCCGCACCCCCGCGCATCGGGAGAGGCGGCGACGGCGACGGCCTCCCGGAGGTTGCGGGGCCCGTCGCTGTCGGGCTGGTCGGCCGCCCGCTGGGCGCCGGTGAGGACGACGGGCTTGTCTCCGCCGTGGACGAGGTCCAGGAGGAACGCCGTCTCCTCCATGGTGTCGGTGCCGTGGGTCACCACGACGCCGGTCACGTCGTCCCTGGCGATCTCCGCGGCGACGGCCTCCGCGATGAGGCGCAGCTCGTGGTGACCGAGCAGGTAGGAGCCGAGGCTGAACAGGTCGCGGCCCTCGACCTCGACGTCCCCGTAGCCGGTGGAGCCGAGGAGCTGTGCGGCGGTCCTGCGTGCCACCGCCGGGCCGCCGGGTTCGCTGCTCGACGCGATGGTCCCGCCGGTCGCGATGACGACGACGCGCGCCTTCCGGGATCCGTCTTCCGTCCGGACGCTCACGGCATCACGTCGCCGGAGTTGGGGCCGAGCGTCTGACCGACGTAGATGTCCCCGCCGGGCGAGCCGGCCAGGAGCAGCGCGGTCGGCGCGACCTCCTCGGGCCGGCCGAACCTGCCGAGCGGCAGCTCCGCGGCCTTGCTCCGCTTCCACTCCTCCGACAGCCCGTCGATGAGCGGCGTCACGATCGGGCCGGGGGCGATCGCGTTGACGAGCACGCCCTTCGGCGCGAGTTCGAGGGCGAGGGCCTTCGTCAGGCCGATCACGCCCGCCTTGGCGGCGACGTAGTGGGCGAGGCCCGTGCCGCCCTTGATGCCGAGCTGGGAGGCGATGTTGATGATGCGGCCCCGGCCCGCCTCCACCATGTACGGCGCGGCGTAGCGGGCGGCGAGGAAGACCCCGCGCAGGTCCACGGCGATGGTCCGGTCGAAGCGCTCCGGGGTCATCTCCAGGAAGGGGACCTCGTCGAGGATGCCGGCCGCGCTGACCAGCACGTCGATCCGGCCGTGCCGTTCGACGACCTCGGCCATGACACGCTCGACGGCGGCGGCGTCGGTGACGTCGACGACGTGGCCCGTGACGTGGCCCGTGTCCGTGCCGAGGCCGAGCAGCTCTCCGGCGACGGGCTTGAGGTCGAGCAGGGCGAGAGCGGCGCCCTCCGCGGCGAACAGCCGGGCCGTCGCGGCCCCGATCCCGCTCGACGCTCCGGTGATGACGGCGACCTGGCCGTCGAGAGCTCCCATGGTCCGTTCCCCTCAGCTCGGCCAGCGGACGGTGAGCCCGCCGTCCACGATCACGCTCTGCCCGGTCACGTACGCGGCGTCGTCGGAGGTGAGGAACCGGATCACCCGGGCCGCCTCGTCGACCGTGCCCACCCGTCCGGCCGGGATGATGTTCCCCGCCTCCCGCAGGCCCTGCGGGCCGAGCGAGTTGACCTCGTCGAGCGACTGGGGGCTCTCGATCAGCCCGGGGATCACCGCGTTCACGCGGATCCCGCGCGGCGCCAGCTCGACGGCCAGGGAACGGCACAGCCCGAGCACGCCGGCCTTGGCCGCCGCGTAGTGGCTGTGCTCCTCCCATCCGTACACGCCGCCGGCGATCGAGGAGGTGGCGACCATCGAGCCGCCCTGCGCCATATGGGCCGCACAGGAGCGGAAGATCCGCAGGACGCCGCCGAGGTCGACCGCGAGCATGTCGTCCCACGCGCCGTCGGTCATCTCCGCCAGCGCCTGGCGGCGCAGCACGCCCGCGGCGGCCACGGCGATGTCGAGGCGGCCGAAGGCCTCGACCGCCGCCTGCGCGAAGCGCTCGGTCTGCTCATGCGACCGGACGTCGAGCTCCACGGCCACGCAGCGCCCGCCCGCGGCCTCGACGGCGGCGACGGTGTCGCCCGCGTCGTGCGGATCACCGGGGTAGTAGCCGACGACCGAGTGCGCCCCGGCCCTGGCGTAGGCGACGGCCAGGGCCCGGCCGATGCCGCTGGCCCCTCCCGAGATGACCGCGACCTTGCCCTCGAGCCCGTCGTCCCTGGTCATGCGAGAACCTCCTTCTTCTGTGCCGCGTGGTCGCCGAACCGGTTGGTGGTGTTCGTGCCGAGCATCAGGAAGCCCGAGATGAGCATGAACACGGAGCCGGCGGTGATCGCGGCGACGGTCATGGACAGCCCGGTCGCGAGGAGCACGCTGAGCAGCGCCGATCCGGCGATGCCGCCCAGCGGCGCCATGACGTGCGCCACGTTGGCTCCCGTTCCCCGCACGTGCGCCGGGAACGACTCGCCCATGTAGAACAACATCGCGGCGTAGGGGCCGTTGAGGAAGAAAAGCGTCAGCGCGTAGAGCGCGATCGTGAGCCCCTGCCCGGTGGGCAGCAGGAGCATGAGGAGGCTGACGGAGCCGCCGATGAGCCAGCCGAGGGTGATCGTCAGCTTCCGCCCGATCCGGTCGCCGATCCAGCCGTGGAAGAGGTATCCGGCGAATCCGGCGATGTTGGACAGTACGAGGACGATGAGCGCGCTCTCGAACGAGACGCCCTTCGCCTCCACCAGCACCGTGGTGCCGAGGACGGAGAAGACCTGGATGCCCATCCAGTTGGTGAGCCACGCGAGCGCCAGGCTGATGGTGTGCCGGCGCAGCCCGGGAGCGAGGACGTCCTTGAGCGCGCCGCTCGTCCTGCCGTCCACCAGCTCGGTGACGTCGTGTTCCTCGGCGAGCTCGCGGGCCCCGGCGTGATCACCCTGCTCCTGCCGGCGCTTGACCTCCTTCATCGCGAGGAACGTCGGAGACTCGGGCAGCTTGAGCGCGAGCAGGATGATCGGGATGGAGAAGGCGAGGGCGAAGAAGAAGGACCACCGCCACCCGGCGAGCGGCAGGAGGACCGCCGTGATGCCCGCCGACAGCAGAGCGCCCACCGGCCACCCCGCCTGCACCAGGCTGAAGACGAAGCCCCGGTTCTTCACCTTCTTGAACATCTCGTTGAGGTAGACGGCGTTGACCACCTCTTCGGAGAGGGACAGGCCGGTGAACGCCCGGATGACGACCACGCTCGCGGCCCCGACCGCGAGCCCGGTGAGCCCCGACGCGAGCGCGCCGCCGGTCATCAGCAGGACCAGGGCCTTCTTACGGCCCATCTTGTCCAGGACCGGGCCGACGACGAGGGAGACGATGAACACGCCGACCGTGGCGAAGGTGTTGACCATCGTCGACTGGCTCGTGGACCAGCCGAAATGCTCACCGATCTTCGGCAGGAGGGTGCCGAAGAGGGTGTAGTCGTACACGGAGGCGACCCAGGCGAGGAAGGCGATGACGCTGACGTAGACGACCGCCCGCTTCGTCACCGGCCGGTTCCAGGGTTCGTTCGCGGGCGCTCGCAGGGACGCGCCCGGCGCTCCCTGGGATGGGACAGCTCCCATTTGGGGGACTCCTCCTAGTTGAGCTCAAGAAGGCACACAAAGGTTTGTGTAACGCCGCACAAAGGTTTGTGTGAGGAGCGGAGACGAGACCCTGACCTTTTTCATGTGCGATGAGACGTGGCCGCCCGCTTGTCGCGCGCCCGTCACGTATGCGTACCTCGGCGTCACGCCGGCCGGCGGCGGAATGGTCGACCCCACACGCCTGGCCGGGTGGGCCGCACCTGGGGACCGGTGCGTCCCGGGTCACTACCCAAACCTTTGTGCAACCTTCAGGCAGGTTAAATGTGGCATCCGCCCATGTCAAGGGTCACACGGACGGGCCGGACCCGTCCGTACCGGTGGACCGGGAGGCCTCCGCCGACACCGTCGACTCGCGGACGACGAGCGTGGGCGGCAGGCGCAGCGGCTCGACCTCGGCGCCCTGGAGCAGGTCGAGCAGCATCTCCAGCCCGCGCCGTCCGATCTCGTGCATCGGCGACCGTACGGTGGTCAGCGGCGTGGGCAGTTCCGCCGCCAGCGCGGTGTCGTTGTACCCGACCAGAGCGACGTCGTCGGGAATCGACAGCTTCCTGTCACGCAGTGCGCCCATGACGCCGATCGCCGCGAAGTCGTTGGCGGCGAAGATCGCGTCCGGCAGTGGACGGCTGTCGAGGATCCGCTCCGCCGCCTCCCGTCCGCCCTGCGCGTCGAAGCGGCCGTGGACGACGCGGTGCGGCGGGACGTCCACACCCGCCTCGCGGAGCGCGTCGATGGCGCCCCGCGTCCGGTCGAGGCCGGTGGAGGCGTACGGCTCACCCGCCAGGATCGCGACGTCGCGGCGTCCGATGGAGACGAGGTGCTCGCCCACCAGCCTGCCGCCGAGATGGTCGTCGCAGGTCACGGATGGGAAGTCGCGGGCGCGCCGGGAGACGAGGACGAACTTCATCCCACGCTCGGCGACCCCCTGCAGGAACTCGCCGTCGAACTGCGCGTCTCCGAAGATCATGCCCTCGACCCGGCGGGACAGCAGCGTCTCGGTCGCACGCGCCCGCTTCTGCGGGTCGTCGAGAGAGTTGGTGACGAAGGTGGCGAAGCCCTTCTCCGTGGCCGCCTCGTCGATCCCCTCGTAGATGGTGGCGAGCACGTAGTCCTGAAGCCGGGGCACGATCACGCCGATCAGCCGGGAGCGCTGCGTCCGCAGCCCGACGGCCTGCGGGTTGGGCGTGTAGCCGTGCGAGGCGGCCGCGGCGCGGATCCGGTTGATCGTTTCCGCGGACGCCCAGCGGCGCGCCGACGCCTCGGATGCCGAGTTCAGCACCCGGGACACCGTCGAGGGGGTGACGCCCGTCTCGTCGGCGATCATCTGGAGCGTGGCATGGGGCGTCCGCCTGCCCATCGACACTCCCTGCACCCGCGATCCTCTGCCGACCCCGCTCACACGCGGGACCGTGCCCATTGTCCCGCCTGGGACCGTGCCCATTGTCCCGCCTGGGACCGTGCCCATTGTCCCGCCTCCGGGCCGGTCGGGGAACCGCGGCGGCCCCTCCGATCCCCCGAGCCGGTCACTCTTGGTAGTGGAGTGACGGGAAAATCGTTCGCCCTTCCGTCGGGCGCTGGGGCAGCATGGCCACGGGGACGCCGGCATTCAGGAGGGGCTGATGGCTGTGCTCGGATCGGGTGAGGAGGTCGGAGACGGCCCATCGGCGCGGAAATCGGCGGTCCTGCTGGTGCTGCGCTACTACGGCGCCGAGCTGAGACGGCAGTGGCGGGTGGCGGTGCCCGCGCTGACGTTGCCGGCGGTCGGGAACATCTGCCTGTTCTACCTGGCGCCGCTGGCGGTGGCCGGGCTCGTGGGGCACCTGTCCGACGGCGGGGACGGCACCATCGGCGTGCTGCTGCCGTACGTGCTCGGCTTCGGCGCGATGCTGCTCATGGGCGAGGTGGTATGGCGGGTGGGGCTGCACTTCCTGAACCGCACCGACGCCCGGGGCATCGAGCGGCTCGGCGTGGTGGGCATGGACGCGCTGCTGGCCAAGGACGCCGCGTTCTTCCACGACAACTTCGCCGGCTCGCTGACCAAGCGGGTCATCGGGTTCTCCTCCAGGTTCGAGGAGTTCGCCGACACGCTCACCTTCTCGATCATGGCCAAGCTGGTGCCGCTGGCCTTCGCCTCGGTGGTGCTGTGGCAGTACCACCCGCTGCTGGTCCTCGTCCTCGTGGGCCTCATCATCGTCACCGGTTTGCTCGTCGCCCCGCTCATCCGCCGCCGTCAGGCGCTGGTCAACCAACGCGAGGCCGCCAAGGTGCGGGTGTCGGGCCACGTCGCCGACGTGCTGGCCAACATGGACACGGTCCGCGCGTTCGCCGCCGAGGAGCGCGAAGCCACGGAATACCGGACGAGGATCGCCGAGCAGCGCAGGTTGTCCCTCCGCTCCTGGGACTACGGCAACCTCCGGGTGGACACCGTCGTCGCCCCGCTGTCGGTGCTCACCAGCACCGTGGGCCTGCTCCTCGCCGTGGCGCTGCGCGGAGGTCTCGGTGTGGAGGCCATCGTGGTGACGTTCACCTACTACTCGAACACGATCAGCATCATGTTCGAGTTCAACCAGATATACCGGCGCATCGAGAGCGTGCTCACCGAGGCGGCCCAGTTCACCGAACTGCTGCTCGAGCCGCCGACCGTGGTGGACCCGGTCGATCCGCAGCCACTGCGCCCGGCCGACGCGAGCATTCGCTTCGAACGGGTGCGGTTCGCGCACGGCCGTGGCCCGCTCCTGTTCGAGGACCTGGACCTGGACATTTCCAGCGGCGCGAAGATCGGGCTGGTCGGCCAGTCCGGCGGCGGCAAGACCACCCTCACCCGGTTGTTGCTGCGTCTCATGGACATCGACGGAGGCAGGATCCTGATCGGGGGCCAGGACATCGCCCGGCTGCGTCAGACGGACCTGCGCAGCCTCATCGCCTACGTCCCCCAGGATCCCGCCATGTTCCACCGGTCCGTACGCGACAACCTCGCGTTCGCCCGGCCGGGCGCCACCGAGGCCGAGATCCTGCGGGCCGCCCGGGCGGCGCACGTCACGGAGTTCGTCGAGGCCCTGCCGGACGGCTTCGACACCCTGGTCGGCGAGCGCGGCGTCAAGCTCTCCGGCGGCCAGCGGCAACGCATCGCACTCGCGCGCGCCATCCTGCGCGACGCCCCCATCCTCCTGCTGGACGAGGCGACCAGCGCCTTGGACTCCGAGAGCGAGATCCTCGTCCAGGAGGCCCTGTGGCAGTTGATGCAGGACCGGACCGCGCTCGTGGTCGCACACCGCCTGAGCACCGTCGTCCGCATGGACCGGCTCGTCGTGCTCAACCGGGGACGCATCGTGGAGCAGGGCACCCACGGCGAACTGCTCCAGGCCGACGGCTCCTACGCCCGGCTCTGGCACCACCAGTCCGGAGGCTTCCTCATCGACGACGACACCCCCGCGGAGCTCGACCGCCGGCCCACCCAGACCGTCACCTGAGCAGCCCTGCCCGGCCGTCATCCGTCCGTGATTGACCGGCGGGCTCACCCGGCCCCTCAGGAGTCGATTTCCCAGAAGAGCGCCTCTGTTTCTTCACAGCGTGTTTGAGGAGTGGTGATACCGGTTGACAACGGGCGGCTACTCCCCGCGCCGAACAGGGGCGGACGGCCGGAAAAGCACGCCCTGCTCAGCATGTACCCGGGCACGCCGGTCCGGTACGTGTTCGCCGGCGCCGGCTTCGCCGGGACGCTGGTGGACTGGACACAGCGAGTCCTGCGGACCGTGCTGCACATCGTCCGCAATGCCGCGTGACACTGTTACCGAGGGCAGGCGTTCTGCGGGGGGACCGTGTACTTCGGGGGGTCGTCCATATTCCTGCCGTAACCCTGACCCGTCCAATAGATTCCTATTACAGCTTTCGGCGCGCCCGCCGATAGAACGATCGGAAAATCCGAAACATACTTCTGGCCGTCGAGTGTTCTACCCTGAACCACCAGCTGCCACGTCTCTTCGTACTTGTCCGTGGCCGGTAGATGCACCGAGCGCTTCACGGTGGGCTTGTCTCCGGGCAGCAGGCACCGCCCCAAGGCATCCTGCAGAAGAGACTCACATGTCCCCGTGCTGCGCGCGAACTCGGAGCAGAAATCGGCGACGCCGTTCTTGCTGACTCCGGCGACAACTTCCGCAAGGACTGACTCCGCCAACTCCGGCGTGAACGCGACCGCAGGAGGTGGTTTTGCTTGCTCCGGCTCGAATGTACAGCCGGCTGCCATCAGTGCGGCCACTACCGTTACCGCGATTCGACGCACGATCGGGAGCATATGCCTCCTTCGGGGGATCCCGCACGGGCTGAGCGGCCACGGTCGCCGCGGCGGCGTTCGGGCACCACAGCCATGATCGCGACCGACGGTGCTCGCGTAGGTGCCCTGCACCCACTCGAAAAAGGGCGTCGTCAGCTTCCGAAGATGAGAAGGACAAGATATCCGGCCGGGCATATCGCCCAACCGCACCAGAACGACAGACGCGAGACGTTTTTCGGCCTCGGCGAATGTGCCCGCGTCAGTGCCTTCATGGATAGGGCGGCTCCCAGGACACCGATTGCCAGGAAGGCCGGCGGCGTATAAACGACGAGAATCGGGATCGTGTAAAGGCTCAACGTCGCAATGAAGAGAAAGAACGCTACGACGACGTAGGTGGCCAGAGCTGTGACCACACCGATCAGGCCCCATAACAGTTGTCTTACCGGCACCTTCATGATCGGGTGATCCTCCTGTCGGGGGATTCGTACGACCGGTAGAGGCGGCATGCACCGTAGCCGATCACGTCACTGCCGATCGGCATACACGACGGTCACCCGCCTTTGAGTCGCGAGTGATATGTGCGGCATGGCCGGCCTCTGCCACAACGCTGCTCGGGCGCTGGGAGGTCCTGATCAGGGGAGTTCGCGGCGCACCAGAGCTTCGGAGAAGGGTTTTCCTGTTCTCCGGGCGAACGTCATACGTGCGCGCACCTCACTGAGCGAGCGCGGGCGGTAACCAGGGCCCCCGCAACAACTTTTGTTGAAGCGGATACCCGCGTGCAGCAGCACCGAAAGGGCCCGCCAGCCTGCGCTGTCCCTACGACGTGGAGCCGCGAAGGCGGAGCCGACATGGATGAGCGGCTGGGCGCACCGGGGGCAGCGCCGATCGCCAAGGCCCGGGCCTGGAGATGGCTGCTTGTACGAGGCGCGGCACGCCAAACACACGAAAGACGTCTTTCCATGAGCCATACGGTCAGAGTAGGACGATCACGCGGCAAGAGCGACAGAGTTTCGAATCATTTCCCCGAGGCCGAGGGGCGTTCCGAAACGTCGCTGTCCAACCCGGGTCAAAGCTCGTACATGATCCGATCTGCAGTTAAGGAAGCCGCTCGCGGAGAGCCAGCCATTGATCGAGTGCTTCTGCTGTGGGCGTCACTGACAGATGGCCACGGATGGCCGGGGCCGACGCCAACAGGTTCTTGCACTGACGGAGGGCCAGAATCTGCGCGGGGGGTCGCTGCCGCCAGGTGGTGACCCACTCTGCGGCGTCCTCCAGTCGCAGGGGGAGAGCCGCAAGGATGTCCACGGCGAGGGCATCCGGGTTGAAGAGCGGTGCGTCTGTGGGGCCGATGTTCTCGATCAGAAATGCGCGCAGCTGGAATCTGCGCGCATTGGCGCCAATGGCGTCCAAACCTGCTGCCTCGGCTCTGGCAAGCGCGTACATGGCCGTCTGCGCCCACAGCCACCGCCCTTCGCCTTGCTCGGGCTGACAGGCGTAGGAGCTGTTCACATCCCACACTGCGAGCCAGCGGTTGACGGAATCAGGCGGGTGGCCGACCACGTGGTCACTCTCTCACGCGCCGCGCGAGCCTCGGGGATGTGCCTTCGGGGCTTTCGCAGTAGCGGGCGGTGAAGTAAGCGGCCGGAGGGAGCCGGGTTCCAGCCGGCCGCCGGCACGTCGTTCGGCGAGCGCCAGAGCGAGCCGGTGCTCATGCAGGTCAGGGCTATGCGGCCCGTGATGCAGAACGCTTCGGCCATGCCGGCATAGTTCGGCGCCCTGTCCGCGTCCTTGGCTGGTGACACTCCGAAGGAGGACAGGTGGATCCAGGATTCGAGGAGGACTTCCGGGCCTTCGTCATCGATCGATCAGGGGCGCTGTTCCGCACCGCGTACCTGCTGACCGGTGACCGGCACGCCGCCGAGGACCTGGTGCAGTCGGCGTTGGCGAAAACGGCCGCGAAGTGGCGCGGCCTGCGCGATCCCGCGTCCATCGAGGGTTACGTCCGCCGTGTCATGTACCACGAGCAGGTGAGCCGGTGGCGGCGCCGCTCCCGTATCGCCGAAGTGCCCACCGGTCGGCTGCCCGACCACATCGGCGGCGAGTACGCCGAGATGGTGGATCTTCGCCTCGTGATGCGTACGGCTCTCGCCCGGCTGACGCCCCGGCAGCGGACCATGCTCGTGCTCCGCTATTTCGAGGACCTGTCGGAGACCGAGATCGCCCGGCTGCTCGGCGTCAGGGTGGGGTCGGTCCGTAGCCAGATTTACCGGTCGTTGGAGCGTCTGAAGAAGGCGGCGCCCGAACTGAGCACCGTGAGGGAGTTCGGATGAACATCGAGGATCTGCTGCGCGAGACTCTGTCCGACATGGCCCATGAGGAGCAGCCACCCCCGCCTGGCCGGTTCCTTCGCGTCGACGGGCGCCGGTCCGGGCGCCGCGGCGTCGCGCTGATGGCGGCGGCGACCGTGACCGTGCTGGCGGTCGGATCCACGCTCGCGGTCCAGGGCCTGTCCTCGCGTACGGCGGCCCCCGGGCTTCTCCCCGGCCAGGGCTCCGGCGAGACGCGTACGGACAACCGGATCACGGTGCACGAAGGACTGCGGCTTTCCAGGGTGTTGGCGGATCTGTCGGCCGCCACCGGCAAGCCGCTGGAGGAGTTCGAGCGTGCCGCCGAAGACGACGAGGCGCTCGGCCTTCCCGTCTACGCCAAGGGCGCGCTGGAAGGGTTCGCCTTTCCGGGGACCTATCACGTCTCGCCCACGTCGAGCCCGAAGGACATCCTCGCCGGGATGGTGACACGCTTCAGAAGCGTCGCCGAGGACACCGGCCTGGTGGAAGGCGCCAGGCGTCTCGGCCGTACGCCATTGGAGATCATGACCATCGCCAGCATCGTGCAGGCCGAGTCGCGCGACAAGCGCGACATGCCCAAGGTCGCGCGGGTTGTCTATAACCGGCTGAACGGCACGCCCGCGATGAGGCTGCAGATGGACAGCACGGTTCTATACGGCCTGAACAAGTTCGGCAGCAGGGCTTCGGACGAGGATCTCAAGAGCCGGTCGCCGTACAACACCTATGCGCACCTTGGCCTGCCGCCCGGTCCCATCTGCAACCCGGGCATGGACGCCATCGAGGCTGCCCTGAACCCGGCCGCCGGCCGCTGGCTGTGGTTCGTGGTGACCGACCCGCAGAAGGGCGTCATGAAGTTCGCCGACTCCCACTCCGAGTTCGTCAAGCTGGCCGAGAAGTACCGGAAGAACCTCAAGACCGGGTGATCGAGCGGCGTGCCGGGCCCGTCACAGCGGAGCGCCGCCGAATCCGATCTCGTTGCCGTCGGGATCGCGGTACGTGGCCTTGCGCACGCCGTTCGAGTAGGTCTCCTGCTCCGCCGGGGCCAGTCCTCGATCGGCGATTCGCGCGACGAGCGCATCGAGGTCATCGACGAAGACCGTGTGCATGGCGTGGCCGGCACGCTCGGGCCGCTGCTCGATGAACATGTATCGATGCTCCGCCAGCTCCCACACAGCCTCCGTGTCGTTCGGGAAGAACGCCGGCGGGGAGCCCAGCAGCTGTTCGTACCACTGCACGGCCACCGCGTAGTCGGCCACCGGGATTCCTGCGAACAGGTCAAGGGCCATGACGTGATCATACGAATGACGCCCCAGCTCGGTGAGCCCCAAGGGGGCCTTTGGTGCTTACCCCGGAGCCGGAGCCGAAGCGCCCCACGGAGGCGCAGCTCTTGTTTGCGGCGGCAGCGCCCGCAATGATCGACGCACTATGAGCGACGTTTCCCCTGTCGTCTTGCCGCTGGTCTCCATCGCCATCGTCTGCGTCAGAGTGGGAGACCATCAGGCGCCTTTCGTGGCTGTTGCCGTTAGTCCTCATCCAGGGGTATCCGCCCATGACTTCGATCTTTCTGGTGCTGCCTAGAGGCGCGCTGGGACACTATGCGGGTGATCATGACGGAAGGGCCACTTGTACGGGATCTGTTCCCCGATCTCATCGCAGAGCTGATCACGTGCTTGAGGGAAGAGGGTGAGGAAGATCTCGCCGTCTGCGCTTTGGATATCCGGTTCTATGGCGAATGTGGATGTGGCGATGACTTCTGCCAGAGCTTCTACACGGCTGAACGTTCAAGTGGGGCATACGGCCTCGGGTATCGATGCGTGCCACTGCTTCCGGAGAAGGGCTATCTGATCCTCGACGTTGTCGACGGACGAATCATGTTCGTGGAGGTGTTGCATCACGACGAGTTGCGCCGCTCGCCGGGGGCCGGGGCTGAGAGCGCCTAGAAATGCTCGGCTTGGGGCGGGCGCGCTGTCAGCTTGGGAATTGCATGGATCACGGCCCGTACGGGCGCTTACCTGGGCTTCGGGCGGGTCATGAGTGACCCGGCGGCCTTGGTCTGCTCGGCTTGTCCCGGGTCGATGGCGGGCGGGGTGATCAGGCCCCTACCTCAGCCACCTATCGCCAGCAAAGCAACGCTGAGCAGGCCCTTGACGATTACCCCGGAGCCGGAGCCGGAGCACCCTCGCCGGAGGCTGGGTTTGAATTGATCCCTCTATAGGGAAACCCTAGGTTCGGAGCCGTGACAGATGATCTGGCTGGATCGGCAACGTCGCCTCCAAGGTTCCCGTTGCGAATGACATTCGTCGGGTGGTCTCTGATTGCCGCGGTGCTGTCGTGGGTCGCTGCGTTCTTCGCTTGGCTCCTGGTCAGCTACTCCCTAGAGCTGGACGAGTGCGGTCTTGACCCACTCACGGAGTACGAGACGGAGAAATGCGCTCCCGTCAGCCAGTGGGCAAGCGTCACGGCCTATGCCTGGGTCGTCAGTCCATTTGTCTGGCTGCTGGCAGGACTCTTTCTGTGGCTGGCGCCTAAGCGCCTCATCCGCATCCGACAGCTCGTGGCATGGGTCATGCCTGCACTGCCGGTTTTCGTCATCGCGGCTCAGGTGCTTGTGTCTTTGCTGTACGGGCCGATCCCTGCTTGAGCGGTCGAACAACCGTCGCGCGGCGGGCGGCCCGGGCTGCTGGCGGCGCTGCCCCACGGCGAAGCGGACGTCCGGACGGCGGCATACCTGCGTCAAGCAGCGGTGTCCGGCCTCGTGCGACCGGCACGGCGCCCGATCGACTCCCGACAGGACTGGGAGGAGGTGGAAGGAACTGCTCCGCCTGTCCGAGGTCGAGAAGGACGCCCAGGGTCCACGACGTCCGGCACAGGGCGGCGACGCTCCTCCTGGAGCAGGGCATAGACATGCGGGTCGTTCAGGTGATCCTCGGGACACTCCCAGCTCACCACGATGAAGCGCTACATCCACGTCACCGAGAACCTGGCCGACGACGCCATGGCGCGGATGGGCCGGGCGCTGTGGGACGAGTGAACCAGCGAGAGCACAACTGCAACCGGAAATGCAACCGGGCAGGCTTCCGAATGATCATGATTCGGGAGTCTGCCCAGTTCATCAGGGGTGGGGCGCCAGGGACTCGAACCCTGAACCGACGGATTAAAAGTCCGCAGCTCTGCCATTGAGCTAGCACCCCGTGGTCATGCTCCTCGGACCCGCCGCGTCGCGGTGTGATCCGCGGAACACTCCCCACAATGCAGGGTACAGAGAGTACCGCGTCTTCGGCGACGCCATTGTCCCTGATCGCACAGACGGGCCGAAGCGACCGGATGCGTCAGCGGAAGGCGTCGAGGCCCGTGAGCGCCTTGCCCAGCGTCAGCAGGTGCACCTCCTGGGTGCCCTCGTACGTGAGCACGGACTCCAGGTTGGTCATGTGCCTGATGACGGGGTACTCCAGCGTGACGCCGTTGGCCCCGAGCACCGTACGCGCCTGGCGGGCGATGTCCAGCGCGGCCCGGACGTTGGCGAGCTTGCCGAAGCTGACCTGGGTGGGCTTCAGCTTCCCCGCGTCCTTCAGCCGGCCGAGGTGGAGGGCGGTGAGCCCGGCCTGGCCGAGTGCGACCGCCATCCAGGCCAGCTTCTCCTGCGTGAGCTGGAACCCGCCGATCGGCTTGCCGAACTGCACCCGCGTGGTGGCGTAGTCCACGGCCGCCTCCAGGCAGGCCCGGCCCGCGCCGACGACGCCCCACAGGATGCCGAACCGCGCCTCCGTGAGACACGACAGCGGGCCCTTCAGCCCCACGACGCCCGGCAGGACCGCGGAGGCGGGCAGCCGTACGTCGTCGAAGTAGAGAGAGGCGGTGACCGAGGCCCTAAGGGACAGCTTCCGGTGGATCTCAGGGGCGGAGAAGCCCGGCGTCGAGGTGGGGACGACGAACCCCCGGATGCCCTCGTCGGTCTGCGCCCACACGACCGCCACGTCGGCGATCGAGCCGTTGGTGATCCACATCTTGGCGCCGTTCAGGATCCAGTCGCCGGACGGGTCCTGCTTGGCGGTGGTGCGCATGCCGGCGGGGTCGGACCCGTGGTCGGGCTCGGTCAGGCCGAAGCAGCCGATGGCCTCCCCCGAGGCCAGCCGGGGCAGCCACTCCTCCTTCTGCTCGTCCGAGCCGTACTTCCAGATGGGGAACATCGCCAGCGATCCCTGGACGGACACGAACGACCGCAGCCCCGAGTCGCCCGCCTCGAGCTCCCGGCAGGCCACGCCGTACGAGACGGCGTCGAGCCCGGCGCAGCCGTACCCCTCCAGGTGCATGCCGAGCAGGCCGAGCGAGCCCAGGACCGGGGCGAGCTCGCGGGCGGGGAACGTGCCCTGCTCGAACCACTCGCCGACGTTGGGCAGGACCTTGTCGGAGACGAGTTCCCTGACGGAGTCCCTGATCATGCGGTGCTCGGGGTCGAGCTGGTCGTCGAGTTCGAGGAGGTCGTCCATGTCCGTCAGGGTATCCGGGCCCCCTCGGGGTAGGGCCAGGGGGAATCCCGATGTGCGCCGACCCCCCGGACAGGCACTGTGGAGGTATGAACGAGATGAACACCAACGGTTCGGTCAAGCAGCTCCACCGCACTCGGAACGGCAGGATCGTCGCCGGCGTGTGCTCGGGCGTCTCCGAGTACACCGGCATCGACGCCAACATCCTGCGCCTCGGGCTCGCCGTCGCAAGCTTCTTCGGCGGCCTCGGCGTCGGCGTCTACGCCGTCGCCTGGCTCCTTCTCCCCGAGGAGGGCAAGAACACCTCCATCGTCCAGGACCTCATCAACAAGAACAAGGACGGCCACGTCTGGCAGGACGCCAAGGCCAAGTGGGACAACGTCCAGCAGGGCTGGAACCAGGGCGGCCGCCCCACCGGCACCCCCTACCCCCCGCAGGCCCCCCAGGCCCCCGGCTACGAGCAGCACCCGTACGGCCGTTCCTCCGCCGGCGACTCGCAGAACCAGGGCCCGCAGGCCTGACTCAGGTAGCGGCGGCCCGGACCTTGGCGATGATCTCCCTACGCGACTCGGTCCAGAGCATGGTGAGCACGGCCGCGGCGCACAGCCCGGCCACGCCCGCCAGCGTCACCACCGGCTCTGGGCCGAGCCTCTGGGCGGCGGCGCCCCCGGCGAGGATGCCGGCGCCCTGCGCGGCCAGCAGCCCCGACTGCACCAGCCCGAATGCCGCGGCCCGCCCCGACGCCGGGACGCACTGGACGAAGGCCGCGTTCGCCGCGAGCTGGTAGGCCCCGCCGACTCCGGACAACACCCACAGGGCGAGCACGCCCTCCAGCGGCGGCCGGATCACGCACAGCACGAGCGGCGCGCAGGTCAGCATGGCCAGCCAGCCCATGCCCCGCAGCCGCCCCGACGGGGTGACGAACCGCCCGAAGAAGAACGCGCCGATGACCGTGCCCGTCGGCATCGCCGCCATCAGCAGGCCCGTGATCACCGGGACGGGCAGCCTCCCGTCGGCGAGCGCCGCCGCGTACGGCGCCGCGATGCCCTCGGGGATCACGTAGAACCCGCACAGCCAGGCGAACAGCACGAGCGTGCGCAGCCGCCGTTCGCCGAACACCAGACGCGCGCCGGACAGCGTCATCCGCCACATGGACGGCCGGCCGTCCTCTCGCACCGGCGCCGGGCGGTGCCGCACGCCCGCGACGATGACCAGGGCGGAGCCGAGGAACGTCGCGCAGTCCAGCGCCAGCGCCCGGTACGGCCCGAGCACGGCGATCGCCGCGCCCCCGGCGGCGAACCCCAGCATCTGCACCGCCTGGTTGGTCACGTTCTGCAGGGCCGACCCCACGACGTACCGGTCGCCGTCGAGCACCTCGGGCAGCAGCGCCGCGCGGGCGGCCGAGAACGGCGCCCCGAGCAGGACCACGCAGAAGACCAGCGCGCACAGCACCGGGAACGGCGTCGCGGGCAGGGCCATCGCGGCGAGCATCAGGGCGCGCAGGACATCGCACCAGAGCATGACCCGCCTGCGCGGGTACCGGTCGGCGAGCCCGGCCAGCAGAGGCCCGCCGAGGATGGGCGGCAGGTAGGTCAGCGCGTAGACGGCGGCCGTGGCCAGGGGCGACGCGGTCCGGCTGTAGACCAGCACGGCGAGCGCCACCTGGGCGAGCTGGTCGCCGAGCAGCGACATGCCCTGCCCGAGCCACAGGGCCCGGAACTCGGGGATCGCGGCGACCTCCCGGTAGGTGGCCCGCACCTCCGGAGGACGACGATGGCGGCCGGACAGCCTGCCGGGCTTGAGGGCCGCCATCTCACTCCGCAGAGGTCGCTCCGCCGGCCGTATCCGCCGGTGTCCGTCGCGGTGACTGGATATGACAGCCCGTGGTCAGCATGTCACTTACAGTGCCCGCCGGATGCGACTTTTGCAAGCCGCTGACGATCCGCTTTCGCGGAGCGCGAGCGCGAACCGTGGCCCGACGAGGGGGAAGGGCCTCACCAGCCGAGTTCGTGCAGTCGCTCGTCGTCGATGCCGAAGTGGTGGGCGATCTCGTGGACGACGGTGATGCGGACCTCCTCGACCACGTCGTCCTCGGTCTCGCAGATCTCCAGCGTCGAGTTCCGGTAGATCTCGATCCGGTCCGGGAGCACCCCCGAGTACCAGTCGCCCCGCTCGGTCAGCGGAATGCCGGTGTAGAGCCCGAGCAGGCCGGGCTCGGGCGGGTCGTCGACCACCACGACCACGACGTTGTCCATGACCTTGGCCAGATTCGGGGGAATCGTGTCCAGCGCCTCGGCCACGAGCTCCTCGAACCTCTTCAGCGGGACGTCGATCACGTGCTCATCGTGTCATCGCGAGGTGGCGGTGCGGTAGCGCCGTACGGCGAGTGGCCCGAACACCGCGATGATCAGCAGCGACCAGCACAGCGAGGCCGTCACCGGATGCCGGAGAGGCCAGGAGGCGGCGGCCGAGCCGGGGTTGCCGAACAGCTCACGGGCGGCCGAGACCACCGCGCTCATCGGGTTCCAGTCCGCGATGGCCCGCAGCCATCCGGGCAGCCCTTCCAGCGGCACGAACGCGTTGGCCAGGAACGTCATCGGGAACAGCCAGCCGAACGTCGCGGCGTCCGCCTGCGCACCGCTCCTGACGAACAGCCCGATGTACGTGCCCAGCCAGATCATCGCGTACCCGAACAGGGCGAGCAGCGCGAATCCGGCGAGCGTCTCCAGAGGGGTGCCGCGCGGACGCCAGCCCGCGATCAGCAGGCCGCAGACGGCCATCACCGCGAGTGACAGCCAGTCCTTGGACAGGTCCGCGAGGCTCCGCCCGGCCAGCAGGGCCCCGCGCGCGATGGGCTGGACGCGGAAGCGGTCGATGATGCCGCGGGCCATGTCCTCGGCGACCGACGTGGCGGCGGCGACCGCGGACAACGCCATGACCTGCATGAAGATGCCGGGCATCAGATAGTTCCGGTAGTCGCCCCCGCCGGGCAGCGAGATCGCGCTGCCGAAGACGTACCCGAACAGGATGGTCATGATGACCGGCGCGACCAGCTCGGCGGCGATCTGGCCGGGCTGGGCGCGCAGTCGCGCGTAGCTGCGTCCCGCGATGACGAACGTGTCGCTCAGGGCCCAGCGCAGCCGTCGCGCCCTCGTCCCGGGGGGTTCCACGGTGATCACGCCGCCTCTTCCTCTCTGGCCGGCGCGTCCGTGAGCGCCAGGAACACCTCGTCGAGCGTCGGCCGGCGCAGCCCCAGGTCCTCCACGCCGATCCCGGCGGCGTCGAGGGCCGCGGCGACCCTGACCAGGGAGGCGGCGCCGTCCGAGACGGGCACGACGAGCCGCCGTTCGGCGGCGTCGATCTCGGGCTCGCCGGGGAGCGCCCCCCGCACCACTTCGACGCCCGGAGCCAGGTCCGCGGCCTCGCGGAAGGCGATGCTCACCCGGTCGCCGCCCACCGTCGCCTTGAGCGCGGACGGCGACCCCGACGCCACCACCCGTCCCGCGTCGACGACCGCGATCTGGTCGGCCAGGTGGTCGGCCTCGTCGAGGTACTGCGTGGTGAGCAGCAGCGTCGTCCCCTCGGCCACGAGCGCGCGCAGCTCGTCCCACAGTGCGAGACGGCTGCGGGGATCGAGGCCGGTGGTCGGTTCGTCCATGAACAGCACCGGCGGGGAGACGATCAGGCTGGCGGCCAGGTCGAGCCTGCGGCGCATGCCGCCCGAGTACGTCCGCACCGGACGGTTCGCCGCCTCGGCCAGGCCGAACCGCTCCAGCAGCTCCCCGGCCCTGCCGCGGGCCGTACGGCGGGGCAGGTGGTAGAGCCGGGCGAACAACTCCAGGTTGCGGCGTCCGGTCAGCAGCTCGTCCACGGCCGCGTGCTGGCCGGCGAGGCCGATGCGGTAGCGGAGCCGTTCGGCGTCCCGCACCACGTCGCACCCGGCGACCCGGGCCCGGCCGCCGTCGGGGCGCAGCAGCGTGGTGAGGACGCGCACCATCGTGGTCTTGCCCGCGCCGTTGGGCCCGAGCAGGCCGCACACCGAGCCGCCCGGCACGTCGAGGTCGACGCCCCGCAACGCCTCGGTCGGGCCGAACCGCTTGCGCACTCCCTCCGCATGGATCACGGCATCTCCTTAACGCGGTTAAATTTAACGATGTTAAGGATGTATTGAACGCCGTTAAGCTGTCAACCGTGGCACTCGAACGCGACACGATCGTCAGGACCGCGATCCGGCTCCTCGACGAGGTGGGGCTGGAGAAGCTGACCCTGCGCAGGCTGGCGACCGAGCTGGGCGTGCAGGCCCCCGCCCTCTACTGGCACTTCAGGAACAAGCAGGAGCTCCTGGACGAGATGGCCGAGACGATCTCCGTACAGGAGCCGCTGCGGCCGCTCGCCGAGGGGGAGTCGTGGGAGGAGTGGCTCGCGGAGTGGTTGCGGGGCCAGCGCCGGGTGTTCAAGTCGCACCGCGACACCGCGCGGCTCACCGCGGGCACGCACCCCGGAACGGCCACGTTGCGGACCGTCGAGACCATCCTGGAGTCGCTGCTGCGGGCCGGGTTCACCCGCACGGACGCGATGTGGGGCCTGGGCACGCTCGCGAGCTTCCTCGGCGGGTTCGTGCTGGAGGAGCAGTCCGACGAGGAGCGGGGGACGAACGACCCTGCCCTGTTCGAGGGGGCGCTGGAGAGCCTCGCGCCGTACCCGAACGTGCGCGCCGTCATGGCCGAGACCGGCGGCCCGCAGACGGACGCGTCCTTCGAGCATGGATTGGCGCTGATTCTGACCGGTATGCGGGCACGTCTGGAGGCTCAGACGGACGGTCGGTAACCGGAACACCGTGAACCGGTAACCAAAAAGGCCGCGACTTCGGGTAGTCAGGAAGGGATGGACAACTCGCGGTTGAGGGCTCTCGCCCACAGGACGGTCGGCAGCCGGTTCGCCCGTGTGCTCGTTCGCGTGCTCGCGGTCGTGCTGGCGGCGGTGGTCGGCGGATGGCTCGGCATGGCGTTCGGCGCCAAGGTGGACACTCCGGTCGGCCCCGCCGACATCGGAATGTCCCTGACCCCGTCCTGGAGCGGGGAGACCGTCATCGACGTACGGCCCCTCGGCGCACTCAGCTTCGACAGCCACAGCGGCCCGCTGCGGCTCGACCTGACGATCGAGGCGGTGCACCCGGAGGTCGCGGAGGAGATCCTCAAGAACCCCCGGTGGGCCGACCGGCTCCCGACGACGATCGAGGCCGACGTCATCTCGGGGCTGCGGAGCCTCGTCGTGCGGGCGGTGCTGTTCGCCGTCGCCGCCGGGTTCCTCACCGGCCTGGTCGCCTTCCGCCGGCTGTCGCGGGCGGCCTGGACCGCGGCGGGCTCGCTGGCGATGGTCGTCGCTCTCGGCGGCGTCGCCGCGCTGACGTTCAACCCCCGCTCGATCTCCGAGCCCCGGTACACCGGGCTGCTCACGGGCGTTCCGTCCCTGGTCGGCAGCGCCCAGTCGATCGTGACGAAGTTCTCCGAATACCGCGGCCAGCTCGCCAAGCTGGTGACCAACGTGTCCCAGCTGTACGAGGCGGGGTCGAACCTGCCGATCTTCGACCCCGACCCGGACACCATCCGCGTGCTGCACGTCTCCGACCTGCACATCAACCCGCTGGGCTGGAACGTGATCAAGTCGCTGAAGGAGCAGTTCAAGGTCGACCTGATCATCGACACCGGCGACATCGCCGACCACGGGACCAAGGCCGAGAACGAGTACGTCAAGGAGATCGGCTCCCTCGGCGTCCCGTACGTCTACGTACGCGGCAATCACGACTCGATGACGACCCAGCGGGCGGTCGCGAAGCAGAAGAACGCGATCGTGCTGGACGGCGCCGCCGCCACGGTCGAGGGGCTCAGCGTCTACGGCATCGGCGACCCGAGGTTCACCCCCGACAAGTCCGTGCAGGCGGCGGGTGACGAGAGCAAGAGCCTCCTCGATCTCGGCCGGGCCAACGCGGGCAAGCTGGCGCCGCGTGACTGGCCCCGCTCCGCCTCCACCTCGGCCCCGGACAAGATCGCCGCCGACATCGTGGCGGTGCACGACCCGACCGTGGGCCGGGGTCTGTCCGGATACGTGCCGCTCGTGCTCAGCGGGCACGTCCACGCCCGGTCCACCGAGCTGATGCCCTCGGGCACCCGGCTCATGATCCAAGGGTCGACCGGTGGCGCCGGCCTGCGCGGCCTGGAACACGACGAGCCGACCCCGCTGACCGCCTCGGTGCTCTACTTCGGCAAGAGCAGCCACCGCCTGGAGGCCTGGGACGACATCACGGTCGGAGGCCTCGGCGAGCAGTGGATCCAGTGCGAGCGTCATATCGAGCCGGACCCTGGTCGTACAATTTTTCCCGAGTCGCCGCAGGCGCCGTCGCCGACGGCAACCGGCAGCGGCTCGCCGTCGCCGGTCGCTTTGGCATCAGGGGCAAACGTCCCCTATGCTTCAGAGGTCTCCGACGGAAGGCGTCACGGAACAGGGCGAAAGCCTTGAGCCCCCATCGTCTAGCGGCCTAGGACACCGCCCTTTCAAGGCGGCGGCACGGGTTCGAATCCCGTTGGGGGCACGTGGAGCGCGTCGAGCGCACCGGATGACGGAAGGTCGAAGACCTCCCGGAAGCTGGTAAGCTAGGCGAGCCGAACAACACGGGGAAGCGAAAGCTCCCCCGGACATAAAGGTCCTGTAGAGCAGTTTGGAGTGCTCGCCACCCTGTCAAGGTGGAGGTCGCGGGTTCAAGTCCCGTCAGGACCGCGTACGGCGGCAGTAGCCGAGGTCAGGTAGCTCAGTTGGTACGAGCGTCCGCCTGAAAAGCGGAAGGTCGGCAGTTCGACCCTGCCCCTGACCACCACCCATGAACAGCCCAAACGCCCCGAGCCGATCACGGCCGGGGCGTTCTTGTTTGGCTTTGACGACAACCGCTCTATTTATGGAGTCGTGGTTTGGGGCGGATGGTGTCGTGTGAGGCCACGTCGTAGCGAGGAGTTCCTGTAGCCCTACGCGATCATGAAGCGTGGGCTGCGCCTTCGGCCCATCCCGGAGCAGAGCACCTCTGGTTCTCGAGCAAGTTCAGGCGACGCCGCCGACGTCAGCGCGGCACTTTGCCAAGATCAGCACATGGTGCGATCAGCCGCGATGCTTCTGGCGGTGGTGCTGCTCCTCAGCGACAGCTCTGGTCTGTTGGGACCGACGTTCGAGGAGAAGGCCACACAAGCCGTTTCGACCTGGCGGACCAGCGGTGCCGCGAAGATCTGGCGTGAGGGTTTCGTCCCGCTCGAGGACCTGAGCGCGATGCCTCGGAAGGTGCGCGAAAAGATCGACAGTGATGAGGAGTACGGCTGGGTTGTGGCCGGACCGCTGCCTGCTCCGCCGGCCGGGGCGCAGATCCGCTGGGACGACGGGTCCACGATGCGGGTCCCCGTCATCGGGCCTCGAGAGGCGCTGATGGCGCTGTCCCCCTGGCCGGAGGAGTACACCTTCCCCGACGACAAGGAGTACAAGCTGACCGGCGCCAGATTCACGACGAGACGGTTGAAGACCGTGCGCGGCATGGCGACCGTGCCTGCTTGGCGGCTGTACTTCTCGAACCTCCCTGGCCCGATTGACCACGTCGCGGTCGACCAGGACGCGATCGGGACTGTCGAAGGCGCTGTCGGCGACCATCTGCCGGGCGACGTCTCAGACTTCGAGGTGCTCGACGAACGCACACTGCTGGTGCGCTACGACTACGGCGTCTGCGTCGGTGACGAACCGTTCGACGTCACCCTTCGAGCCAGCGAGAGGCCAGATGTGGTGGTTCTGGGACTCCAGATGCCCTATCGAGGCTACGGCCCCTGCGCAGGCGTCGGCGCGTCGGGCCAGGGCGTCATCAGGCTCAACGAGCCGCTGGGCGATCGTGTGGTGTTGGACGAAATGAGCAGGCTTCCCGTCCTCTGCCATCGTGCGCAGAACACGTGCCATGCCGGGAACGGGTGACACACACCGCGCCCGTATGCGACGTGATGAGCGCGGGTGATCGATGACAGCCTGACCGCTCACGCCGCCGCGGTGGCTGCCAGTGCTGACGCCGGGCGCCCCGTGCTGCCGGCGGTCCGCCGGTCAGGTCGGTGCGGCGGTGCTGCCGCGTACGACCAGGTGGGTGGCGAGCTCGATGCGGTGATGTTCGGAGGTGTCGCCCGCACTCACGGTCATGACGAGTTCCGCGGCGGCGGCGCCCATCTTGGCCAGCGGCTGACGGACGGTGGTCATCGGCGGGTCCGTCCACTGGGCGAGCGGCAGGTCGTCGAAGCCGACGACGCTGAGGTCGTCGGGCACGCGCAGCCCGGCCCGCAGGGCCGCCTGGTAGACCCCGAGCGCCTGCAGATCGTTGCCGGCGAAGACGGCGGTGGGCCGGTCGGGGAGAGCGAGCAGCGCCTGCGCCTCGGTACGGCCGGTCTCCACGTAGAGCGGACCGGTCCGCAGGAACCGGGGGTCGACGGGCACGCCCGCGGTCTCCATGGCGGCGCGGTAGCCGTCGAGCCGGGCGCGGCAGCACATCAGGGTCGCCGGGCCGTTGATCATGGCGATCCTGTGGTGCCCGAGCTCCAGCAGGTGGCGGGTGGCAGTCAGACCGCCGTTCCAGTTCGTCGCGCCGACCGAGGGGACGCGATGGCTTGGCTCGCCGTACGGATCGAGTGCGACGAGCGGGATGGACCTGCTGGCGAGCTGCGCGTGCTCGTGGTCGCTCAGCTCGGCGGAGACGGCGATCACACCGGCGGGGCGCCGGGCCAGGACCTCCTCGATCCACTCGCGGTGCGGGGAGTTGTGTCCGTGCATGTCGGTGACGGCCACGGTCAGGCCGTACGACTGGGCGACCTCGCTGACGCCGCTGATGAGCTCCAGCGCCCACAGACTGTCGAGAGCCTGGAAGAGGACCTCGATGATCGCCGCGGACTCGGTCCTCTCCGGCCGCCGCTGCCAGCCGTGCTCACGGATCAGGTCCTCGATCCGGCGCCTGGTGGCGACTGACACTCCAGGGCGTCCGTTGATCACCTTGGACACGGTCGGAGGGGACACCCCGGCCAGTTTGGCGATCTGCGCGACCGTGATCTCTTGACGGCGCCGCGGTCCTAGCTCAGTGGGAAGGCTTGTGCCGGTCACAGACGGAAGTTTAGGAGTCGGCGACAGCATTCTTGAAAGATTCAGAATCATTCGTCAGCCCGGCTCAATGACCTGCGGGAGTGGAACGCGTCGGACTGAGGAATGTCATCCACCCAACTTTCGCCTTCATGATGCGGTCACGAAACATAAAGGCCGGAGGTGTTAATCATGAAAAAACCAGGCTGGACGCGTCGCCCCCGAGCGGCGCTGTCCCTGGCGCTCGCCGTGAGTGCGGCGTCGTTCGCCGTCGTGACCGCGACGAGCCCGGTGCAGGCCGTCACGCGGCCGCCGCTCGGGCAGAACATCAAGGTCAACCAGGTGGCCTACGCGCCGGGCATGGCCAAGCAGGCGACCGTCGTCACCTCCTCCACCTCGCCGCTGACGTGGAGCCTGCTCAACGGCTCCGACCAGGTGGTGGCGACCGGGACCACGACCGTCTTCGGGCAGGACGCGCCGTCGGGCGACACCGTCCACAAGATTGACTTCTCGTCGTACACCGGGACGGGCACGAACTTCGTGCTCACCGTGGGCAACGAGTCCAGCCGGCCCTTCGACATCGGCGCGGACGCCTGGAAGAAGCTGCCGTACGACGCGCTCGCGTTCTTCTACCACCAGCGCAGCGGAACCGCGATCCAGGCCCAGTACGTGGGCAACCAGTACGCCCGGCCCGCCGGGCACGTGAACGTCTCGCCCAACCAGGGCGACAACGCCGTGCCCTGCCGCACGAGCTGCGGATACACACTGGACGTCCGCGGCGGCTGGTACGACGCCGGCGACCACGGCAAGTACGTGGTCAACGGCGGCATGTCGGCCTGGCAGCTGGTCAACATCTACGAGCGGGCCACGCATGTCTCCGGCGCCGACCCCGCTGCCTTCGGCGACGGCACCATGGCTGTTCCTGAGCGGGGCAACGGCGTGCCCGACATCCTCGACGAGGCCCGCTGGGAGATCGACTTCATGCTGAAGATGCAGATCCCGAGTGGGCGGCCATTGGCAGGCATGGCACACGCCAAGATCCACGACCAGGCGTGGACCGGCCTGCCGTTGCGGCCCGACCAGGACCCCCAGCCCCGGCTGTTGTCGGCGCCCACCACCGCCGCCACGCTGAACCTCGCCGCGGCGGCCGCGCAGTGCGCCCGCGTGTGGGCCCCCATCGACTCGGCCTTCTCCAGCCGCTGCCTCACCGCCGCCGAGAGGGCGTACGCGGCCGCCAAGGCCAACCCGTCCATCATCGCCCCGAGCAGCGACGACCAGGGCGGCGGCTCCTACGTCGACACCAAGGTGACCGACGAGTTCTACTGGGCGGCTGCCGAGCTGTACGTCACTACGGGCAGGCAGACCTACCGCGACGACCTCACCGGTTCGTCCCTCTACTACGGCAAGAGCTTCACCAACGAGGGCGCGCAGTGGTCGGAGGTCGGATCGCTCGGCGACATCACGCTCGCGCTCGTGCCGAACGGCCTGACCTCCACCATCGGGACGCAGCTGCGCAACCGTTTCGTGAGCAACGGCGACACGTTGCTCACCGCGATGCGCGGCCAGGGTTACCCCGTGCCGTTCGCGCCGCCCGGCGGAGGCTACATCTGGGGCTCGAACAACCTGATCCTCAACAACGCGGCGCTGCTCGCGCTCGCCTACGACTTCAGCGGGCAGGAACGCTTCCGCAACGGGGTGTTCGAGACGATGGCCTACGAGTTCGGCCGCAACCCACTGGGCCAGTCGTACGTGACCGGATACGGTGACCAGCCCTCGCGCAACGTCCACCACCGCTTCTGGGCCCACCAGCTCGACTCGTCGCTGCCGATCGCGCCGCCCGGCGCGCTGGCCGGCGGCCCCAACAGCGGGCTGCAGGACCCGGTCGCCCAGGAGAGGCTCAGCGGGTGCAAGCCACAGAAGTGCTACCTGGACGACATCAACGCCTGGTCGGTCAACGAGGTCGCGATCAACTGGAACGCGGTGCTGGCCTGGGTGAGCGCCTGGACCGCGGAGAAGGTCGGCACCGCCGTGAGCCCGTCACCGTCGCCCTCGGTCTCGCCCAGTCCGAGCCCGTCTCCGTCCCCTTCACCTAGCCCGTCCCCTTCGCCCAGCCCGTCCCCTTCGCCTAGCCCGTCGCCTTCACCCAGCCCGTCCCCTTCGCCTTCGGGGAGCACGGGTAAGGCCTGCATCGCGACGTACGCCGTCACCAGCCAGTGGCCCGGCGGCTTCGGGGCGACCGTCACCGTGAAGAACACCGGGACCGACACCACGAGCGGATGGACGGTCGCCTGGACCTTCCCCGACGGCCAGACGATCACCCAGCTCTGGAACGCCTCATACACGGTGAACGGATCGAACGTGAAGGCTGCGAACCTGTCCTGGAACGGCACGCTCGGCGCCGGCGCGTCCGCCTCGTTCGGCTTCAACGGCTCCTGGAACGGCGTCAACTCGGTTCCGTCCCAGGTGACCTGCACCCCCGCCTGACGAGCACGGGCCCCGCGCGAGACCCGGTGCGGGGCCACGCCCGTTCAGAGCGGGTGTTCGGGCGACTCGCAGACGAGGCCGCTCGGGTCATGCGGCAGCTCGGGCAGCGTCGTCTGGTCATCGCGGGTTACCGCGCCATCGTCCGGCTTGGCAGGACGGCGTCCCAGTCGACCGTCCGGGCCCAATCGGCGTAGCTGTGCCAGGCCACGTCCGGGTACGTGGCGTGCAGCCCGTCGACGTCGAGGAAGTCGGTGTTCTCCTCGAACCGTTGGAACATGTCGGCGATCTCGTCGCCGGCCCACTGGCGGACCTGGTCCAACGGCAGCCGGTAGTACGGGATCTCGCGGCCGAGGATGTCGCTGAGGATCCGGGCCGCCTCCTCGCCGGTCACCCGGTCGGAAACGACGTCGATCCGCTCGCCGACGAACCGGTCCGGGTGCTCGATCGCGTGTACGGCGAGGCCGGCGATGTCTCGGACGGTCACCTGGTCCAGCGGCTTGGCGGCGGACAGCGGGTTGGCCAGGACGCCATCGGCAAGGCGGCTGAAACCGACGTCGAGGACGTTCTCCATGAAGTACACCGGCCCCAGAACGGTTGCCCGGACCTCCTGCTCCCGCAGATACGCCTCGACGAGCTGCTTGCTGTCCGCATGGTGGATGTCGGTCGCCGTGAGCCGGTCGGCGCCGCGGACCGAGGAGTACACCAGGTGGGCGCCGGCGCGCATCGCGACATCGACCAGGAGGCGGCCCTGGGCCACCTCCTCGTTCTTCCCGCCGGATCCGAACGGCACCGAGAGGCCGAAGATCGCATCGACGCCCCGGGCGGCGCCGGCGAGGGCCTCCGGGTCGGCCAGGTCGCCGGGGACGAGCCGGACTCCGGCAGCGGACAGTGCCCGCGCGGACGGCGCCTCGGGCGACCGGACGTAGGCGGTGACGTCGTGGCCGTGGTCGAGCAGCAGCTCGGCGACGGCGCCGCCCTGCTTCCCGGTGGCGCCGATGACGAGAACAGCGGCCATGAAGGGCTCCTTTGTCGCGACTCGTGTTCTGCGCCGATTCTTTGACCTCAACCTTTGTTGAGGTCAAGTGTTAGGGTCGGCCCATGCCTCGGGCCCGCACCACGTTTCATGAACTCACCGTCGGACAGGTCGCCCAGCGCAGCGGCGTGGCGATCTCCGCGCTGCACTTCTACGAACGCCAGGGCCTCATCCGCAGCACCCGGACGTCGAGCAACCAGCGGCGATACAGCCGCGACACGCTGCGCCGGGTCGCCTTCATCCGGGCATCGCAACACGTCGGCATCTCGCTCGCGGCGATACGGGAGGCCCTGGATCGACTACCCAGTGAGCGCACCCCGACCCCGGACGACTGGGCTCGCCTGTCCGCGAGCTGGCGAACCGAGCTCGACGCACGCATCGCGCACCTGCAGGCACTGCGCGACGACCTGACCGAGTGCATCGGATGCGGCTGCCTGTCGCTGCGGTCCTGCCATCTGACCAATCCGCGTGACGTGCTGGGACGCGAAGGCCCGGGCGCACGCCGCCTGCCGCGAAGGCGATAACGAACGCCTCCAGCCCCGAATCGCCGCGCATACGAACGCGCTGTCTGCGGCAGAAGCGGCCCAGTCGCAAGGGCCGGGACGATCCGGCCGACAGGCGAGTGTGTCACTATCGGTAGTTGTAGCGAGACGGAGAGTGGCGACAGGATCTGTGGTGACCACCACAACTGCCGAGGAGGCTTCCTTGACGCTGTCCAGCGTTCCCGCTCTCGCCCGCCGCCTGGTCGGCGCCGCCGCCCTGGTCCTGGCGGCCGGCGCCATCGGCCTGCCTGCTTCGGCGGCCACCCTGCCGGCGCGACCGCCGCAGGGCGTGGCCGCGCCGCAGAACGGCGGCGTCGCCCAGCGGCCCGCCGGAGATGACGTGTACCGCACCTGGTACACGAGCCACTCCAAGTGCGTGGCAGCGGGCCAGGGAGGGATCGATCGGGGCCACTGGGAGCACTACACCTGCTCCGAGGGCGACTGGTTCTGGCACCTGTGGACCAACCGCTGAGCCGACGGGACGCCAGCACATGGAAGACGGCCGCGAGCCGGGCGTGGCGCCCTAGCACCGCGTAGCCGATTCCGTAGGAGCCGTAGGCGCAGGTGCCGTTTGGCACCTGCGCCCCAGGGCGCCGATTCGCACTCTGGCCGGTTTCGCTGTTTCGGCGGCCCTTCTCCTCGCGCGGGGCGTCCTCATCCGGTGACGGCATGAGCGGCCGCACCCCGCCATGGGCCCGAGGCCCGCCGCCGAACCAGGTACGGTGAGCCGCCGTCTAAGAAGCCATGACAGCAGACAGGCTGCGCCCGGGGGACCCGGTGATGCTGGGCCGCTACCGGCTGGCCGGCAGGCTCGGCTCGGGTGGCCAGGGCGTCGTCTACGAGGGCTACGACGAGGTGGCCAACCGCGTGGCGGTCAAGGTCCTGCACGCCTACCTGTCCGGCGACTCTCCGCTGCGCCGCCGCTTCACCCGGGAGGTCGCCGCGGCGCGGCGGGTGGCGTCGTTCTGCACGGCCCGCATCCTGGACCACGACCTCGACGGCGAGCGCCCCTACATCGTCACCGAGTTCGTCCCCGGTCCGAGCCTGCGCGCGGCGGTGCGGGAGGAGGCCACGCTCTCGGGCGACCCGCTGCACCGGCTGGCGGTGGGCATCGCCACCGCGCTGGCCGCCATCCACCAGGCGGACGTGGTGCACCGCGATCTCAAGCCGGAGAACGTCCTGCTGGGGCCCGACGGGCCACGCGTGATCGACTTCGGTATCGCCCGGGCCGCCGGCCTGTCGTTGACCTCGATGGGGGAGCTGGCCGGCACCCCGACGTACATGGCGCCGGAGCTGTTCTCCGAGGGACGCGCCGAGCCGGCGGCCGACGTGTTCGCCTGGGGCGCGGTGGTCCTGTTCGCCGCGACGGGACGCGACGCGTTCACGGCCCCGACGACGTTCGCGGTCGTCAACCGGCTGCTCAATCACGACCCCGACGTCGATGCCCTCCCGGAGAGGCTGCGGGAGCCGGTCCGTGCCGCGCTGTCGAAGGACCCGGCCGCGCGTCCGTCCGCGGAGCATCTGCTGCTGGCGCTGCTCGCCGGTGGTGGAGACGGCGGCGGACGCGCGAGGCTGGCCGAGGGCGCCCGGGCCGCCGCCGACGTGCGACCGCCCGGCGGGCCGGCCGACGAGCCGACGCTCGGGGCGGTGGCCGAGCAGTGCTACGCCGGGCTGCCGCCGTCCGAGCGCCAGGCGGCGCGCGATCTGCTGCTGCGCCTCGTGGACGTCCGCGACGGCGACGAGGGGCCGCGCGTCGCCGCCCTGGACGAGCTGATCGAGGTACGGCACGCCGATCGGGTGCTCGCCGCGCTCGAGCAGGCCATGGTGGTCCGCCGCGAGGGAGACGCGGTCTCCATCGGAAACGCCGCTCTGCTGTACGCGTGGCCCAGGCTCCACGAATGGGTGACAAGCGACCGCGAGGCGCTCGGCCGTCACCGCGAGCTGGGCGAGGCCGCCCGGCGGTGGGCGCGGAACGGCCGCCGCCCGGAGGACCTCCTCCGCGGCACCGCACTGCGCCAGGCGCTGGAATGGACGGCCGCCACGCACCTGACCCTGAACACCACCGAGCAGACGTTCGTGGCGGAGAGCAGGACCGCGTCGGTGCGGCAGACCAGGCGGCGCCGGCTGGCCACGACCGGCCTGGCCGTCCTGCTCATCGCCTCGCTCACCGCCGGCGCCCTCGCCTGGCGGCAGTCGGTCAGGAGCGACGAGGCCGGCAGACGTCTGGCCGATGAGCGGGCACAGGCCACGGCCCGGCGGGTGGCCCTGCAGGCGGACGCACTGCGCGGGATCGACCCGGTGAAGGCGATGCTGCTCAGCGTGGCCGCCTACCGCATCGCACCGGTCCCCGAGAGTGCGTCCGCGGTGCTGAGCTCACTGGCCCAGCGGGAGCAGTCGGTCTTCATGGATCCCGCGCCGGCCAACGAGGGACGGGCGCTGAGCCCCGACGGGCGGACGCTCATCAGCGCCGGCGCCGGCCGGGTGACCGCCTACGACGTGGGGACGGGACGGCCGGTCAGGACCTTCGGCGGGATCGGCGAGGCGCCCGTGACCGCCGCGATGGGCCCGGACGGTGACACGCTGGCGCTCGCGCGGGGCAGACAGCTGGAGCTGTGGAGCCTGCGGGCCGGCAAACGGCTGGGCGGGGGCCGGTGGGGGCCGAAGGAGATGAAAGGCGACGACGGCCGCCCGGACAGCGTGGAGTTCAGCCCCGGCGGGGGCTACATCGTCGTACGCGACAACCTCGGCGGGCCGTACGTCGCGCTGTGGAACGTGGCACGGCGGACGCTGGAGGACGAGGGCGGTCCGGGGGATGCGCGAATCGCGCCGGGCGACCGCTTCGGCGTCGTCAACGGAGCGCTGCGGACGTTCCCCGGCGGGGGAGCGCCGGCGGGCAGGCGTCTTCCCCGCGACCTGGCGGGGCCGGTCCTCGCCTTCAGCCCCGACGGTGAGCTGGCCGTCGTGCAGGAGACCAGAACGCGGCTGTGGAACCTGTCCACCGGCAGGTGGGACCGGCGGGTCCTCCCCGGCCTCTCCACCGACGCCGTCTTCAGCCCCGACGGCCGCTTTCTGATCACCTTCGTGAGCGCCGCGGGTGGGCGCCTCACGCTGTGGCGGCTGGATGACGCGGCCCCGATCCTCCGGCTCACCGTCGCATCCGGGATCGCCGGATCCCCGCGGCTCGACCCCGAAAATCGCAGGCTGAGCATCCTGGACGACGCCGGTCGGGTGACCACTTACGACGTCGGCCGGCTGACCGGTCCCCGGCGCGTCCTCCCTTCCGATGCTCGGCAGCCGCGGTTCGCCGCCTCGGGAGACGCGCTGTTCGCCCTGACGGGCGACACCGTGCGCGGATGGTCGGTCCCCGGCTTCACCGAGACCGGGCGGGTCGACGTCGCGGGGGACAAGCTGATCCTGCGGGTCAGCCCCGACGGACACACGGTGGTCACCCTCCCCACGGACGACCTCCTGGACCCCGTACGACTCTGGGATGCGCAGTCCGGGCGCGAACTGGGTGAAGTGTCCGTTCCCACGGAGCACGAGCGGGCGGACATGCAGGTCAGCCCCGACGGCCGCCTGCTCGCCATCGGTCACGCCCTGCCCGGCGACTACTACGGACAGGGCAGCGTCGTCATCGTCGACCTCGCGCGGCGTAAGCGGGTGATGCGGTTCGACGCCGTCGCGGGAGGCATCCTGTCCTTCAGCTCCGACGGCCGGTTCCTCGTGACGGCCGACCAAGAGGGCGCCGACGTCATCGACCTCGTCGCCCGCAGGGTGCTCCGCCCGGAGGAGGGTCCCGGGACGCTCGCGGAGAGGTGGATGACGCTCGCGCCGAAAGGCCCGCTGGGCGCCTCGCCGTACGGGAGCAGAGCGGTGACCCTGTGGGACACCCGCACCTGGCGTACGACGGGCCGGGTGTTCCGGGTGCCGGGAGACGTGGTGGGGGCCGGGTTCTCGCCCGACGGGCGAATCCTGGCCGTCGCCCACGACACCAGGGTGACGCTGTTCGACGTGGTCGCCGGCCGCCAGCTCGGCGCCGGATGGACCGTGACCACCGGCACGTTCGATCCGGACGCGGTGGCCGGCCGCATGCCCGCGCTCGCTTTCACGGCCGACGGCTCATTCCTCCGCGTGGTCGGGCACGACGGCGCGTTCCAGGAGCTGCCGGTCGACCCCGCGAGAGCCGTCCCTGCCGTGTGCGCGCGGGCGGGGCGCCCGCTCGCGCCGCAGGAGTGGCGCGAGCACGTGGGAACGGACCTGGGCTACCAGGAGGTCTGCCCTGCTTGAGAAGCCCCGGCCTCCGACCGGGCGGCCCGCGGCTGTTCGGCGCGAGGGTGAACCGAGGCGAGGGTGATTACGTGGTGTGAGGCATGAGACTACGGATGATCCTGCTCGTGGCTGTGATGGCGCTGACGGCGGCCTGTGGAGGAGCGGAACCCGACACGTCGGCGGCCGCGGCCGACGACGGGCCGGCGGAGCCGGTCGCCTCGTGGGGCGCGGAAGGCGGGTTCGTGACCGCGACGATGAACGCGCTGCGTCCGCCGAGGGTGGTGCTGTACGGCGACGGCCTGGTTATCGCCGACGCGAGCAAGCGGATGACGCTCACCGATGCCGAGACGGGCGAGGTGGTCGCGCGGATGCGGGAGTACCTGGGCGGGCAGCCGCCGACGGCGGCGCCGAAGCCGGGCGCGCCGTCGGTGACGGACGTGCCGGACACCGTCCTCGGCGTACGGGGGAAGGACGGGAAGATGACGGAGGTCCGGGTCCCGGCCCTGGAACAGCTTGCGGGCTTCTACCCCAGGCATCTGGTGGACGCGAAGAAGCTGATGGACGGCTTGGCGACCCGAGCCGCCGCGGAGGGCGCCGACTACGTCGGCGACCGTGTCCGGTTGGTCGCGGATGAGGCTCCGTCGGCGGAGGGCAAGCCGTCGCCGTGGCCCGAGGGCGTTCCGGAGCCTTCGGGCGCGGTGGACCCGGTCTGGCAGAAGGACGTCGAGGGGGAGACGGCGAGTGCCGTCACCAAGGCGGTTCCCGCCGGGCAGGAGTACGGCCGGTCGCTCTTCAGGACCGGCTCGGGGACCGTCTTCGTGCTGTCCTGGCGGTACCTGCTGCCCGGCGAACACTGACCGGCCGTTCCGGCGCGGCGCTGAAAGGACGGTTTCCCGCACCCGGGGCGCCTGCGGCGCGTCATGGGGTGCGCCGGGCCTGATGATCCGCCGGTGGCGGTGGTGGCCGCCGCGCCGGCGACGCCCTCGTCCCAATGCATCCATAAATGCGACATTTGTCAGGTTTAGTCGCTCGTTCACCTTCGCGACACGCATGCGAGGCGAACCGTTTCACCTGCCCTGATTCTTATGATCGGCACGCTTGGACCATGTGAAACGGTAGAAACATGACGCGCAGCAGCGCACCACGCACCTCCCCCTGGCCCGGTGCCATCACGGCCGTCGCACTCGCGGCCGGCGCACTGATCGGCGCCCCGGCCTCCCCGGCCTCGGCGGCCGGCGATGACCGGCCGGTTTTCCTCGGCAGGACCCTCTACACCGGCGAGTTCCACGCGCATACCTCGGTGAGCGACGGTGTGCAACTCCCGCCGGACGCCTACGACCATGTCCACGACGAGACCGACGCGGACTTCTTCGCGGTCACCGAGCACGATGTCATGTGGGACATCCGCAACGGCGACGACTTCGTCGAGGACTGGCGGGACGCCGACTCCGCCGAGTGGCGCTACCTCCACGAGAGCGCCGGGAAGTTCAACGCGGGCCAGGACGACCTGATCGCCGTCCCGTCGATCGAGAACACCTGGTACGACGGCACCGGACATATCAACGTGTTCG
This sequence comes from Microbispora sp. ZYX-F-249, assembly GCF_039649665.1. Taxonomy (NCBI): domain Bacteria; kingdom Bacillati; phylum Actinomycetota; class Actinomycetes; order Streptosporangiales; family Streptosporangiaceae; genus Microbispora; species Microbispora maris. The sequence continues at coordinate 78,268 of NZ_JBDJAW010000005.1, read as the reverse complement.
GCACCGACTGGCACGTGACGGCGCGCGCGACCGAGAAGGGCAGCGTCGACGGGTACGGCAACGCGTTCGGCACCGGCGACATGAAGTACGACTACTTCACGTTCCTGGCCCGCCTGAAGCAGGACCCGGACGCGATCGGCCAGTTCAACCATCCGTCCACGAAGGACAAGGGCGACTTCTGCGGTTTCAAGGGCCTCGACCCCGTCGCCGACGACCGGATGGACCTCATCGAGGTGAAGTCCGCCGACGCGGTGGGCGAGTTCCAGAAGGCGCTCGACGCCGGCTGGCACCTGGCCCCGACGTGGAACGGCGACGAGCACTCCGCGACCTGGGTGTCCGGGAACCCGTCGATCACCGGCGTGTGGGCCGAGGAACACTCCCTGGACGCGCTGTACGCGGCGATGCGGAACCGCAGCCTCTACTCGACCGGTGACGCCGACGCGGTCCTCGGGTTCGGCGGCAACGGGAAACCCATGGGCTCGATCCTGCCGGGCGACACCACCGGCCTGGACGTCGAGCTCCGCCTCGCCGACCCCGACGCCGGGGACTCCTTCACCTCCGCGCGCCTCATCACCAACGGCGGCGCCGTCGCCCACGACTTCGGCACGATCAGCGGCAACGACCTCACGCTGATGACGAAGCTGAACGTCCGCGACGGCGACTTCTACTACGTCCGGGCCGACCAGGCCGACGGCAACTTCCTGGTCTCCGCGCCGATCTGGATCGGGGAGACCACCCGCGGCGCGAACTACGCCCCGAGGATCACCGTCCCGGGCGGCATCCCCGCTACGGCGCGGTACGGCGACATGGTCACGCTGCCCCGGGCGACGGCCACCGACGACTCCGGAACCCAGCCGGCGGTCACGTACGAGGTGTTCGACTCCGCGGGCGAGGTGCCGGTCTCCGGCGGCGCCTTCCGCATCCGTTCGTACGACGACGCGTTCGTGGTCGTCAAGGCGACCGACGACCTCGGCAACACCAACGCCGAGCTGCTGCGCGTCCAGGTCTCCCAGAAGGAGCCGGACCCCGCGGGTGTCTTCCGCTTCGGCGGCAACGCGACCGTGGGGGAGGAGCCCGGCTCCGCCGGTGTCGCGGTCGCCACCGACCGCGCCGTCGAGCGGGTCTACGCGCAGGTCCTGCCCGAGGGATCGGACGACTGGTCCACGGCCGAGGTGCTCACGTCCACGAACGACCGGCCGTACGAGGTGAACACGGTCGGCAACGACGAGCCGGTCTACCAGCACTCCATCACGGGCCAGACCCTGCGCTCGCACGAGTTCCGGCTGACCGGGCTGAAGGTCGGCACGACCTACCGGTTCCGCTTCGGCGTGGCCCGCGACGGCCGCGCACCCGCCGCCGGCGACGGGGCGGCCTGGACGGACGTACGCGGCGAGTTTCGCGCCGGCGGCGCCAAGGGGGAGCCGGTCTACATCCTGGGCGACGTGCAGGTGCCCGACGGCGACGCCGGCGAGCTCACCCTGCCGGGGCGGGTGCTCGACCGGCTGAAGAGCCAGGCGCCGGGCGGCGGCACGGTGATCCAGGTCGGCGACCTCGTCGACCGCGGCGGCCGGGGCGAGAAGTGGGCCGAGATCCACGATGCCTTCCTGTCCACGCTCGACCTGCAGTACGCGGGCCTGGTCGGCAACCACGAGACCTACGAGGACCTCGACTACGACGCGGTCGGCAGACAACCGGGCGCGATCTTCACCAACACGTTCGCGCTGCCGGACAACGGCGTGATCGGCGAGAGCAACTACTCCTTCGACCGCGGCGACGTCCACTTCTCCGTGCTGAACTCCAACGCGCGCCTCGACGAGCAGCTCGACTGGCTGGTCGACGACGTGCGCGCCTCGGACGCGACGTGGAACGTCGTCGTGGGGCACTTCTCCTACTACGGCGGCCAGCACGCCGACGACGGCGGCATGGACATCGACCGCGACAAGGTCACGCGCGTGCTCGACCGGCTCGGCGTCGACCTGTACGTCGGCGGGCACGACCACGTCTACAAGCGGTCCACGATCTACGACGGACGGCTCGCCAAGACTCCCGAAGAGGAGGTCGCGGGCACCACGTTCGTCACCATGGGGTCGTCCGGCCCGAAGTTCTACGACAACCAGAAGTTCTGGTGGGACGACAAGGTCTTCGACGAGAACGTCCAGATGGGCGGCGTCCTGACGGTGACCGACGCCGGGCTGCGGCTGTCGACGTACACGATCGACGGGCGCCTGGTCGACGAGGTGACGGTCGCCAAGCCGCACGGTTCCTGGAAGGTCTCCTCCGCCGAGATCAAGGACCGTGAGCTGAAGGGCGTCGGTCTGCTGTCCTCCCCGGGCAGCCTGGACAAGGTCACCGTCATGGCCGCGACGTACGACAACGCGCAGCAGCGGATGATCGACGTGCGCAGCGTCGACGTCACGCTCGACCACCGGGGCCGCGAGCAGTACGTCCGGTTCGGCACGCCGCTGCCGGTGGCGCCGAGCTCCACGGTCAAGCTCTTCACGTGGGACTCCCTGGGGTCGGGCAAACCGCTCCGGCCTGCCGTGACCCTGCGCGAGGGCCTGGCCGGCGAGGGCAGCGAGCAGTCGCCGTACCTGATCGACTCGCCCGACGACCTGGCCAAGGTCGACAACGACCCGGCCGGGCACTACCGGCTGACCGCCGACCTGAACCTGACCGGGCTCGCCCGCACTCAGATCGGCCGTACCACCACCTTCACGGGCGTCTTCGACGGCGACGGGCACCGGATCTCCGGCCTCGCCGCCCTGCCCGACCAGGGGCCGGGCCTGTTCGCCGACAACCACGGCACGATCGAGGACCTGGTGGTCCAGGGCGAGGTCACCACCGACCGCTCCACCGCGGGCCTGGTCGCCGACGCCAACCACGGCACGATCCGGCGCGTCCGCGCCGACGGGTCGCTGACCGCGAACAGCTACGTCGGCGGCATCACCGGCCACCACTTCGGCACGGTACGTGACAGCGTCTCCACGGTGGACGTGCGCGCAACGACCCAGTACGCCGGCGGGGTCGTCGGCGTCTCGGTCGGCGGGTCGGTCACCGAGAACGTCCTGGCCACCGGCGCCGTCGTCGCGAACGGCGCGTCCGCGGGCGGGGTGGCCGCCTACGGCTACACCGACACCCAAGTGCGCCACACGGTCGCGTTGAACGCGAACGTCTCCGCGTCGAGCTACGCGCACGCCATCGTCGGCCGCGTCTACACCGGGCAGACCGCCACGCTCGAGGACAACCACGTCAGCCGGTCCGTGCCGATCAGCGGGCAGTCGCTGACCGGCCCGCCCGCGGCCGACAACCAGAAGGGCAACGTGGTCGCGCCCGCGGAGATCCAGAGGCAGGCCTTCTACGAGGAGCGCGGCTGGGACTTCGCGACCGTCTGGCAGTGGAACGACGTCGCCAGGCGCCCGACCCTGCGGATGGCGCCCGAGACGCTCGAACCGGTCCCGGCCCCGGGCTGCCGGCCGACGAGCGCGGCTTCTACAAGGTCGGCAGCGCGGAGGAGCTGACCCTGATGGGGCGGCACCCGTCCTACGACTACGTGCTCGCCGCCGACATCGACCTGACCGGCACGCCGTTCACCAGCCTGCCGGGGCCGTTCACGGGTGAACTCGACGGTGCGGGCCACACGATCAAGGGCCTGACCTCCACCACCGGTGGCCTGTTCACCCAGATCTCCGGGCACGTCCACGACCTCGCGGTCCTCGACGCCACGGTGGACACCACCACCGCTCGCGCCGGCATCCTGGCCGGCAGCAGCACCGGCACCGTCGAGCGCGTGCAGGTGTCCGGGTCCGTGACCGCCGGATCGCGCGCGGGTGGTCTCGTCGGCGATTCGCAGGGCATCGTGCGCGACGTCTACTCCGCCGCGAACGTGCACGTACGCGGCACCGAGGCGGGCGGCGTGATCGGTGTCGCCCTGGCCGGATCCACCACGGAGCGGGTCTTCGCCACCGGCTCTGTCACCGCCGACAGCCGCAACGACGGCGGCGTGGCCGGCTACGGCTACACCGGCACCACCATCCGCGACTCGATCGCGCTCAACCCGGCGGTCACCGCGCCGTCCTGGGCGCACCGCTTCCTGGGCCGGGTGCTGGCGAACAACGTCGCCACGCTGAGCGGCAACTGGGCGGCCGAGACCGTCGAGGCGAAGTCGCAGACCGAGACCGCGATCGGCCCGGCCACGCTCAACGGCGCCACCGCGACCCGGGACGAGGTGGCCGCCCAGGCGTTCTGGGCGGGCAAGCTCGGCTTCGACTTCGAGCGCGTCTGGCAGTGGGACGCCGGCCTGGGCCGGCCGGTGCTGCGCGGCATGGCCGCACCTGCCGCCGAGGCGGCGGCCGGGCCGGGGGCCGCACCGGAGACCGGCGCCGAGGCAGGGGCGGCGCGAAACGTCGCGTCCGCCACCGCACCCACTCCCGCACCCACCACCGCCCCTGCCACGGTGCCCACCACGGCGTCCCTTACTGTGCCCACCACTGCGGGCCCGGCGGCGGCCGAGGTCGTCGAGACCGGCGGCATCCGCCACGAGGCGGTCGTGAACGACGACGGCACCGTCACCGTGACGGTGTCCGCCGGGACCGCGGCGGCGGCCGAGCAGTTGTCGTTCCTCCTGCTGGAGGCCGGCGCCTCGACGTCGGCTCCGGCCGAGGACGACATCGCCTATCTCGGCGAGGCGCCTCTCGACGAGCAGGGCACCGCGACGCTGACCGTGGTCCCGGACCGGCCGGACGGGACGACGCTCGCGCTCAACACCTCGGGTGACACGCCGCGCTACGTCGCCTCGCTCCTCCCGGGCACGCCCGAAACCCCGGCGATGAGGGTGCTCCACGACACCGTCACCGCCACCGTCAAGACGAAGGGGAACGCCCCCGCGCAGGCGACGATCACCCTGGTCTGCGCGGGTGCAGGCAAGTGCCGGGAGCAGGTCGCCGTCTCCCACGACGGCCACGTGCTCGACACCACGAAGGTCACGCTCCAGCCCGGCATGACCAGGGAGCTGAAGCTCAACCTCCGGGACGAGGCCCGTGCCGCCCTCATCGCCGGCAAGCCGGTCACTCTGGACGTGCGGATCGGCGCGGCCCCGGCGGTCCGGGTGACCGTCACGCCGTGACGTACCGGCCGGAGAGGTCCCGGCCTGTCCGGTGATCCCGGACGCATGGCGCCCGCGGCCCCGGCCGCGGGCGCCATTTTTGTAACGGAACAGTCACTCATTGTCCACTGTCACGTAAAGTGACCTCTCGGCAGCATGGAGTCTTCCCGACGAATGGAGACGGATGTGGCCAGTGAGCTCCAACGGAGAAAGGTCAGTGGCGTTTTCCGGGCGATGGACGTGGACGGCGACGGCCGGCTGACCGAGGCCGATTTCCAGGCGCTCGCCCGCCGCTGGACGGCCGTCGCCGGATCCGCCGATCCGGAGCGACTCGCCTCCGTCATGACCGGCTGGTGGCCGGTCCTCCGGGCCGCCTCAGGCCGGGACGGCGACAACGCCGTCACCATCGACGAGGTGCTTCTCGTCGTGGAGGGCCTCGGCGACCGGGCGGACGCCGTCTCCGCCACCGCCGACGCCATGTTCGAGGCCGTCGACATCGACGGGGACGGGCTGATCTCCCGGTCGGAGTACGGCGCGCTCATCGAGACGTGGAACGGGACGCCGACGGTGACCGACGAGGTCTTCCCCCGTCTGGACCTGGACGGCGACGGCCACCTCACCCGCGACGAGTTCCGCACCCACTGGACGGAGTTCTGGGCGGGGGACGACCCGGACGCTCCCGGGACCTACGTCTTCGGCGCGTTGGTGGAGTGACACCGGCACCCGCGCGGGTCCCGGCCCGGGGAAACCCCGGCGCGGCTGTGGGCCGTCCTCCGAGCGACCGGCCCGCGGCCTGACAGGCGGTGGCCACCCCGGATCGTCAGGAGAGGTCAGCTCACGGCGGACAGCGCGGCGATCTTGTCGGGGTTCATCAGCCACAGCACCTGGTCGATGCCCTCGTCGGAGGCGTTGACGGTCAGGACCGTGAACAGCTCGCCGTCGCGGCGCAGCAGAGCGGCCGCCTGCCCGTTCACGTCGGCCCACTCCACCTCGACCCCGGCCCAGAACCGGTCCGCGAATGCTCTCACGTACTTGGCGACCCGGAACCCGCCGATCACGGGGATGCGCGAGGCCCGGACGGCGCCGCCGCCGTCGGAGTAACTGATGGCGTCCGTGGCGAGGAGGTCTTCCAGCACGGCCAGGTCGCCGGAGCGGGCGGCGGTGACGAATGCGGTGAGCAGCCTGCGCTGTTCGGCGCGGGTCACCGGTGCCCGGCGCTCGGAGGCGATGTGCTTGCGCGCCCTGCTGACGAGTTGCCGCACCGCGACCTCACTCGTCTCGATGATCTCGGCGATCTGCCGGTAGGGGTAGTCGAATGCTTCCCGCAGCACGTAGGCCGCGCGTTCGGTGGGCGAGAGCTTCTCCAGCAGGAGCAGGACCGCGAAGCCGAGGGCTTCGCCCCGCTCGGCGCCGAGGTGAGGGTCGTCACCGGTGGCGACGGGTTCGGGCAGCCAGGGGCCGACGTACGTCTCGCGGCGCATCCGAGCGGACTGCAGGGTGTTGATGGCGAGGCGCGTGGTCACCGTCGCCAGGAACGCCGCCGGGTCGGCCACGACGCCGCGGTCGTACGCCTGCCAGCGCAGCCAGACGTCCTGCAACAGGTCTTCCGCTTCGGTGGCGCTGCCCAGGATCCGATACGCGATTCCGAACAGGCGTGGCCGCACGCTTTCGAAGGTGGCCGCCGCCTGGTCGAGGTCTCCGGTCCCGCTGCGATGGCTCCCCGCACCGATATCCACCATGCTGACGGCCCCGTTCCTTTGGCGGATGGACCTCTACAGCCTTCCATCCGCCCGTCCGGGGGCTTCGACGGGGGATCGGTGATCGTGGTCGCGTCCTTCCCGGAATTTGGATCCGATCTCCACTGGAATTTCCGTAAGCCTTCGTTTTTTCGGTGGATTTGACGGGAGGATGATTGACGGCTCATCGCTTCCCGTGATTCGGGGGGCCCGAGATGGTGCCGGTGTTTATCGATCCCGGGCGCGGGGATGGTCGGCGTCGTAATCGCCCAATTCGGGCGAATCGACGGATCCAGGAGGCTGACATGACTGGATACCTGCCGTATCGCGATTCCACTCCCGCCGCCCGTATCGGGGGCGTACGCGGCTGGCAGGCGGACATTCTCCGCGGCGAGTCGTAGCTGAGTGAATCGAGGTGCTGCGGCGCGTACGGGCCGCAGTGCCTCGACATATCACACGACGTATCGGGGGACGTCCATGGCGCGATTGTTCTACCCTGCCGCCCGGCGCGACGACCTGGTGGAGAATCTGTTCGGAAATCCCGTGCCCGATCCCTATCGCTGGCTGGAAGACGGCGCTGACGCGTGTGTGCGGGAGTGGGTCGCGGCCCAGGATCGTCTTTTCCGCGCCCACCGCGAGCAATGGCGTGACAAGGAATCCTGGGCGTCCCTGGTGGACGAGGTGTCCTCCTTCGGCGTGTCGGAGCCCCCGATGGTGCGGGGTCCGGTCATGTTCCTCGCCGAGCAGCGGCGCGGGGACGAGCAGCGCCGCCTGCTCGTCGTCGACGCCGAAGGCCGGCGGGTGCTGGTCGACCCGATGGATGTCGATCCGTCCGGTCACACCGGGCTGTACGCCTGGTGGCCGTCCCGTGAGGGCGAACGGGTGGCCGTGCAGATGGAGATAGCCGAGCAGCCCGGCAGTGACCTCGTCGTGCTGGACGTGCGTACCGGCGAGATCGTGGACGGCCCCTTGCCGCGCGCCCGCAACACCTCGCTCGCCTGGCTGCCGGGAGGGGACGCGTTCTACTACGTCAGCCGTGTTCCCGACGAGGAACTGGCCTCCGGCGACCTGCGGCTGCACCGGCGGGTGCGGCTGCACCGGATCGGCACGTCCTGGCAGGCCGACACGGTGGTGTTCGGCGGCGAGGACACCCCGGACCACTACTACGGGCTCACGGTCAGCCCCGACGGCCGACATCTGGCCGTCACCGCGGCGGCCGGGCCCGCCCCGCGCAACGACGTGTACGTCGCCGAACTCGCCGATCCGCGAGCCCCGCGCTTCGTCAGGGTCGTGGACGGAGACGCCCTCCGCGCGCGGGTCCTCCCGCGCTTCCTCGCGGACGGCCGTCTGCTGCTGGTCACCGACTACCGGGCTCCCTGCGGCCGCGTCTGCCTGGCGGACCGGCACGATGCCGGCCCGGCCGCCTGGCGCACGCTGGTGGCCGAAGATCCCGAGGCTCCCCTGGACGAGTGCGTGGTCCTGGACGGCCCGGCGCTCGCGCGACCGCTCCTGCTGGTGGCGCGTGCCCGCCACGGCACCTCAACGCTGACACTGCACGACCTGGCCGACGGCCGGCCGCTCGCCGATCTGCCCCTTCCCGGCGCGGGCATCGTGTCGTCCCTGCGCACGAGCGTCCCGCACGGGCACCGGGCGTGGTTCAGCTACTGCGACGCGGGCACGCCCCCGGCCGTCTACCGGTACGACGCCGTGCGCGGAAGGACGGAACGGGAAGCCGGCGCGGCGACGGCCGGGCACCCCCCGGCGATCCACAGCCGCCGCGTCCGCTGCCGGGCCGGTGACGGCACCGCGATAACGCTCTTCCTGTTCACCGCCGGCGAGGAGGACCGGGGCCCCCGTCCCACCCTCCTGTACGGCTACGGCAGCTTCGGCATGCCGATGCGCCCATGGTTCTTCCCCCTGGCGGCCGCATGGGTCGGCGCCGGCGGGACGTACGCGGTCGCCTGCGTGCGCGGGGGCGGCGAGGAGGGGCAGCACTGGCACGACGCCGGGCGCGGACCGCACAAACACCGCGCGGTCGGCGACTTCATCGACGCCGCGGCCTGGCTCGTCGAGACCGGCGTGACCACCACCGGCCAACTGGCGATATACGGCCAGTCGGCCGGGGGGCTCCTGGTCACCGCCGCCGCCATGCGGCGGCCGGACCTGTACGCCGCGGTCGTCGCCGAAGGCCCGCTGTGCGACATGGTGCGTTACGAGCGGTTCGGCCTGGGATGCACGTGGACGGACGAGTTCGGCAGCGCATCCCGGCCCGAGCAGCTCCGATGGCTGCTCGGATACTCGCCCTACCACCACGTCACGCCCGGAGTCCGCTATCCCGCGTTCCTGCTCACCGGTGCGGTGACCGATCTGCAGACCGGAGAGGCCCACGTCACCAAGATGTGCGCGGCTCTCCAGCACGCCACCAGCGGCGACCGGCCGATCCTCATGCGCAGGGAACCCGACACCGCCCACGCCGCCTCGCCCGCGAGCAAGGAACGCGCCCTGACCGCGGACATCCTGGCCTTCGCCGGTGAGCACACCGGCCTGTCACCGGCATGGGCGGCCGTACGTCTTCACGAGACGGCCGCGGAACGGTGAGGAACCCGCCCCGGACGACCTCCGGCCTCACGGCGGCGCCGGGCGGCGACAGCCGCGACGACGAGCCCGCAGGCGACGAGAAGGACGAGCAGCAGCGCCCAGGGCGGGGCCCACGCGTGCGTGGCGCTCTCGGCGGCGGCGAGCGGGGCGACCGAGCCGGCCGCGTCGGTGAGCAGCGGGACGAGGGTGACCGTCCCCGTCAGTCTCAGCGCGGGCGTCACCCCGTGGACCGGTACGGAGACCTTCCAGGTGTCGCCCGGGAGCAACTGGGGTGAATCGTCGACGGCCGGCGCCTGGACGTCCCAGCGCCCGAAGGGCCCGGAGACGGACACCGCCTGCCGGGCGGCGAGGATGGCGTTGCCGGTGTTGCGGATCGTGTACGTGACGGTGGCGTCGCCCTTCCCCAGCGGATTGGGCGTGCCGGAATAGCGCACGTCCAGGTCCCGTACGGAGAGGCTCGGCCTCAGCTCGCCGCCCACGCGCAGACGGACGCGGATGCCGAGGCGGCGCCCGTCCGCCGCGCCGGCCGAGGCCGGTTCGGTGACGATGCCGCCCATGTACTCGCCGGGCTCGGCGTCCTGCGGAAGAGCGACCGTGAACGGCACTTCGGCCGACTCGCCGGGCGGGACCGTCACGTCGGGCCGGTCCGTGCGGACCCACGCGCCCACCCGGGCCGGCTTCGCCTCCCTGCCGCGCAGATCGAGCCGGCCCTGCTCCGTGGTGAACCCGTCCGCGGCGTACACGACCAGGTGGAGCGGGGTCGTGCCGTGATTGGCGATCACGAGGCCGTCCCGGAGCCGCCCGCCCGGGTTCAGGGTGTAGCTGTAGTTCCGCCGGCCGGACCCGAAGTCGCCGGACGCGGTGGTGACCGTCCAGGAGGTCTCGGCCGCCGCGGCGGGGGCCGCCCCCAGGCCGAGGAGGCCGAGCGTGGCGAGCAGCACCACGACGACGGCTTGGGCGAGGGAGCCTGCCGCGGTCGGCGCAGGAGGTCTGAGCGGGCGGTTCATCTGCATGGTCCTCGGTGTCTCTCGGGCGGGGACGCAACGACGTGCCGTGGGGTGGGCACCGTGACGGGGCCCACCCCACGGCCGATCGGGGCGGCTCGTCGTGCGAGGCCCCACGTCACCCTCGGTCGTCTACTGGAGCCAGTCGGACTCGGACACGGCCGACGCCTTCTCGCCGCCCTTGCCCTCGTTCGTGTGGATCACGACCTGGTCGACGAGGGAGCCGACCGGCTGAGCGGCGCTCGCGCCGTTGTCCGGGCCGCACCACGACTCCTGGCCCAGCTCCACCGCGGCGTTGGGGGCGGCGCAGGTGCCGCTGCGGATGTTCTCGACCACGAGCTTGTTGCCGCGCACCTGGACCCGCACGTACGTGCGGACGTGCTCCTGGTTCTCGACGGAGTTGGCCCAGTGGCTCTTGGGGTTGAGCGGGTCGGGGCCGTAGTTCGGGTCCTTGGTCGTGTCCGGAGCGGTCAGGTCGTAATACTTCGACCCCGACGCGGAGTTGGCCGTCACGTAGATGACGCCGCCCGGGCCCTTGGTCACCTGTGTGGCGCCGGGCTGCTCGTCCTTGTTCGCCTTCTGCCCGTTCTTGATCACGTAGCTGCGGGAGTAGCTGTGGTCGTGACCCTGCAGGACCAGGTCGACACCGAGCTTCGAGAAGGCGGTCGGGAAGTCCTGACGGCGCACCTTGTTGTCGCCGTCGTTCGCGTGGGCGGCCGGCGAGTAGATCGCGTGGTGGTAGATGAGCACCGTGTGCTTCGCGTCGGCGCCGTGCTCCTTGACCACCTTCGAGATGTAGTCGATGTGCGCGGCGTCGGAGCCGCTGGCGTAGGCGTTGCTGTTGATGTCGATGAACAGGATGTTCTTGTACGTGAACCAGTAGTCGCCGCCCGAGCGGGTGGCCGCGGAGCCGTTGTAGTACGGCGCGGACCTGTCGGTGTTCGGCGTCCAGAAGTGCTGCTCGTACGCCTTGCCGCCGACGTCGTGGTTGCCGATGGTGGCGGCCCACGGATACTGGCGCAGCTTGTCGGACGCGAGGAACGCGTCCCACTGCGTCTCGTTGTTGGCGCTTTCGACCTGGTCGCCGCCGGAGACGAGCAGCTCGGCCTTCGGGTTGGCGGCGAGGGCGACGTCCAGGGTGTCCGCCCACCCGGCGCCGTCCTTCGCCACGTTGCCCGACGAGCCGATCTGCGGGTCGCCGAAGAACAGGAAGTCGAGGTTGTCGCCGTTGAAGTTCTGGGTCGTGAAGGAGTACGTCGGGGACCAGGCGCCCGGGGTGCCGACGCGGTAGGAGTACTCCGTGTTCTGCTTCAGGCCGTCGATCGTGGCGTGCCCGTTGTAGCCGCCGTTGACGCTGTTCGCCGTCACGGTGGCCGGGAAGGTGACGGAGTTCTCGGGGAACTCGCCGCGCACGAGGTTCTTGGCCGGCGCGACCTGGACCACCTGAGCGGTGCCTGCCGAGGCGTACCACGACACGACGCGCTGCGTCTCGTCGGCGCCCACGCCGAGGACGAGCCCGGTGAGCGTCACGCTGCCGGCGTGGGCCGCGGTCGCCAGGCCGCCGCCGAACACGGCGCCGGCGGTGAGCGCCGCCGCGGTGGCGCCGAGGGCCACCCGGCGCAGGACGAGCCCGGGGTTATGTGTCCCCTTGTCGAGCTTCATGCTTTTCCATCCATGTGGGGGAATTGGAGCGATTTGCACGATTTCGGCATTCGATGTCGCGGAGATGAACATGGGGCAGGCGGACCGTTGCGCTTGCCGGAAGTTGTGATCTCAGGTCCGGACGTTGTGATCTCAGGCCCGAGTTGTGATTCAGGTCCCGGGCACTCGCTGCACGAACCACACCAGGCCCATCGCGGCCACGCCCGCCGCGATCGCCCCGGTCGTCCACAGCCCCGCGATCGGCCGCCGGTGGCGCAGCAGGGCGAGCAGCGGGAAGACGGCGACGATGATCGACAGCTGGACGGCCTCGATGCCCACGTTGAAGACGAGCAGCGACCACAGGAGCGTCCACGACCAGGCCTGCTCGATGCCCAGCGCCGAGGCGAAGCCGAGGCCGAAGCAGAAGACCACCGCGAGCCGCGCGCGGCCCGCGCGGTCCAGGCCGAGGCGGCCGTGCCCGGCCGTCTCGAGATCCGTGGCATGTGATCGGCGCCGCCGGATCCGCCACAGGTGCCAGCCCGCTACGACCGCGATCGACAGGGCGATGACGGGCTCGACGAACGCCGCCGGCACCTCCACGAGACCGAGGGCGGCGAGGACGAAGGTCACCGAGTGGGCCAGCGTGAAGGTCGTCGCCGCCAGCACGAGCTCGCGCAGGCGGTGTGACCCCGCGATGAGCGCCAGCAGGAACAGGATGTGGTCGAGCCCGCCGAGCAGGTGCTCGGCCCCGAGCCGGAAGAACTCCCAGAACCGCTCGAACCAGGACTGCTGCGTGGAGAACGACCGATGCCGGGCGTCGAGGGCCGTGCTCCCGGACTTCAGGTCGAGGTCGTAGGTGACGATCGTCTTGCTGTCGCGCACGTATCCCTCCGAGCCGGGGAACAGCCCGCTGCGCACCTCGTGCGCCTGCGCGGGCTCCGGGCACCGGTAGTCGAGGACCAGGCGCGCGTACGGGACGCCCTCGCGTGGCCCGATCGTGAAGCCGCCGTCCCTGACCGGGATGCACGCCGTGCCGCCGGCGGTGACGCCGAAGCGCTCGGTCACGTACGCGACGACCGGGCCGGCGTGGGCGTCGAGCGCGGCGGCCTGCTGACCCGCGTCACCGGCCTCGAACGCCGCGGTGCCCGCCCGGAAGAGCGGGTCGTCCTTCTCGTAGTCGGCGGCGGAGACGACGAGCAGGTCGTACTCCAGTTGGAGTTCGGCGCGGACGTGCCCGGCCCGGGGCGAGACGAGGTCGACGTAAACCGTCGAGGTGAACCCGTGGGCGAGAGCGGGCAGGGCGCCCAGCAGGGTGAAGAGGGCGCTGAACAGGACGGCCACGGCTGCGGCGGCGATGACAGCACAGACACGACGCCGAGCGGCGGGGGACATATGACTCCTTTTGGCTTTGGCGTACGAAATCTGCTCGATTGAGATGAACGAGCGGTATCTCGGACGCGAACCGACGACGAATCACGTCATGTGGACGCAGCCATCGCATCGGACATGAGGTAGGAAATAGGCGCAGTCCCCCGCCGCCCTTCTGAAGGACGATCCCCATGCGCTCTCGGCTTCTGCCTGCCTGCACCCTGGCCGCGGCAGTCGCGACCGCCCTGCTGGCCGGCGGATGCGGCTCCGGCGACGACTGGTCCCGGCCGCACCCGAAGCCCACCGCCGTCGGCGCCCCCGGCCCCGGGTTCTTCCCGGCCGCGTCACCCGCCCCGGAGGCGACGATCACACCCCGGCCCGGCTCCTGGGACGGAGTCCGCCCGCCGGAGGGCTACCGCGTGGTGCTGCTCACCGCGGGGGAGGACCGCCAGACCAGGACACTGGTGAGCGCGGTGACGGCGTGGGCCGAGGAGGAGCGCGTCAGCCTCAGGACCGTCACGGCCACGCGGCCGGACCGGTTCGTCGCGAGCATCACCAGGGCGATGGAGATGAAGCCCGATCTCATCGTGAGCGCCGGCAACGATCTCGTCGATCCCCTGGCTCTGGTCACTCCCAACCACCTCGACCAGCAGTTCCTCGTGGTCGGCGCGGAGCTGGCCGAGCCCACCGCGAACGTCACCGCCGCCGACTGGGCCGGTGCGTCATTCCGCGGCGAAGGTCTCGGCATGGCCTCGACGTACGACCCGGCCAGCTTCACGCCCGAGCGCGCCGGACGCGCCGTACGTGCCGGTGTCGCGGCCGTGCTCACCGGCATGACCGGCATCGTCATCCTGCTCGATTAGGGCGCGTTCGCGTCAGGGCCGGACGGCCAGCACCCGGAAGCCGATCCCGCGCGTCGTCCGCGTCACCGACTCGAGCTCGAAACCGGCCTGTTCCAGGAACGGCCGGGGATCGCGGGTGAGGTAGTCGGCCGCGGACCGCACGAACAGCGGTTCGGCCAGCCGCATCCCGGCCCGGATGACCGGGTTGCTCGACGGCCCGTGCTCGGCCAGCACGAACCGCCCGCCGGGCCGGAGCACCCGGTGGGCCTCGCGCGCCGCGGCCGCCGGATCCGGGATCGTGCACATCGTGAACGTGGACACCACGGTGTCGGCGACGCCGTCGGGCAGGTCGAGGCGCTGCACGTCGCCCTGCCGCAGCTCCACCCGCTCGCCGAGGCCGGCCCGCGCCGCCCGCCGCCGCGCGAGTTCCAGCATGCGCTCGGACAGCTCGATCCCGACGACCGTGGTGCCGGCGTCGTACAGCGGGAGGTTGAGCCCGGTGCCGACCGCGATCTCCACGACGTGACCGCGCGCCTGCCCGACCGCCCATTCCCGGCCGCCCGGGAGAAGACGGCGCTCCCAGGCCAGCATCTGGCTGTCGTACCGATCCGCCATCCGATCGAACACCCGCCGTACGTCGGCGTCCGTGGTGGGCCGCATGAATCGACCCTACCCAACGGGCGACTCGCGGATGATTTCACGGAGTGATGACGACTTTGCGATTCATCACGTTCTCGAGATGGCCATCGAAGACGACGACGTCGGATGCCCGAGGGGCCGTGATCCTCACCTTCGCGCCCCAATGGTGATACCGCGTGTCCACGACGTTGGTGTTAACGGTGTTGACCCACTCGTCGTCGCGGGAGAACTCGTAATCCTTCTTCTCCCAGCGTGTGACCAGGCGAACCGGCAATCCGTTCGCGCCGACGAACAGTCTGAACGAGACCTTGAGCCTGTCCGGATTCATGGGACCCAGCTCCGCGTACAGGTCCTGCGTCCTGAGGGTGCCGCGATACTCGCCCGGGCGCCGGAAATTCGCCTTCGAAATGACGAACCTGAGCCTCGCGGGGCTGAGGACGTCGACGATCTGGTCCCCGCGCTGTCCGTAATATCCCCAGGTCGCGATGTCCCCGTCGAATTTGGTCCAGGTCTTTCCCGCGGGCATCGGACCCCAGCCGAAACCCTGAACGTAGGTGTCGCGCCCCACATTGACCGCACGGAGCGGGTCGCGCAGGGCGTCCAGTTGCTCGCGAGGAGTGCTGGCTCGGAGCGAGGGGGTTATTTCCAGCCTGGAGGTGACGTCATAGCCGGTTACCCCGGATTTCCCGAATCCGATCGAGCCGGTGGTGTGGGTGACGTAGGTCTGCTTGGAACTACGGGAAGTCACCCGGGAGGTCTCGGAAACCAGCACCCCACGTCCGGCCGTGAACTGCTGCCCGAGCGCATCAACCGGCTGAGTGGGCGAATCGGCGTGCGCGGCGCCGGCGCCGGAGAACAGCGCCGTGAGCATGCCGAGCACGACACCGGCGACCGCGAAACGCTTCATGTCTCTCCCTGGGCTGGAAGCACGCTCGGAAATTCTGTCGGCTGCGAATCACGAATCGATCTCGATATCGGCAGGGCTTCGATTCGCACCGGGCTGCACACCCACCGCGCCGGGTGAAATGTGCGGAGAGCAGTTTCCCTGCCCACGCTTCGGGAGCCGACGATGGATGACGAGATTCAGCTGATCAGTGACGGCGACGGACTGGCGGTAATCGGGAATCCGACCGCTGTCGAACGCTTCCTGGTCTCCGAGGGACTGCCGTCGAAGGACCTCGGACTGCAACGGCTCAGACCCGTTCTCAACATCGGGGCCGGAGCCGCGCGGGCGGGTTCCGAGATCGCCGCCGACTCGGGCCGGTGGGTGAAGCTGACCAAGGATTCCGCGCAGCTTGTCGAGAAGTACGGGCTGAGGGAGAGCGCGAAGTCGGGTCTGAGCACCGGCGTGCTGAAGGGGAACAGCGGCCAGATCAAGGGATTCGTCGAATTCACGAAGGGGTCCCGATCGTTTCTGGGCAACCCGGCGGTATTGGCCGGTGCCGCGGGGATCATGGCGCAGCTCGCGATGCGGCAGACCATGGACGAGATCACCGACTATCTCGCCGCGATCGACGAGAAGGTCGACGACGTGCTTCGCGCCCAGAAGGACGCCGTGCTGGCGGACATGATCGGAGTGGACCTCGTGGTCGAGGAGTCCATGACGATCCGGGAGCAGGTGGGCCGTGTCTCCGAGGTCACGTGGTCGAAGGTGCAGGCCACGTCGGTGACGATCGCACGAACCCAGGCGTACGCGTTGCGTCAGCTCGACGCGCTCGCGGAGAAGCTGGAGCACAACACCAAGATCGGCGATCTCGCCAAAACGTCAAAGGATGCCGAGCTCAAGGTGCAGGAGTGGCTCGCCGTTCTGGCCCGCTGCTTCCAGCTGCAGGACGCGATCGCCGTGCTCGAACTCGACCGGGTGCTGGACACCTCTCCCGAGGAGCTGGACCGGCATCGCCTCGGGCTTCGGGCCGCACGGCGGAACCGGCTGGATCTCATCTCCCGGAGCACAGAGCGCCTGATGATCCGCATGGAAGCGGCCGCCGGCACGGCCAACACGAAGGTGCTGCTGCACCCGGCCGCGTCCCGGGCCGTGGTGCATTCGAGCGAGCATGTCGCGGTCGCCGTCGTCGACTTCCAGGGGCGGCTCGGGATCGAGCGCGGCCGGCAGTCGCTGGAAGCGAGACGGTGGGTGGACGCGGCCACGGAGGTGCGGGACAAGGTGCTCGAGACGGGGGCGGAGGTGCGGGACAAGGTGCTCGAGACGGGGGCGGAGGGCGTCGACGCCGCCAGGCAGCTCGGCAACGAGACCCTCGACCGGGCCAGATCGGTGACGGGCAGGCTCTCCGGTGAGATCGCCGAGCGGGCGCTCCGCTGGCGCGGGAACGACGAGCGAGGCTGAGGGAGCGCCGCAGGCCGTCGGCCGCCCGGGCCTTGCCCGCCGCCGGCGAACACGCGCCGCCGGCGGCGGGCGGAGTCAACGCCCTCCCGATCGCGATAAGCCCGTTTCGCCCGATCCGCTCTCCCACGTTCAGTACGCCACGGTGAAACGGGTCCGGTGGTGGCGGGGCCGTTCGGCCTCGTCCAGCAGCGCCACCGCGAGGTCCTCCATCGAGATGCGCGACTCGCCGTCGGCGTCGACGACGAGTTCGTCGGCGCCCACGCGGTACCGGCCGGTCCGGACACCGGGGACGAGCACGTCGGCCGGGCTCAGGTAGGCCCAGTCGGCGGTGGTGTCGGCCCGGCAGGCCGCCAGTTGCGCGACGCACGCCGACGCGATGGGGAGTAGGAAGGACGGATAGCCCGGCCGGTCCATCAGCAGGCCGCCGCCCTCGACGGTCAGGCTGCCCGCGCCGCCGACGAGCAGCAGGCGCACGCCGGTCTTGGCGCACGCCGCGAGCAGCGTGGTGGCGACCGTGACCAGCTCGCCCTCGCTGCCGGGGGCCGGACAGGTCGCCGTGATCACCAGATCCTGCCCGGTGATCGACGCGACGACGTCGTCCACGTCGGTCGCGTCACCGGCACGCACGCGCACCCTGCTCTGCACCCCGTCGCCCATCCCGCTGTCCATCCCGCTGTCCATCCCGCCGTCCGTCCCGCCGGACAGCCCGGCGAGCCGTACCGCGGTCCTGGCCACGGCGGTCACCTCGTGTCCGCGGGACACGGCCTCGGCGACCACGCGCCTGCCCACGTTTCCCGTCGCCCCGAACACCGTGATGCGCATGCCTGTCACTCCCTCTCGATCCGGGTGGTTGCCGTGGCGGTAACCTTGCGATGTGCCCGATCATGTGGACCACGTTCTGCAGCAGTGGGCCCATGCCCGCCCCGACCTGGACGTGTCTCCGATGGCGGTCTTCGGCCGGCTGTCGCGGCTGACCCAGCTCGTCAACAACGAGCTGCGCCGTACGTTCGCCGAGCACGACCTGGACCCCTCGTCGTTCGACGTCCTGGCCACCCTCCGCCGTGGCGGCCGGCAGGCCCCGGCCGAGCTGATGCGCTCGGCGATGATCACTTCCGGGGCGGTCACCCAGCGCCTCGACCGGCTGGAGGCGCGGGGCCTGGTGACCCGGACGCCCAGCGACGTCGACGGCCGCGGTGTCCACGTCGATCTGACCGAGGCGGGCCGCGAGCTCATCGACCGCGCCCTGCCCGACCACGTGGACACCGAACGGCGCCTGCTCGCCGGGCTCACCCCCGCCCAGCGGGAGAACCTGGCCGAGACCCTCAGGCAACTGCTGGTGTCGCTGGGCGACTAGACCCGCTTGGCGCCCGACACCACGAGCGACGTCAGGACCACGAGCCCCGCGGCGACCCACAGCACGCCGGTCACGGCGACCGCCCCGACGATGAGGCTGGCGAAGAGCGCTCCCAGCGCGATCGCCAGGTTGAACATGCAGGTGTTGAGCCCGGTGGCGGCCTCGACGCCCTGCGGCGCCGCCTTGATGATCCAGGTCTGCACGCTCACCGGCAGGCCGCCGAACGCGAAACCCCACGCGATCAACAGGATCGACCCGGTGACCGCGTTGCCGCCGAGGAACGGGAACGCCGCCAGGATGACCGCGAGCGCGACGCTGACCACGACGATCGTGCCGCGGACGTTGCGGCCCGCCCAGGAGCCGGCGATGAGGTTGCCGGCCATCCCGGCCACGCCGTACGCCAGCAGCAGCGGGCCGACGAACGCCGCGCCCACTCCGGAGACGTCCTGCAGGATCGGGCTGACGAACGTGAAGGCGCCGTAGTGCCCGGACACCAGCAGGAACGTGGCGATGACGCCGATCCGGACGGCGGGCGTGCGCAGCTGCTCGCCCAGCGTGCGCAGCCGGACCGGCTCGGTCGCCGGCATCCGCGGCAGCAGCACGGCCAGCGCGATCATCAGCAGGAGCGCGACCACGGCGACCGCGCCGAACGCGACGCGCCAGCCGGTGAGCTCGCCGACGAGCGTGCCCGCGGGGACGCCGAGGACGTTGGCGGCCATGGCGCCGAAGAAGATCAGCGAAGTGGCCCTGGCGACGTGCGCCCCGGGGACCAGGCGGACGCCGAGGCCCGCCGCGAGCGCCCAGAACCCGCCGATGCTGACGCCCACGAACAGCCGCGCCACCATGAGCACGGCGTACGTGGGAGTCAGCGCGGACACGACGTTGGCCACCAGCGCCAGCAGGATCAGGCCGAGCAGGACCACCCGCCGGTCCAGCCCCCGGATCGCCACGGGCAGCAGCGGGGCGGTGACGGCGGCGACCAGACCGGACACGGTCACCATGAGACCGACTTCGCCGTCGGTGACGTTCAGCCCGCCGCCGATGGCCGTGAGCAGGCCCATCGGCAGGTTCTCGACGGTCACCACCAGGAAGGTCCCCAGCGCGACGGCGATCACCGCGAGCCAGTTCTTGATGGGCACGCGATCCGGTCTGCCGGCTTCCGTGGAGACGGACTCGATGACGGTCATCTGGTTCCTCCTGTGCGCGTGGCCCGGTCCGGGCAGGGGAGAGCGGACGTTCGTGCGTCGGCTGGGCAACTTCGCTTAGCACTAAGAGACTTTATCTTAGCGCTAAGCGATTGGCCAGAGGGGCCGGTGACGGCGCCCCGGCGGCGTGGACGGGCGCGCGATCCGGCGATCGCGCGCCGGAGGGCGGGGAGCCGCGCCGGCGGATGATCCGGGGAGAGCGATTGTCCGTGGCGCATTATCACCACCGCCGTTTCTCGCGCGTGCTCGAGGCACTCCGAAACGGAGGCTAGTTCCGCGTTTTCCGCCGGGTCAACGAGAGCCGTGCACGATTCGGGGCGAGCCGCCCACCGATAGGGGTCGAATGGGGTTGCCCGCCGTATTTTCCCGGCCGGCTCTGGGGCACCCGAAAAGTCCGCAGGTGTCCCGGATCGTCCTGGCATGCATGTGGGGCTGCTAGGGGTTGTGAGAAAAGCGCGCCGCGGCCAATTCTGAATATGCCTCGCCAGGCCAGAATATTCGTGCCGCTGCTGATTCCGGTGCGAAAAGGCCGAACTGTCGCGGGCAGCTCAATGCCATCGTTTCATGGCCGATTGCAATTCGTTTCCGACCGAGGCCGCTGAGGCCGGTTCGAAAGGCGGGTCAACATGCAGGGACTTATTCAGGTGGCCGGTGTCATCGACCAGGCCGAGGCGGACCTGATCCGCGAGGAGGGCGCGGACTGGCTCGGCTTCGCCCTGCGGCTGCCGGCGAAGAACGAGGACCTGTCCGAAGCGGACGCCGCGGCGATCGTCAAGGAGATCCAGCCGGAGCACAGGGGTGTCGTGATCACCTACCTGACCGACGCCGAGGAGATCAAGACCTTCTGCGCGGAGCTCGGCGTCACCGCGATCCAGCTGCACGGCGACGTGACGGGCGAGGAACTGCGGAAGCTGCGGCGCATCGCCCCCGACCTGTACGTGCTCAAGAGCCTCGTGGTCAAGCAGGACAACCTCGACGAGCTGGCCACGATCGTGGACGAGGCGGCCGAGTGGGTCGACATGTTCATCACCGACACCTTCAACCCGGCCACCGGTGCCAAGGGCGCCACCGGTCTGCTGCACGACTGGTCGATCAGCGCGGAGCTGGTCCGGATCTCGCCCAAGCCGCTGATGCTCGCCGGCGGGCTCAACCCGGACAACGTCGCGGCCGCGATCGCCGAGGTCCGCCCGGCCGCCGTCGACGCGCACACCGGCCTGGAGGACCCGGTCACCCGCCGGAAGGACCGGCTGAAGGTGCGCAAGTTCGTCGACGAGGCCCGCAGGGCCTTCGCCGAGCTGCAGGCGGGTGAGAAGGCGTGACGATCACGACAGCGATCACGACAGTGACCACGACAGCGACCAAGACCGGGCCGGCGCTCGACACCGTGCATCTGCTGCCGCAGACCAGGCAGCTCCGGGCGCTGCACACGATCATCCGGGACCGGCACGCCGACCCGGAGCGCTTCGTCACCACGTCGGGCCGGATCATCCGCCGGCTCATCGAGACGGCCCTGGACCTCCTGCCGTACGAGCCGTTCGACGTGCAGACCCCGGTGGGGCGCACCTACCACGGCCTGCGGCCGGCCACGGGGATCTGCGGGGTGTCCGTCCTGCGCGCCGGCGAGAGCATGGAGCACGAGCTGCGGGTGATGTCGCCGGGAGTGCGGATCGGCAAGATCCTGATCCAGCGGGACAAGGTGACGAAACTGCCGCGGCTGTACTACTCCGCGCTGCCCGCGGACATCGACCGGCGGAGCGTGCTGCTGCTGGACCCGATGCTGGCCACCGGCGGGACCGCGCTGGCCGCCGTCGAGGTGCTGCTCGGCCACGGGGTCGCGGTGGACGACATCGTCTTCGTCACCCTGCTGTCCGCGCCGGAGGGCATCGACGCGGTCCACGCGCGCCACCCGAACCTGCGGATCGTGACGTCGGCCATCGAGGAACGGCTGAACGAGAACGCCTACATGATTCCCGGCATCGGCGACTTCGGCGACCGGTACTTCGGCACCGACGTCACACGATGAACGCCGGCGCCGCGTGATCGGCGCGGCCGGCGTCGCGCTGCCGGTCGTCCGGCCCACCGCCGCGCCGGTCGTCCGGCCCACCGCCGCGCCGCTCATCCGGCCCATCATCGCGCCGGTCGTCCGGCCCCCGGCCGCGCCGGGCGCGGCCGGGGCCGCGACGGCGCCGAGGGCCGCGGCTTCCCACCAACTCTTGTCCGCTCATCGCAGGGGGAGGAAATGACCACCACTCCAGTCACTGAGGCGAGGCGGGAATCACCCGAGGACGTCTGTCTTCCCGATCTGCTCGACGCACAGGCCCGGACGCGCCCGGACGACACAGCGGTCGTCTGCGGCGACCGGCGGCTCACCTTCCGCGAGCTCGCGGAGGGCGGCGCGGATCTCGGCGGGCACCTGCGGGAGCTCGGCGTGGACCTCGACGAATGCGTGGGGCTGTTCGTCGAGCCGTCGATCGACCTGATGGTCGGGGTGTGGGGCATCCTGCGGGCCGGCGGCGCCTACCTCCCGCTGTCCCCCGAATATCCGGAAGAGCGCCTCCGCTACATGATCGAGGACGCCGGCGTGCGGGTCGTCGTCACTCAGGACGAGCTCGTGGCGAGGCTGACCGAGCTGGCGCCCGCCGGGACGAGAATCGTCACTCTGAAGGACGCGGCGGGGGCCGCGGGCTCGCCCGGAGGCGACCGTCACCCGGGCCTGCGGCCGGGCAACCTCGCGTACGTCATCTACACCTCCGGCAGCACCGGCAAGCCGAAAGGGGTGATGATCGAGCACCGCAGCATCGTCAGCCAGATGCGGTGGCTGCGGGCGGGCTACGGGATCGGCCACGGCAGGACGGTTCTGCAGAAGACGCCGATGAGCTTCGACGCGGCGCAGTGGGAGATCCTCGCGCCGGTCTGCGGCGCGGTGGTCGTCGTGGGCCCGCCGGGCGTCTACCGGGACGCCGAGCGGCTGATCGACGTCATCAGGACGCACGAGGTCACCACGCTGCAATGCGTCCCGACGCTGCTGACGGCGCTCGTGGACACCGAGGAACTGCACGGCTGCACGTCGCTGACGCAGGTCTTCACCGGCGGCGAGGTCCTGTCCAAGACGCTGGCGACCGGCTTTTTCGACACCCTGCCCGGGTGCGAGCTGGTCAACCTGTACGGCCCCACCGAATGCACGATCAACTCCTCGGCGTACACGGTGGACCGGGCGGCCGTCGGCGAGGGCCCGCACGCGATCTCTATCGGCGCGCCGGTCGACCACACCGACTATCACATCCTCGACCTGGGCGGGTCGCCGGTGGCCGTCGGCGAGATCGGCGAGCTGTTCATCGGCGGCGTCCAGGTCGCCCGCGGCTACCTGCACCGGCCCGAGCTGACCGCGGAGCGGTTCGTGCACAACCCGTTCGGCGAGGGCAGGTTGTTCAGGACCGGCGACCTCGCGTACTGGAACGCCGACGGCACCGTCCAGTTCGTCGGCCGCGCGGACAACCAGATCAAGCTGCGGGGGTTCCGGGTCGAGCTGGACGAGATCAAGCTGGCGATCGAGACCCACGACTGGGTCAAGCACGCCGCGGTCATCGTCAAGGACGACCCGCGCACCGGATTCCAGAACCTGATCGCCTGCGTCGAGCTTAATCCCAAGGAAGCGGCGCTGATGGACCAGGGCAACCACGGCGCCCACCACCAGTCCAAGGCGAGCAGGCTCCAGGTCAGGGCGCAGCTGTCCAACCCCGGAGTCAGGGACGCCGCGGAGCTCGACGGCAGGCCGGTCGTCGACCTGCCGGGCGGGCAGGCGACCGCGCGGCAGCGCGCGCTGGCCTTCGCCCGCAAGACCTACCGGTTCTACGAGGGCGGGGAGGTCGGCCGGGGCGACATCCTGAAGCTGCTGTCCAGGCGGGCCGAGGGCGCGGACCCCCGCGGCCTGGACACCCTCGGCCTGGCGGAGCTCGGCGAGATCCTGCGGCACTTCGGCCAGCACATCAGCGAGGAGCGCCTGCTGCCGAAGTACGCGTACGCCTCGCCCGGGGCGTTGTACGCGACCCAGCTCTACCTCGAGATCACCGGGATGGACGGCCTGCGGCCGGGCTACTACTACCACCATCCGGTGCACCACCGGCTCGTCCTGATCGGGCCGGCCGCCGCGGGGCCGGAGCCCCGGGTGAAGGTGCACTTCGTCGGCAAGAAGCGGGCGATAGAACCGGTCTACAAGAACAACATCCGCGAGGTCCTGGAGATCGAGACCGGCCACATGGTCGGCCTGTTCGAGGAGGTGCTGCCCGGGCACGGCCTCGACATCAGGGCCCTGGAGTACGCGCCGGCCACGAAGGACCACCTGGACTGCGCCGACGAGGACCACTACCTCGGCACGTTCGAGCTGGTCCCGTACGCGGGGCCGCGCCCGGACGAGGTCGACCTCTACGTCCAGGCGCATCCCGGCCGGGTCCCCGACCTGCGGGCGGGCCAGTACGCCTACGAGAACGGGCGGCTCCGCCTGATCTCCGACGAGCTCATCCTCAAGAAGCAGGTCATCGCGATCAACCAGCAGGTCTACGACCGGGCCTCCATCGGCGTCTCGGCGGTCAGCAGGAACGACGAGGACTGGCTGCGCTACATCGACCTGGGCCGCACGCTGCAGCACCTGTCGATGAACGACGTCAACATCGGGTTCATGTCGTCCGGATACAGCTCGAAGTCCGGCGACGACCTGCCCTCGGCGCGCCGGATCGACGGCATCCTGCGCTCGGCCGGCCGGCCCACCGGCCCGTCCTACTTCTTCATCGGCGGCCGCGTGAGCGACGAGCAGCGGTTGAGCGAGGGGATGAAGGAGGACCTGGTCCACATGAAGGGACCGGCGGAGATGATCAGGGACGACCTGATCAATTTCCTGCCGGACTACATGATCCCGAACAAGGTCGTCGTGCTGGACCGGCTCCCGTTCACGGCGAACGGCAAGATCGACGTCAAGGCGCTGGCCGGGTCCGAGGCGACGAACGCGGACAACGACGACCGGCCGTACGTCGCGCCGCGGACCATGACGGAACGCCGGATCGCCGACCTGTGGAAGAAGGCGATGAAGCGGGAGACCGTCTCGGTGGAGGACGACTTCTTCGCCTCCGGCGGGAACTCGCTCATCGCCGTCGGGCTGATCAACAAGATCAACCGGGAGTTCTGCGGCTCGCTGCCCCTCCAGGTGCTGTTCGAGTGCCCCACGATCGAGAAGCTCGCCAGGCGGGTCGACGGACGCGACGCCGAGGCGTGCTCCCGGCTGGTGCCGCTGCAGCGGGAGGGCGCGGGCCGGCCCGTCTACTGCTGGCCCGGCCTCGGCGGCTACACGATGAACCTGCGCACGCTGGCCGCCAGGATGGGCGCTGCCCGGCCCTTCTACGGCGTCCAGGCGTACGGGATCAACCCCGAGGAGGTCCCGTACGCGACCATCGGCGAGATGGCGGCCGAGGACGTCAAGGCCATCCGGCGGGTGCAGCCGTCCGGGCCGTACACGCTGTGGGGATACTCCTTCGGCGCGCGCGTCGCGTTCGAGGCCGCCTACCAGCTGGAGCAGGCCGGCGAGCGGGTGGAGCACCTGTTCCTGATCGCGCCGGGATCGCCGAAGGTCCGCTCCGCGGCCGCGCCCGGGCACGAGCGCGAGGCCGGCTTCGGCAACGAGGCGTACGTGACGATCCTGTTCTCGGTCTTCGCGGGCACGATCACCGGGCCGCTGCTGGAGCGGTGCCTGGCCGAGGCCGTGGACGAGGAGAGCTTCGCGGCCTTCGTCCACCGCAACTTCCCCGACCTGGACATCGACCTGGTGCGCCGGATCATGCGCGTGGTGGGCGAGACCTTCGAGTTCGATTACACCTTCCGCGAGCTGGCCCGGCGCCGGATCGACGCGCCGATCACCATCTTCAAGGCCAGGGGCGACGACTACTCGTTCCTGGAGAACAGCAGCGGCTACTCGGCGACGCCCCCGGTCGTCGTCGACCTGGAAGCCGATCACTACGGCCTGCTCAGGGAGCCGGACATCGACGAGCTGGCCGGAGCCATCGGGGATCGTCTCGGGACCGACCGTAAGGAGATCAACATGCCGCACGTCAGCATCAAGCACTTCCCCGTCCCCCTCACCGAGCAGCAGCACTCCGACCTGGTTTCGGCCGTGACCAAGGCGATGACGAGCGCCTTCGGCTGCGAGGAGGGCTCGGTGTCGATCATCCTGGAGCCGGTCGCGCAGGAGCAGTGGGACGAGAAGGTCTACATCCCGGAGATCCTCAACCAGAAGCACAAACTGAACAAGCTGCCGAACTACGGCCCGGCCGCGAACTGAGGGGCGACGATGACTTGGGAGCACGGGCGCGTCCCGCTGGTGTACAGCGAGGAGGTCGCGGACGCACTGGCCGAGGGCCGGCCGGTGGTGGCGCTGGAGTCGAACGTCATCACCCACGGCCTGCCCTATCCGGACAACGCCGCCACCGCGCGGAAGGTCGAGGACGCGGTCCGCGCCGGGGGTGCGGTCCCGGCCACGATCTGCGTCGAGGGCGGCCGGTTCAGGGTCGGCATGACGGACGAGGACGTCGAGCGGTTCGCCTCGACCCCCGGCATCCCCAAGGTCAGCAGCCGGGACCTGCCGGTGATCCTCGCCCAGGGCGGGCTCGGCGCGCTGACGGTGGCCAGCTCGGTGGTGGCGGCCGAGCTGGCCGGCATCCCGTTCTTCTCGTCGGCCGGCATCGGCGGCGTTCACCGGGGCGCGGAGAAGACGATGGACGTCTCCTCCGACCTGATCCAGTTCACCCGGTCGAAGGTGGCGGTCGTCTGCGCCGGGGCCAAGAGCATCCTCGACCTGGGCCTGACCTTGGAGTTCCTGGAGACCCACTGCGTGCCGGTGGTGTCGTACCGGTCGGACGACTTCCCCGCCTTCTACTGCGTGTCCAGCGGCCTGCGCAGCCCGCAGCGGCTCGACGACGAGGGGGTGATCGCGCGGGCGGTGGAGAACCACTGGGCGCTGGGCAACCGCAGCTCCTTCCTGATCACCACACCGGTGCGGGAGGAGGACGCGATCGACGCGTCCGAGGTGGACGCCGCCATCACCGGCGCGATGGCCGCGGCCGAGCGCGACGGCGTCCGCGGCAACGCGATCACGAAGTACCTCATGCGCGCCGTGGACGCGGCCACCGAGGGCCGGTCGTCCAAAGCGAACATGTCCGTGCTCGTCAGCACGGCCGAGGTCGGCGGCCGGCTGGCCGCGGCCCACGCGCGACATCTGCGGGAGACCGCCTGATCCGCTGCGCACCGCCCCGGAGCCCCGAATGGCTCCGGGGCGGTTCGCCGTGCCGGGCGGACCGGAAATCAATGGCGTCCGGGGCATAGCGCCGGAGCCGGTTCGCGCGATAGAAACGTTCCCACACATTTTTTCAGGGCTTGATGTAAGTCGGACCCACGGAGAGAGCGCTCTCTCGCTGCGTACGCAGCGGAAAGGACGACCCGTATGACGACCCAGACTCCTGGAACCGGGAGTCCCACCGGACGGCGCCCCGGCCGCCGGCTGATCGGCCGGGCGTTCACGGCCGGTCTCGTGCTGACGACCGCCGTCATGACGGCGGGAGCGACGGCCGCCACCGCCGCCCCGGCCCATGGAGACCACGGCAACCACGGAAACCACGGCAACCCGGGGCCCGCCGACCTCGGGCCGAACGTCACCGTCTTCGACCCGAGCATGCCCGTCGACCAGATCCAGGCGACCCTGGACGCGGCGCACACCGCCCAGGTCGACAACGAGATGGGCACCGAGCGCCACGCCTACCTCTTCAAGCCCGGCACGTACGGCACCGCCGAGCGCCCGCTCCAGATCAAGGTCGGCTACTACACGGAGATCGCCGGTCTGGGCGCCTCGCCCACCGACGTCGTCATCAACGGCAAGGTCGAGGTCTACAACCGCTGCCTGGAGAACAACGGCACCGGCAACTGCCTCGCGCTCGTCAACTTCTGGCGCACGCTGTCGAACCTGTCGATCAACGTCAACGCGGCGGGCCAGGACGGCTGCCGCCAGTCGGCCAACTTCTGGGCCGTCTCCCAGGCGGTCTCCATGCGCCGCCTCAACGTCACCGGCGGCAGCCTCTCGCTGATGGACTACTGCACCGCCGGCCCGCAGTACGCCAGCGGCGGCTTCATCGCCGACTCCCGGCTGCCGTCCGTCACGAACGGCTCCCAGCAGCAGTGGCTGACCCGCAACACCGAGGTCGCCGGGTGGTCCAACGGCGTGTGGAACCAGGTCTTCTCGGGCGTCGTCGGCGCGCCGGACGAGTCCGGCTTCCCGGACCCGCCCTACACCACGATCGAGAACACCCCCGTCAGCCGGGAGAAGCCCTACCTGTTCACCGACGCGCAGGGCGCGCTCGGCGTCCGCGTGCCGGCCGCCAGGAGGAACACCCGCGGCGTCTCCTGGGCCGACGGCATGACGCCGGGCCGTACGGTGCCGCTGTCCGACTTCTTCGTCGCGAAGCCGTCCGACTCGGTGCAGGCCATCAACAGCCAGCTCGCGCGCGGCAAGAACCTGCTGCTCACGCCGGGCGTGTACGACATCGCGCGGAGCATCGAGGTCAAGCGGCCCGGCACGGTGGTCCTCGGCATCGGGCACGCCACGCTCACCGCCGTACGCGGCGCGGTCCCGATCGACGTCGCCGACGTCCCCGGCGTGGTCGTCGCCGGGGTCACCGTCGACGCGGGCACGCAGAAGTCGCCGGTCCTGCTGCGGGTGGGCAAGGAGCACGGCGGTCACGGCGGCCACCGGGCGTCGGCGGACGACCCGACGACCCTGTCCGACGTGTACTTCCGGGTCGGCGGCCCGCACGTCGGCAAGACCGAGACCGCTCTCGAGGTCAACAGCGACGACGTGCTCATCGACCACACCTGGGTGTGGCGCGCCGACCACGGCGTCGAGGGCTTCACCGACACGCAGCGCTGGAACACCAACATCGGCCGGTACGGCGCCGTCATCAACGGCGATCGCGTGACGGCGACCGGCCTGTTCGTCGAGCACTTCCAGCGCTACAACACGGTCTGGAACGGCGAGGACGGCACGACGATCCTCTACCAGAACGAGCTGCCGTACGACCCGCCCACCCAGGCCGACTGGATGAACGGCACGGTCGAGGGCTACGCCGGCTACAAGGTCGGCGACCGGGTGAAGAGGCACAACCTCTACGGCGCGGGCGTCTACGTCTTCAACCAGAACAACCCGCAAATCCACACCGAGAACGGCTTCGAGGTCCCGCGGACGCCGGGCGTGCGGCTGCACCACATCATGACGGTCAACCTCAACGCCGGGACGATCGACCACGTCGTCAACGGCGTCGGCGACGCGGCCGACACGACCAAGGTCGGCGTGCCGCAGTACATCGCGGACTACCCCGCCGAGTAACCGGTGGGCCGGAGTCCCCGCGACTCCGGCCCATCCCTTTCACCGCTCGTCGCCGGACTCGCAGCGCCGTTTGAGGCTCTCCGCCTCCGTGCGCACGTACCTGCGGGTGCGGCCGCCGGCCAGCAGGGCCATCAGCGGCGCCAGCGGTCCGGACTGGACGATCCCGAGCAGGACCGACACCCCGCCGTCCCGGGGCGTGAGCACGTGCGTCCCGAGCGTGGTCACGCCCCCGCCGGCCGCCTGCCAGGCGAAGGACCGGCCTTCGCTGAACTCCGTCACCTGCCAGACCATCGGGGGTAGCCCCGGCTGCTTGATCCGCACGCGCCCGCCGAGGCGCAGCGGGCCGTCGCCGAGGTGCTCCAGCGAGGTCATGGTGGGCGTGAACTCGGGCCATCGGACGACGTCCGTCATGACCCGCCATACCCGCTCCGCGGGGGCGTCGATGTCGACGCCCGTCTCGAACCGCATGTCAGCTGTCCTTCCTTCGCCCGCCGGGGGACGCGTCCCGCGCGGCGCGGTCGTCGACGCGGGCGCCGCGGTCGATCGGCATGGCGACACGTAACCGCACAGGTGTGCCGCCCCGCAACGGGATCGGGGCGGCCCCTGCCGCCGGGCCATGTCACGGTCATGCCGTTTCCATGTGCGGCGTTCCTAGGTTTGGCCGTGTCGAACCGTCTGCTCCCCCCACCAAGGGGAGCCGTCACGAGAAGGAAGGCCGAACCAATGGCATGCACCGAACGCTGGACACCGATCTACAACTGCCCCAGCTACCAGACAGGCGGGCAGCTGTGGAAGGTCTGCGACGGCAAGTACACCCTGATCAGGACCGATCCCTGCCACTACCCGCAGACGAACACCTGCACCTCCGGCAACGGTCCCTACGGGCCGGGCACGTACGGCCCCCCCACCACGGGTCCCTGCCCGAAGCCCGTCTGCCCGCCCTTCCTGCCGAACTGCTAGGTCCTCGGGTGATCCGGGCCTGACCGGTCACCCGGACCCGCTGAAGGGGACGATCGGGGGTGCCGCGGCCGGTAGGGCCGCGGCACCCCTTGCTCGCTTCGGCCCTCGTGCCGCTCGTGACCGGCGAGAGTAGGGGTTGCCACGATTTCGTCACCGCGGCGTGCCACGTCATCCCTTCGCGGTCGGGCGACGGGAGGGGGCGCCGTCCTCCGGGCGGTGCCCGGCGACGAGATGGGCGTAGACGATGACGTTGTCGCGGTAGTGCCCACTGGCGGTGTCGAAGTTCCCGCCACATGTGATCAGGCGCAGTCCGGGGAACTCGACCATCCCGTAGACCTTGCGAGTGGGGAAGCGGTCCTTCGGCACGCGCTCGAGGGAGTCCACCTCGAAGACCACCTGGGTGCGGTCCTTTCTGGAGATCCTCACCGTGTCGCCCGGACGCAGGTCGCCGAGGCGGAAGAAGACACCGGGCCCCTCTTTCGAGTCGACGTGCCCGGCGATGACCGCGGGACCGGGGGTACCCGGCGACGGGCCGAGCCGGTACCAGCCGGCCTCGTCGACCCTGTCGAGAGGCGGGACCTCCAGTGTCCCGTCCGGGTTCTTGCCCAGCGTCATCAGCGTGGTCCGCACGCCGATCTTCGGGATCTCCAGCATGACCGGCGGTGACGACGGCAGTGCCCGCGCCGTGGGCTTCGGCTGCGCCCGCGGGGTCGACACGCTCACGGGAGGCGCGGGAGGCGCCGCCTGACCCTCGCCGGAGCGCCCGGCCGCGACCGTGACGGCGACGGCGACGGCGGCCGCGGACAGGCTCAGAAGGATGGCGACCGCAACCCTGCCCACTTAATCACCGTTCCTGCGTCCCAAAATCGAAAACCATCGTACGTCGCATTGATGTAAACCTGTCGCTTCCGTCACGCGTGTAACCTCTCGGAAGTAGTCACCATGATGCGGCGGTTTGCGGGGAGCTGGACGGTTTCAAGTGGTTCAGTCGGAAACTCTGCCCAGGCCGCCGGAGACCGGGCGCGGCCACGCCTTCGACGCGGGACGCCCAGGACCGTCCGCCACTCCGGCTCATCCGGGCCTCGCGGAGCCCCGTACGGGCCGGCACCGGGCCGGGAAGGGCGCCGCCGGCAAGCGGGACCTCCCGGAGGTCGATCCCGCGCGCATGCACGTCACCGTGCTGGTCCCGGCACACAATGAAGAGGCCCAGATCGCCGAGACGATGACGTCGCTTCACGCGCAGCGGCGCAGGCCCAACCGCGTCATCGTGATCGCGGACAACTGCACCGACAGGACCGAGGAGATCGCCCGCGCGCACGGCGCCGAGGTGATCAGGACGATCGGCAACCGCCACAAGAAGGCGGGCGCCCTCAACCAGGTGCTCGAAGTCCTGCTGCCCCAGCTGGGGTCCCGGCACGCCGTACTGGTCATGGACGCGGACTCGGCGCTCGATCCCGGTTTCATCCACCATGCCGTCCTCCGGTTGGCGACCGGCGAACTGGCCGCGGTGGGAGGCACCTTCACCGGCAAGCCGGGCGGCGGGCTGGTGGGCATGTTCCAGCGCAACGAGTACGCGCGCTACGCCAGGGACGTGCGGCGGCTGCACGGGAAGGCGCTGGTGCTCACCGGGACGGCGACGCTTTTCCGCGCGCTCGCGCTCAAGGAGGTCGTCAGGGCCCGCCGCGGCGGTCGTCTCCCCGGCCGCGACCAGGTCTACGACGTACGTGTCCTGACCGAGGACAACGAGCTCACCCTGGCGCTGCTGCACCTGAGGTTCCGCATCCTGTGTCCCGCGGAATGCACGCTCACCACCGAGGTCATGGAGACCTGGAAGGACCTGTTCAAGCAGCGGCTGCGGTGGAAACGGGGGGCGCTGGAGAACCTCACCGACTACGGCTGGACGCGGGTCACGTTGCCCTACTGGGGCCGGCAGCTCCTGTCGCTGGTCGGGATCATTGTGATCTTCGCGTACCTGGGCGCCACGGCCTGGTCGATCGCGGTCACGGGCACGCTCAACTTCCATCCGCTCTGGCTGGCGGTCACGGGCGTCTTCATGGTCGAGCGGATCGTGACCGTCCGCAGCAGGGGCGGCAGGCAGATGGCGGTCGCCGCCCTGCTGTTCGTAGAAATGATCTTCGATGTCTTCCTGCAGTCAGCACAGGCGAAAGCCTTCTGGGACGCCGCGTGGCGTCGGGAAAGGAAATGGTGAACATGTACAACAACCCACCCATCGGGGGCGTCGCGGCGGGCTTCGGCGGTGCGGCGCTGACCGCCCCGTTCATGGGCTGGAACGCGCTCTGGATCGCCCTGGGCCTGTTCACGCTGGTGTCGGCCGCCGTGGCGGTCAAGCGGATCATCCCGAAGCGCGGGGCCTGACCACCCCGCTCCCTCCGCAGAGCGCTGGGTCGGCCGAACGCCGGCTCAGCGGACGCCGGGCAGGCCGGTGCCGAGCCCGGCGTCCCTGGCCCGGGCGACCGCGGCGGCGCGGTCGCCGACGCCGAGCTTGCCGTACACCGCGCTCACGTAGTTGCGGACCGTCTTGTCCGAGACGTACAGCCGGGAGGCGATGGCGGCGTTGGACAGCCCCCGCGCCATGAGGTCGAGGATCTCCACCTCGCGCTCGGTGAGCTCGGGCAGGATCGGATTGGCCACGGGCCGCCGGGCCTCGGCGCCGACGAGCCCGGCGAGCGCCCGGGCGGCGTTCGGGCCGAAGTAGGCGCCGCCGTCCCGGCAGGCCTCGAGCGCCCGCAGGATCTCGGCCCGGCCCGCACCCTTGAGGAGGTAGCCGCGCGCGCCCGCCCGTACGGCAGCCGCCAGCGACTCGTCGGACTCCAGCATCGTCAGCACCACGACGGCCACGTCCGGATGCTCCGCCCGCAACCGCCCCGTGGCCTCGACGCCGTTCATGACCGGCATGTGCAGGTCCATCAGGACGACGTCGGGCGTGAGCCGGGCCACCATCTCGACGGCGGCCGCGCCGTCGCCCGCCTCGCCCACGACGGTGACGCCGGGCCGGCCGGTCAGCGCCGCGATCAGCCCCTCGCGGTACATGGGGTGGTCGTCGACGATCAGCACACGCATCTCACACCTCGACTCTCGGCAGCCGCACGCGGATCTCCGTGCCGCCGCCCGCAGGGGACAGAATCTCGCACACCCCGTCGAGCTGGGCGGCGGCCTCGGTCATGGACTCCAGGCCCACCCCCGCCCGCCGACGCCGGGCCGGCCCGGCCATGCCGACGCCGTCGTCCCGCACGGTGAGGTGCAGCGTGTCGGCGGACAGGGTGACCTCGATGTCGCAGCCTCCGGCACGCGCGTGCCGGGCGGTGTTGGCCAGCGCCTCGCCCACGATGCGCAGAGCCGCCGCCTCGGTGGCGGCCGGAAGCGGGGGCAGGCCCTGCTCGGGCAGGCTCAGCCGGACCGCGAGGCCGGGGTGGTCGAACGCCGCGGCCTGCGCGC
Organism: Microbispora sp. ZYX-F-249; assembly: GCF_039649665.1. Classification (NCBI taxonomy): domain Bacteria; kingdom Bacillati; phylum Actinomycetota; class Actinomycetes; order Streptosporangiales; family Streptosporangiaceae; genus Microbispora; species Microbispora maris. The sequence continues at coordinate 44,605 of NZ_JBDJAW010000005.1, read as the reverse complement.
GGAGCGCCTCGGCCAGGCCGAGGTCGTCGAGGGTGGACGGGCCGAGCCCGTCCACGATGCGGCGGACGTCGCTCACGGCGCCGGCCAGCCAGCCCGCGCACCGGTCGGCGAGAGCCTCCGCCCCCGCCGGGTCGGTGCTCACCAGGTCGCGGACGGTCTCCAGCTGCAGATGCACGGCCGACAGGCTGGGCCCGAGGTGATCGTGCAGATCCCGGCGCAGCCGGCGGCGTTCCTCGGCCCGCGCGGCGACCAGCGCCCGCCGTGACCGGTCCAGATCGGCGGCGAGCCGGGCGGCGTGCGCGGCCGCGCCCGCCTGCCGGGCCAGGACGCCCAACAGCCTGGCCTCGGCCGGCCGGAACCGCCCCGCGCGCGGCCGGGTCAGCACAAGCTCGCCCACCGCCTCCCCGGCGTGGACGAGTGGCATGCGCACCGGGTCCGGGCCGACGTCGTCTCCATGGCGGGACTCCGGTCCGTCGAGCACCAGTACCCACACGGCCGGCACCCGCAGGAGCCTGGCGACCTCCGCGGCCAGCCGCTCCAGCGCCTCCGCGGGGGCCGCCGCCGTCTCCAGGGTGGCGCCCAGCCGCCCCAGCGCCTCGTACGGGTCCGCGGCGTCGCCGTACAGCAGCCGGCGCACGCCCCTCTGCAGGAACCGGTGCGCGGGGGCCACGCCGATGGCCACCACCGCGGCCGCGACGAGAGGAGCGCCGACAGTGCGGCCCAGGAGATCGCCGAGCAGTGCGACGACCACCGCGTAGCAGAGGGCGATCTCGGCCGACATCAGCGCCCAGACCAGCCCGCGCCGCAGCACGGTCTCCACGTCCCAGAGCCGGTATCGCTGAACGGCCAGGACCACGGAGACCGGCAACGGCACGGCCGAGGCGGCCAGCAGAACTCCCGCGGCCCCCGCCTCCCGGGTCTGGGCGGCGGCCAGCAGGAGCAGGGTGCCCGCCACTCCGGCGGCCACCCAGGCCAGCTGGCCGCGCTCGTCGCCGCCGGCCCGGCGCATGCGAACGGCCATGGACGCGAGCCCGCCCAGCGCCGCGACCGCGAGCATGACCAGGCAGACGGGGAGCAACGCCTGCGCGCCCGCGACGCCCACGGGGTTGACCAGCCCGCTGCCCGCCAGCGCCGCGTCGTCGCTGAGCTCGTACGGCAGCAACGCCCAGGCGGCCGACGCGGCGACCACCGTCACGCACCCGGCGTACATGAAGGGGCGGAACGCCGCCGCCGGGCGCTCGCCGGAGGGCAGCCAGTAGGGAACGACGGCCGCCACGATCGCGTATGCGGGCACCCAGGTCCACACCGACAGCCAGAGCGCGACCACGTGCCCCGGCCGGTCCGTCATGGCAGTGGCGTACTCGCCCGCCAGGACGCTGGTCGCGGCGCTGGCGCTCACGACGACGAAGAGCCCGCCCAGGACCGTCCGCCCGCGCCGGATGAGGAACGCGCCGGGAGCGCCGTACACGAGCGCCGTCACCGAGATCCACAGCCAGTAGTCGTCGGAGAACGCGGCCGAGGACCCCATGCGGAGCCCGAACGCGGTCAGGGTCGCGGCGGCGGCGCCTCCCGCGGCCAGCTCGCCGATCACTACCGAACGTGAATGCATGAGGAGGATTGTCCGCTATGTGATGTCCCGTCCGCATGGGACAAATCGTCCTTGGTTGAGGAGGGGGCGGAGGGCTCAGGCGGCCCGGGACAGGCCCGCGCCAATGTTTCGGGCACGGCGGCGACAGGGCCGCGATTCACCGAGGAGCAGCACCCATGAATACGTCCCCCCTCTCCCGAAAGCCCTACCTGGTCGCCGCGGCGGTCGTCGCCAGTCCGCTCGCCGGAGTGGTCTGGCACATGGTCGACAAGGTCGGCCTCCCCAGGATCGACGCGACGGACTACCTCGCGCAGGTGGCCGCCAACCGGGGGAGCTACGCTCTCAGCACCCTGCTTTACATGATCTTCGTCGGCTGTTCCATCCCCACCGGTCTGGCCGTGATGCGGGTCCTGCGGGACCGGGCGCCGCTGGCCGGCACGGTCTCCGGCCTGTTGTACACGCTGGCCGGAGCGCTCGGCCTGGTCGTGTCGGGCATGCGGCCGGTCGTCCTGGCCCTGGCGCCGGAGAGCGGAGCGGCCCCCGAGGCCGTCGCGGCCTATCAGCGGTATCAGGACTCCGTGTGGTTCGACGGCGTCATGCTGCCCATGCTCGCCTCGGCCGTGATCGGCCTGATCGTGCTGGCCGCCGCGATCCTGCGCACCGGCGTCCTGCCGCGCTGGACGGCCGCCGCCCTGGTGGCGGGCTTCGTCCTGTCCAGCGGGGAGTTCCCTCCCGCCGTCACGGTGCTGGGCGTGCTTGTGCAGCTGGCGGGCACGGTGCCGCTGGCCGCCGGGCTCCTCGCGGGCCCCGAGGCCGTGAGCGAGGCCGTGAGCGACGCCGAACCGGCGCAGGCGGCCCTCGCCTGAGGCCGGGACGGCGGAAGGCCCCTCTCGTCACGCGACGAGAGGGGCCTTCCCGCGTGCTGATCAGGGGCGGACGCCGTACAGAATGCGCCTGCCCACTCCCGGAAACTCGGTGACGGACCAGAGCATCGGCGTGCTCGTGGCACGGTTCCAGTAGAGGTCCTGGACGCCCGCACCGGCGTAGTGACGAGTCACCGCCGTCGCGCCCGGCCGGGTCACGAAGCGCCCGGCGGCGCCTCCGTGACTCGTCGTGAACTGGTACGTCCCCTTCCAGGACACGCCGCCCTGCGCGTAGCGGACCGGCTGGGTGTACACCGAGGTCGGCCTCGCCGTGCCGCCGGAGGTCCGCAGGCAGCCCTTGGTGCAGGGGGTCTTGTCCGGCGACAGCGGGAAGCGCGCCACGCGCCCCTTGCCGCAGGCGGAGCTCGTGCACCACTCACCGGTGAGGAAGCTCGGCGGGGAGGTGCTCCTGTCGAGACCCGCGTACGTGTAGCACGGTGGGTAGTGGAGGTCACCCGCCTGGCACTTCTGCGGCGTGGTCAGGGGGCCGACCGACGGCCGCCAGATGCCGCGCAGCGGCAGGATGAAGCGGTAGCCCTTGGAATAGAACCGGCCGTTGTGCAGGCCGAAGGGGCGGGTGGCGGCCTGTGCCGACGTCAGATCGGCGCGTGGGCTGAGCGCCAGGTCGATCAGGTTGTGCAGGTCGAAGACGAGTATCCCGTTGAACTCATGCCTCGGACCGTCGTCCGCGACCAGAAGGTACTGGTGATACCAGACGAAGCCGCCCGCGTGGGTCGGCACCGAGGTGAAGGTGACCCCGTTCTTCCCGTATCGCGGCAGCGTCAGCAGCACGTGCTGGTACCGGTGCGCGAAGGACCCCATCGGCGCCTGCTCGTCGAGGAACGTCACCCTGGAGGCGATGGGCGTCCTGTCGGTCGTGCTCGCCCGGCGGTACCAGCCGAAAGCGAAGGCACGCTCCCCGTCGACGACTCCGTTCGCGGTCGCGTCCCAGGTGCCGCTGACTCCCTGCGGATACCACCTGTTCGTGGTGGAATCCGTGGGATTGAGGCAGATCCAGTAATCGCTGCGGACCGGGTACGCGCCGCCCAGCGCGCCGTGCGCACGCTTCGCCTCGGGACAGCCGACGGGACCGCTCGTCGCGATGTGGTCGGACTGGCCGAGCAGCTGGGAAAGGTTCGTGTACCGGTACGACTTCGGCAGGCCCAGGGCAGTGCGCAGTTGGGTGACGAGCTGCGGGTACGGCCTCTTGTCCGGGCCGATCTCGTCCCAGCGCAGCGAGTAGAGGGTGTTGGTGTTCGCGCTGAGCTTCGCCATCGGCGTCGGACTGTTCGACGGGTCGTGGGCCTGCGGCACACCGGCCGCCGCGCCCTGGCTCGCCACCAACGCCGCCGTGAGCACGGCGGCGACCGATACCGCCGTCAGCGCGCGCAAGGGACGGAATGTCACATGTTCTCCTGACTGGCCCGGATGTTCTCGGGTGCGTTCATTCGCACGAGCGTGCTGATGCGGGTGGAAATACGCGCGACGAAAAGCGGATTTCCGCGCACGTCGGGCCGCGCCGAATTTCTTGGCGACCATGTATCCGGAACATAGCAACGGCCCGCCGCGTTGCCCGCGCCAGTTGAGATGCGCCTGCGTCAAGAAAAGTGCAAAAAACGAGGGCACGTGTTTGGCGCCGCTTGTTCGATGTGATCTGGCCGGACTTGTCGTTCAGCCGGAGCCGGTGTCGGCGTGGCCGCGCTCCACGGCCTGCTCCTGCCGCCCCTCGGATCCGTCCGCGGTCGCCCGGCCCCGGCGGAGGGCGGCCGCCGCGGCGACGGCGGGCACCAGGATGACCGCCGCCGCGACGTTGACCGCGCGGAAGCCGCCGGCGGCGAGGATCGGCCCGGCCAGCGCGGCCGCCGCCGCGCCCGCGTAGTTCATGCCGGCGTCGGTGGCCCCCTGCAACGGCACCCGTACGTGGTCCGGCGCGGCGCCGGTGAGCAACGCCGACCCGGAGATCATCGACGCCGACCAGCCCATGCCGAGGACGGTCAGCGCGAGCGCGGTGAGCGCGCTGCCCTCGGGGGCCGACGCGGCCACGAAGCCGAGCACGACGGCCGCCACGAGCATCAGCATTCCCGCGCACGCGGTCCGGACCGCGCCGAGCCGGTCGGCCAGCCAGCCGAAGACCGGGCTGAAGGCGTACATGCCGAGCACGTGCAGGCTGATCACGACGCCGACCAGCCGCAGCGACATGCCGTGGTGCTGCATGTGGAGCGGCGTCATCACCATCACCATGACCATCGTCGCGTGCGCGACCGCGACGAGCACGACCGCGAACCGCGCCACGGGATGGGCCGCCGCCCACCGCAGCGCCGTCGCCGACCCCGCCGTGCGCGGGCTGCCGGCGGCCGGCCCGGACGGCCGTACGGCGGGCCGGAGGAACACCGCGACCACCGCGCCCGCCAGGGCGAAGGACACGACCGAGACCAGGTAGGGCCCGGCGAGGCCGGGCAGCCCGAGCCACCTGCCGAACCGGTCGGCCATCTCGCTGAGGTTGGGGCCGGCCACGGACCCGATCGTGGTGGCCCAGATGACGATCGACATCGTCCTGGCCCGGGCGGCGGGGGCCGCGCCGTCCGCGGCGGCGTACCGGGACTGCAGGTTCACCGCCTGGCCGACGCCGAACATGGCCAGCCCGGCCAGCAGCACGACGAGCTGGGAGACGACGGCGGCCGTGACGATCAGCGCGCCGCCGAGCACGGCGATCGCGTATCCCAGGGTGAGCGAGCGCCGCCGCCCGTGCCGGGCCGCGACGCCGGCCAGCGGCACCGCGGCGACCGCCGCGCCGAGCACGCCCGCGGCCTGGCCCAGCCCCGCGACGGACGTGCCGCCGATCCGCTCCACGAGCAGCCCGCCCACCGCGAAGCCGGAGGCGACCGCGACCCCGCCGAGCAGGTTGCCGGTGACGAGGATCCCGATGCCGCGCGGGCCGGGCTTCGGCCCGCCCGAGTGCTCGTGGCTCATCGTCCGGACCCGCCGCGTGTCCTCGCCCGTCTCCCGGCGCACTCGCCGCGGTCCACGCTGACCACCCGGAACCACCTCTCCGCCGCGCCCTGTCCGGTTGGCTCCGGAAAGCGGCATCTGATGATAAGTCCGGCGTGTGGTGGTGCTCGTCGGTCATCCGCCCACTCGTGGCACAGGGGGAAAGTCGCCGAACGAATCGGTCCCCGGAAAGGGCACCGCCCTCCTCGTCCTGAAGAACGAGGAGGGCGGGCTTCGAGCGGTTTTCGCCGTAACCACACCGGGCGGCTTTTCTGGCGATGAGCCGCGGGGTTTGCGCCTGACATGGCAGGCGCTTGCCATGAAGCCTCTCATATCCAGGTCAAACGGCCGATGCGGCCCGGTGCAACAAACCGCCCCGATCACGCAAAAGGCCGCATGCGCCACCGCCGGGTGGAAACGCGTTCAGGCAAATTCTTCTTGAGGCTCCGCGTGAATGCGAATGACCTCGCGAACGCCGCCCTACGGTTGGGGCCATGCAGCGACAGCCCTACGTGAAACGGCGGCGGTCACGCCTCTCCTACCAGCTGGCCTACGCTCTGCGTCACCCCGGCAAGGTCTGGCCGCACCTGCGGCGGATGAGCCGCGACGCGCGCCTGCGCCTGACGACCGCCGATCACGTCTCCTACTACCGCGAGGTCATGCGCGCCGACATCGCGGATCTGAGCGCCGACGCCGCGATCGGCAGCCACGGCAGGGAGAGCTGGCTGCGGATCGGCAAGATGCAGTTCGACTACCTGCGCGCACACGGCCTCACGCCGCGCGACCGCGTCCTCGACATCGGCTGCGGCAACCTGCGCCTCGGCTGGCGGCTTATCGAGTATCTGGAACCGGGCCACTACTACGGCGTCGACATCTCGCCCGAGATCCTGCTCGCCGCCGCGGACACGGTCGCCCGGCGCGGGCTGCAGTCACGGCTGCCGCACCTGACCGTGGTGGACGACCTCACCTTCGCCTTCCTCCCCGACGAGCACTTCACCGTGATCCACGCGCACAGCGTGTTCTCCCACAGCCCGATCGAGGTGATCGACGAGTGCCTCCGGCACGTCGGCCGCATCCTCCACCCGGACGGGTTCTTCGACTTCACCTTCGACCGTACGGAGAAGGCCGAGCACCACGTGCTGCGCGAGGACTTCTACTACCGGACGGAGACGCTCGTGAACCTCGCCGAGCGGTACGGCCTCACGGCGAGGTTCATGGACGACTGGGAGCGGACCCGGCACAAGCAGTCCAAACTCCGCGTCACGCGCTGAGACCGGCGGACTACAGCGTCGAGCAGACCGTGCCGTTCAGGCGGAAGACCGTGGGGGAGGGGTAGGCCCCCTCGTTGGCGCCGACGAACCCCAGGGTGACGGATCCGCCCGCCGGGATCGTCCTGGTCTGCTCGTTGGGCACGACCCGCACGTCCTGCCCTTCCGACGTCCACGTGCCGCCCGACCCGCTGCTGACCCGCTCTCCGGCGACCGGGAAGCGGAACGCCAGCGTCCAGTCGGACACCTCGTCCGCGCCCCGGTTGGCGACGGTGACCGTGGCGGTGAAGCCCCGCCCCCAGCCCTGCGTCACCCGGTAGCGGACCGCGCAGGTGCTGTCCTGCGGCGTGGGCGCGGTGAAGGTCACCGGCGCGGACGGCCGCGACAGCCGTCCGGCCCGGTCCCCGGCCAGCACGTTGACCGTGTAGGACGCGCCGGGCTCCAGACCGCGCAGCGTGAGCGAGGTGCCCCGGGTCGTGCCCAGCGGGACGGTGTCCGTGCCCGTCTGCCGGTACACCTCGTACCTGTCCGCTGTGGGACCGGCCGGAGGCCAGCTCACCGTGACGCCGCCGGGAACGGCGCGCGCCGTCGGTGTGCCCGGGGCGGGCGCGGGCTTCGGGCCCTTCGCCGCCCGCACCGTCATCGTCGTGATCGAGTACGGCGGGAGCGTCCGGGTGTACGCGTCGCCGTGCTCGGCCCGGACGAGCGCGGTGGCCCCCCGGGTGAAGGTGTACGTCACCGGGCTCCGGCCGGAGGGGGTGAACCCGGTGTAGCGCAGCCGTACGGGATAGGCGGTGCCCGGATCCTTGTTGATCATCACGACGGCCAGGTCGCCGTCGGCCTGCCGTACGGCGTGCACGGCAACCTTGGCCTGGCTGGAGCCGGCCCTGACCAGGCTGTCGCCCGGCCCGGCGGCCGTCTGGAGGATCTCGATGCCGTGGTAGGCGGGGAACGGCGTGTTGAGCGGCGGCTCGCAGACGCCGTCGGCGCACTGGCCGAGCGACAGGAAGCCGATGTCCTGGTAGTCGGTCTCGCCGTCGATCGTGCCGACCTTCTCCAGCGCGTTGTGGGTGTCGAACCAGTCCACGGTGAAGACGCCGTTCTCCAGCGCGGTCAGGTAGGTGTCGGCGGCGAACAGCCCGGCCGCGTGGGTGTTGCGCCCGATGTTGGAGGCGACCTCGGTCAGCGCGAGCGGGACGTCGCGCCCGCCCAGGGCGGCGACGTCGGCCCGCACCTGGGCCAGCATCTCGGCGAGCCCGGGCGGAGAGGCCAGCAGCCCGGCGACGTCGCCGGTGGTGTCCGGGATGCTCGTGCCCGGATACCAGTGGACGGTGAAGAAGTCGATCTCGGGTGCCACCACCGGGATGACCGTGTGGTTCCAGTTCGCCGAGTCGCCGGCGGCGACCACGCCGTCCGGCCAGCTCCCGGGGATCGTGAGCACCGCCCCGATCTTGATCGTGGGATCGACGGCCTTCATCGCGCGGACGAACTCCAGGGTGTTGCGGGCGTACGCCGCGGGGCTCTTGTCCGCGTGGTCGTCGGCCTCCCAGGTGGCGCCGTAGTGGCCGTTGCCGTAGAGCTCGTTGCCGATCTCCCAGTACTTCACGCCGTACTTCTTGGTCACGTTGGCGTACCGGACCCATCCGGCCGCCTCCTCCGGGGTGCCGGTGCCATAGTTGGCGATCACGACGGCCTGCGCGCCGGCCTTCCTGACCGTGCCCATGAACGCGTCGAACCCCGTGTCCGGCGCCACGGTCCCGCCCGGCGCCGTGTGGCTCTCCCAGTGGTAGAGGTCGCCGTACGACCCGCCGGGATAGCGCACGGCGGCGATGCGGGCTCGCTTGTAGAGCCGCGCCACCTCCGGGTCGTTCATGTGGGAGTCCCAGATGGCGGCGTTGGCGCCGTACGCCGCCTCGTGGACGGTGCCGAGCCCGGCGTGCGCGTCGACCGAGACCTCGACGGCGTCACCCTGTGGGGGCGGCGGACTCTTGGCGGGGTCCGCCGCCGCGAGCAGGGAGGCGGCCAGGACCGCGGCGAGCGGGACGGCCAGGGCTCTTCGCATCGATCACTCCGGGGTCGAGGGGGACCGGTTCCGTGAAGTCAGGCCCCGACGATCACCCGTGGTGATCTCCCGGTCAAGGGCGCGGTGCGTCACCCCTGATCAGCGCGCGTGGTTCTTTCATCGGCGGTCTCCCGTCCTCGATCTCGGGGTCGACGCCGGCCGGGTCGGCGGTGACGTGGTAGCGCTTGACGTGGTGGCCGCTCACCTGAATCGGGGGCGGCACGAACAGCAGTTTCTCCGCGAAAGCCATGACGGGACGGTAGGACCGCTTCACTGACACCTTCCGTCAGTGGAATCGTGGCGCCGTGCGCGCGTCCCGGTTGTTGTCGATCCTCCTGTTGCTGCAGTCGCGCGGCCGGATGACGGCCCGGCAGCTCGCCGCCGAGCTGGAGGTCAGCGTCCGCACGATCTACCGGGACGTCGAGTCGCTGCACGTCGCCGGCATCCCTCTCTACGGCGAGGCCGGGCACGAGGGCGGCTATCGCCTGATGGACGGTTTCCGCACCCGGCTCACCGGCCTGACCGAGGGGGAGGCGGGCGCGCTGTTCCTGGCCGGGCTCCGGGGACCGGCCGCGGACCTCGGCCTCGGCGCTCTGCTGGCCGCGGCCGAGCTGAAGATCGAGGCCGCGCTTCCGGGCGGTCTGCGGGAGGAGGCGCGGCGCGTGCGGGAGCACTTCCACCTCGACGCGCCCGGCTGGTACTACGACGGCGACCGGCCGTCCCATCTGCCGGAGGTCGCCGGGGCCGTCTGGAACGCCCGGGTCGTCCGCGTCCGCTACCGCCGCTGGACGGAGCCCTGCGAGGTCGAGCGGCGGCTGGAGCCGTACGGGCTGGTCCTGAAGGCGGGGAAGTGGTATCTCGTGGCGCGGTGCGACGGCGCGTTGCGCACCTACCGGGTCGGCCAGATCCTCGCGCTCACGGTGACCGGCGAGACGTTCGAGCGCCCGGAGGGCTTCGACCTGGCGGGACACTGGCGCGAGCACCTGGCGGGCTTCCGGTCGCGGCTGGTCCGCGGGCACGCGGTGATCCGGCTGTCCGCGCGGGGCAGGGAACGGCTCGGGGAGGTCATGAGCTCGGCCGTCGCCGGCGCCGTGGCCAGGACGGCGGGCCCGCCGGACGAGCGGGGCTGGATCACCGCCACCGTGCCCATCGAGTCGGTGACGCACGCGCGGACGGAGTTCCTCAAGCTCGGAGCCGAGGTGGAGGTCCTGGAACCGGCCGAGCTGCGGCGCGAGATGACGGCGACCGCGCACGCTCTCGCGGGCCTCTATCTGCCGCCTTCGCGGCTTTGAGGGTGAAAAGCGGCCTTAATTCAAGGCGGGCCCTGATAAAAGCTGATACCAACTGGGCGAGCGCCCTGACAGGGGTGGGTTCGAGTTCTATCCTTGACGGCGTCACTGACAGACTTCTCGCGGATTGCGGGAGAAAAAGTGCCCAGAACCACGCGTACGCCGCGAAGGGAGAAAGCGCGAAGCGAGGGCGCGCGAGTGGACGGGCTTCGTGATCCGGATGTCGAGACCTTCGTCGGCGTGATGGGGACGCGCATCCGCGCGGACGCCGAGATGGTCGGAGTCGACCTCCGGACCCTGGAGATCCAGGTAAGACTGCACCTGCCCCGGTTGAGCAGGCCGGCCATCGCCGGCTGGTCTCCGGACAAGGTGTACGAGGAGATACGGCTGCAGGCCGTCGTCCGGGCGGCCCAGGTGCGCCAGTCCGCGGAGGACGCGGCGTACCAGGCCCATGCCTCCGTCCTCCTCAACGTGCACAAGGCGCACCGGGACCTGAGCCTGTCGTTCACCGACGGCTACCGCACCTGCCTGCGCTTCACCGAGGTCAGGCCCAGCGTGGGCCACCTCGTGCAGTCGAGGCTGCACTACCTGCACAGCGAGAGGGCCGACACCGTCGCGCAGTTCGGGCTCTTCCTGCCGGGCGCGACGATGCCGCTCACGTACGTCGCCTTCTCGCGCTGCGACCGCCAGTACGTCCTGGACGCGCTCACCGGGCACGGACTGGACGTGAGTCCGGATCGCATAACGGTGCTGACGCGAATGCACGGGCTGGCGGGAATTCCGGCGAACCTCATGAGCCTGACGATCGCCCACGCGGTCCGGCGGATCAGAGCGGAAAACGCTGGGGATTATGTCATCACCGCCTACAACCCCATGCTCGGATTCGACGGCACCGCGTTCCTCGCGTCGGGATTCACGCCCATCGCTTTGTCGCCCGTGGCCTATCGCTACGACGACAAAGGCCTTTTCCAGACGCGCCGGATATCCGGTGATTCGGTGCCGCAACTCCTGGACACCCCGGACAACGTGCTCATGGTCCTCGGCGTCACCACGGCGGCGAAGCGGTGCGTCGCCGGGATCGGGGACCTGATCAGGGTGTCGCACCGGACCCACTCGGGCGGCGACCACGTGAGGCCCGTCGAGGCGGACTTCACCGCGCCGGAGTGGACGGCCCGCCTGCTCGGATACCGCCGCATGCTGGAGCCCTGCTGGTCGGAGCGCACCGCCCACCCGCGGTATCAGGAGCCGCCGGGCGCGGCGGGCGATCCCCGGGGGCAGTGCGGCGTCACCTCCGTCTGGCTCGCCCGCAGGCTCCGCGCCGACCTGCTGCTCGAACCGGTGTACTGCTACGGGCGCCTGCGGGTCGGCCGCGACGACGCCGAGGACGTGAGCCACCACTGCTGGGTCGAGATCGGGCCGTCCCACGACCCGCGGCGGTTCGTCATCGACCTCACCGGCGACCAGTCGGAGGGCGTACGCGAGCCGATCATCCTGGGTGAGCACCGGGCGCTCGCGGACCGGGGGCTGCGGTACGAGACCGCGGCGCGCCTGCGCCTCGACGAGCTGCCGAAGGACCGGGTGTGGCCGCGTTTCCTCGCGATGGAGGACCGCCTGCGGGAGGTGCCGCGATGAGGGCCCGGGTCGCGGAGAGTGCGCCCGCCATGACCGGGGTCAGGCCCTCGGTGCTGCTGCTGTCGTCCGACAGCAGGAGGAGGTACGCGGAGGACGTCCTGACGGCGCTGGCCCTGCCCAGAGGGGCGATCATCCAGTTCCGGTACGAGACCGACTACGTGGCGGGCGTGCTGCAACAGGCGATCGCGGACGGATCGGCCGTCGGGCGGCGCTGCCTCGTGGCCTTCCTGGCGGACCGGGAGTCGCCCGAGGCGGAGCCCTTCGTCGTGCCCGTGCGCTTCGCCACGGTCGTGACGACCGCCTGCGTCGCCGACATGGCCGTGTTCCGGCTCAAAGTGGACGACTACGCGAACCTGGAGGAGTTCCCGCTGGCCGAGGCGGAGATCAGGGCCAAGGGCGGCTGGTTCGTGGACAGGCTCGCGGAGGCCAACGGCGGGCGCTGGTATCCGGCCACCACCCGGTTCCCCGACCTCCACCTGCACGAGCGGCCGGGCGGCGACCCCGTCGCGTGGCTCGGGGTGGCCAGGCGGCTCGCGCGGCATCCCACCTTCCGGTCCTCCTACTTCGTCCGTACGGAGGAACCGCTGCTGGGCAGGGGGGACAGGACGGGCGCGCTCGACGCCGAGGGCCGGCTGCACCTGAGCGACGGCGACTCGGTGAAGATGCGGGTCAGCTTCTACTCCGAGGGCTACACGCCGGCCGCGAAGCGGCTCGTCTGCGCGACCGACGGCACCTTCCTGAAGATCGCGTCCGACGACTCCTACGACGTGGCCTCGCGCTACGACACGGTGGAGTTCTGGCTGCGGCCCGAGATGCTGGGCTTCGACGCGCTCGCGCGGGTCGGGATCAGGCTGGCCGTCGACACCCGGGCGGGCCCGGCTCCGGCGGGCGACTCACTGACGACGAGCGCCGGGTTTCCGGTGGTCGTGCGCCGCTCGCGGTCGCGCCTCCTCACGCGGGTGTCGGCCAGCGCCTCCGGGGCCTTCCTCGTCGCCCTGCCCGCCATACTCGGGCCGGGCGCCGAGCTGCCCTGGAGGGTGCTGTACGCCGTCTGCGGAGCGGCCCTGCTCGCCGTCGCGAACATCGTCATCTCCCACGGCAGGTGACACCCCACCGGAGAACAGGTGCGGGCGCCGCGCGAACTCCCGGCACAGCTCGTCGAACAACGGCAGCAGTGCCGGGCAGCTCATGCGTATCTTCCGCCTGGCCGTGATCTCGGTGCGCTTGTACGCGGCCCAGGTCGGGCGCAGCGGGTGATGGTCGGCCAGCAGCACGTTGACGTGGGGGAGCAGCTTGTCCAGCGCGTAGACGAACCTGCTCTCCGGGTCGCGCTGCGCCTTGTAGCCGTACAGGTCCTCGACGAGCCAGGGGAACGTCCGGCCGAAGTCGCGGGTGATGATCTCCCGTGCCTCCTCCTCGCGTACGGCCTTCTTCTCCCGTTCCGCCGGGCCCGCGTAGACGGAGACGTCTCCCGCGTGGACCTCCGGCAGGTCGTGGACCAGCGCGTACCTGGCGATCCGTCCCGGGTCCAGGGTCTCGTCGATCAGCGGCGCGAGGCAGACCGCGGCCAGGCCGAGGGCGAAGGAGTGCTCCGCGTCGTTCTCGCGCCGGGTGACGTCCTGCGGCACGACCGAGGAGCGTTCGATCACGCACGGCGGGAAGACCAGTTCGCGCATGAGCGCCATCAACGTGCTCGCGCCGACCCGGGAGCCGGTGTTCTCCGCGTCGTCCCTCGCCATCGGGCCGCCTCGCATTGTTCGCCCGTACGCGGCCACGGCGTTTCGCGCACGGCCTTCTCGTCAGCGTAGCCGAGCATTCATCGGCGCAGCGGGAAGTATTCCCCAGTGAATAGTCACGGAAAGCCGAATGCGTGTTCGGTAATCGGCATTTCCGCATTTCAGGCCGCATAATCCCGGAGCGTTATCGAGGTGGCCGCCTTGGTGCTCATCTTGTCGAGCACCCGCGCCAGCGGCCCGGCGGTGAGCATCCGGTAGGACAGATTGCGCCGCCGGATCGCGCCGCGTGTCGGCGGGGCGAGGAAGGGGCCGGCGTTGCCCGCGACCCGCTGGCACGCCTTGGCGAACCCTCTGATCAGCCGCTCGTACTCGGAGAACGCGGCACGGTGGTCGCCGCGGGCGGCGGCGAGCTCGCCCGCCAGCACGTACGCGGCCACGACGGCCATGCCCGCCCCCATGCCGCCGCAGGTGGCGCCGTAGCCGGCGTCGCCGAGGAGCGCGACGCGCCCGCGGGTGTAGTGGTCCATATGGACGAGGCTGATCGAGTCGAAGTAGAAGTCGGACGCGCCGGGCACGGCTTGGAGCAGGCGGTGGCTCTCCCAGCCCGCTCCCGCGAACGCGTCCACGAGGATCTTCTTCTGCTGCGCCACGTCCCGGTGGTCGAACTCCAGCCCGTGGGCGCGGAAGACGCACATCACCCCGGCCGTGCCGGCGTCACGGGTGCTCGCGGCCGATATGCCCCGGCCGGGCTCGTTGTAGAGCACCGCCTCGCGGACGAGACCGAGGTGGTCCGGCGCGCTGAAGATCGCGACGTGGTAGCCGGACGGCCGTACGAACCGCGACTCGGGCCCGAAGGCCAGCCGCCGCACGTTCGAGTGCAGGCCGTCCGCGCCGATCACGAGGTCGAACGTCCGGGACGCCCCGCGCTCGAAGGTCACCTCGACCCCGTCCGGGGTCTCGGTCATGGATTCGACGGAGTCGCCGAAGACGTACTCCACGTCGTCCCTGGTCCGGTCGTACAGCACCCGGGCGAGGTCGCCGCGCGGGATCTCCACCTCGCCGCCGGTGAACTCGGCGGGCAGCGCGACGACCTGGTCGCCGCGCCAGTCGACCACCCGCAGCGGGCCGGGATCGGTGCGCAGGCGGCGGATCTCGTCCAGGACGCCCATCCGCCGCAGCACGTTCATGTGCACCGCTCCCCGGAAGTCGACCGCCTGGCCGCCCTCGCGCAGGGCCGGAGCCCGCTCGACGACTGTGGGGGAGAAGCCGTGCCGGCGCAGCCAGTAGGCGACGGCCGGCCCGGCGATGCTCGCGCCGGAGATCAGGACGGACGGGGTCTTCATGTGCGCTCCTCTGGATCGGGAGGCCGCGGTGTGCCGCGGCCCACGGGAGGAGCGTCGGCCCCGGCGCTGACCGTCCGCCTACCGCTCGCCTACCCCCGCCCACCGGGCGCTGACCGGCCCCCACCGGTGCGGGCGGCCCGTGGGCACGCCATCGGCGCACGGCGGACGTCACATGTTGATCATGTGCCCGGCCAGGCCGTGGATCGCCTCCTTGACCGCCTCGCCCAGCGTCGGGTGGGCGTGGACGTTGCGCGCCACCTCGTGCACGGTGAGGTCCCACTGCTGGGCCAGGGTCAGCTCGGGCAGCAGCTCGGTCACCTCGGGCCCGATGAGGTGGGCGCCGAGGATCTCGCCGTACTTCGCGTCGCTGAGGACCTTGACGAACCCGCTCGGGTCGCCCAGACCGTGGGCCTTGCCGTTGGCCGTGAACGGGAACTTGACCACCTTCACGTCGAAGCCCTGCTCGCGCGCCTGTGCCTCCGTGTAGCCGAAGCTCGCGATCTGCGGCTGGCAGTAGGTCGCCCGGGGGATCATCACGTAGTCGAGCTCCATCGTCTCCGCGCCCGCGATCGTCTCGGCGGCGACGACGCCCATCGACTCGGCGGCGTGGGCCAGCATGAGCTTCGCGGTGACGTCCCCGATGGCGAAGATGTGCGGCACGTTGGTGCGGCAGCGGCCGTCCACGGCGATGGCGCCCCGCTCGGTCAGCCGTACGCCGGTGTTCTCCAGGCCGTATCCCTCGACGCGCGGCTGGAAGCCGATGGCCTGCAGCACCTTGCCGGCCTCCAGTACGGAGGTCTCGCCGTTCCTGGAGACCGTGACCCGCACCCTGTCGCCGCTGTCGTCGATCGACTCGACCCGGGTGGAGGTCAGCACCTCGATGCCGAGCCGCCGGTAGCGCCGCGCCAGCTCCGCCGACACCTCCTGGTCCTCCAGCGGAACCATCCGGTCGAGGAACTCGACGATCGTGACCTTCACGCCGTAGTTGTGCAGCACGTACGCGAACTCGACGCCGATGGCCCCGGCGCCCGCGATGATCACGCTGTCCGGCAGGGCCTCGCTGAGGATCTGCTCCTCGTACGTCACCACGCGCTCGGACAGGGACGTGCCCGGCAGCAGGCGGGTCGTCGCCCCGGCCGCGATGATGCAGTGGTCGAACGTCACCGTGCGCACCGAGCCGTCCGCACCGCGGACCTCCATGGTGTCCGGGCCGGTGAAAGTGCCCCGGCCGTCGTACTCGGTGATGCCGTTCTTCTTCATCAGGTAGTGGACGCCCTTGACCCGCCCGTCCGCGACCTGCCGGCTGCGGCGGAAGGCCGCGCCGTAGTCGAGCGTGATCGGGCCGTCCGCCTGGATGCCGAACGTCTTGGTCTCGTTCGTCAGGATGTGGGCGAGCTCGGCGTTGCGCAGCAGCGCCTTGGAGGGGATGCAGCCCACGTTGAGGCAGACGCCGCCCCAGTAGCGCTCCTCGACGACCGCCGTGCTGAGCCCGAGCTGGGCCGAGCGGACCGCCGCGGTGTATCCGCCGGGCCCGGCGCCGAGGACCACGACATCGTAATGATCGGTCATGCACCGGACCCTACGCCGCCGCGATCGCCCGGCCCGCGCGGGGTCCGTCCTCCCCGGCGCCGGATGGACCCGCCCGTCGCGGGTAGGGGCGACGTACGTCGACCAGAGGGAGGAGTGACGGACCATGAGCGAGTTCGAGCGTTCGCGCAGGATGCCCGCGCCGGCCGACCAGGTGTTCAGCCAGGCGTCCGACGTCGGCAAACTCGATCTCTGGATGCCTCGCGACCTGCACGTACACGCGGAGGAGCCGCCCGCGGTCACCGTCCACGAGGACGAGACGGGACAGGACGAACGCGCGCTGCTGCGGGCCGAGCGGGAGCAGCTGCGGATGGAGTGGGGCACGCGTGACGTGGACCGGTACGCCGGATGGCTGCAGGTGGCCGGCATCGACGACGGCAGCAGCGACGTGACGGTCCACCTGTCCTTCTTCGACGAGGGGCACACGCCCCCGGCCGAGGCGGTGGAGCACGCGCTGGACGAGAGCCTCGAACGGCTGGCCCGGCAGGTGACCCGGGCGGCCTGACCGCCCGGCGGTCCGCTCTGCCCGGCGGCCCGGCGGTCCGCTCTGCCCGGCGGCCCGGCCGCCCACCGGCTACCGGGCCTGCCCGGCGGTGCCCGGGCCGTCGGCCTCCTCATCGGGTCCCCGCCCGGTGGCCGGGGCCGGGGGCGGGGCGAACGCCGAGGCCCGGGCGCCGGCCAGGCCCAGCACCTGGCGTATCCACGTCTCCAGGCCCGTCGGGTCCGGCGGCGTGAGAGGGTCCTGCGGGCCGTGCTTCCCGTGCCCCCGACCGGGAGCCGCCGCGGTCACGCCGTCATCCCAGGAGGGCGGGGGCCAGCAGCCGCAGATGCTCGACCTGGACGTCGACCGAGTCCGCGAGCGGCTGGACGCACACGTGGTCCGCCCCCGCGTCGTGGTGGGCGCGTACCCGCTCGGCGATCGTCTCCGGCTCGCCCCGCACCACGATGGCGTCGACGAGCCGATCGCTGCCCCCGCCCGCGAAGTCGTCGTCGGAGAAGCCCAGCTCGCGGAGGTTGTTGGTGTAGTTGGGCAGGGAGAGGTACATGGCGGTGTACTCGCGGGCGATCTCCCGTGCGCGGTCCGCGTCCGTCTCGACCACCACGGCCTGCTCGGGGGCGAGGACCGGGTCCGGCCCGAGGATCTCGCGGGCCTTCGCGGTGTGCTCGGGCGGCACGAAGTAGGGGTGCGCCCCCTGCGCGCGCTCGGCCGCCAGTTCGAGCATCCCGCGCCGCAGCGCCGCCAGCAGCCGGGGCGGCGTCTCGGCGAGCGGCGCGCCGAAGGACGTCCGGTCCATCGCGTCGAGGTAGTCCCGCATGTACGACAGCGGCGCCGAGTAGTCGTGCCCGCGACCGGCCACCAGGGGCTTGTGACTGACGCCCAGGCCGAGCACGAACCGCCGGTCCCACGCCTCCGCCAGGGTCGCGGCGCCGTTGGCGGCGGCGACGGCGTCGCGGCCGTAGATGTTGGCGATGCCCGTGGCGACCCGCAGCCGCCCGGTCGCCGACAGCAACAGCGCGGCGTGCGTGAACGCCTCCCGGCCGACGGGAGTCTCGCCGACCCACAGGGTTCCGTATCCGAGCTCCTCGATCTCCGCGGCGGCCTTCCTGACCCGGGCCGCCGGGGTCACCGCCAGAGAGGACAGCCACACTCCCGTACGGCCGAGGCGGCGCCTCAGCTCGGCCACGTCGACGATGGGCGGTTGCGTGCGCTCGGTCATCCGGACGGCTCCTTGTCTGTCGTGACATCGGGTTGTCGTGAGATCGGGCGGGGGCGGCTCGCCGGGAACGCCCCAGGGGCCGGACGGCTTCGCCGGCGGGCGTCGCAGCCTCAGCATCGCATCGCACGCGCCGGGGACCTCGGCACCTCCCTCGCGATCGGTCCACGTGTCGGCACGCGCCGACGCAGCCGTACGGTTACTCCGATTTCCCCGAGTCCGGCGGTTCATCCGCGAAATTCGCACATGCGCCCCGAGGGAGTCGCGGGGCCGGTGAGGTGGAACCCACGAAACGGCAAAGCCCTGTCCCGGATCTTCGCGTCCGGCGGCGGGGCCGGCCTCACCGCGTGTCTCCTGGGAGCCGCATTGCTCACTTCCCAGGAGGCCGAACATGAGGAAACTGCTGTATGCCGGCGCGGTCGCGATCAGCCTGCTGGCCGCCGGATGCGGCGGTGCCGGCGACGAGGGCGCCAGCCACGTCGCCAACGACCAGCTCAACGAGTCGCAGACGCCCGAGCCCTCCGAGAACGCCTCGGGGACGACGCCGTCCGCCGGCGTTCCGGCGTCGCCGACCTCCCCCGTCCAGGCGTCCCCCACGGGGCCGGCGCGCATCGACGCGGCGCCCACGTCGCTCGGCAGCGTGCTGGTCGGCGTGGACGGCCGCACGGTGTACCTGTTCACCAAGGACAAGGGCGGCTCCACCACCTGCACCCAGGCCTGCGCCGCCGCGTGGCCGCCCGTGCTCACCGCGGGCGCGCCCCAGGCCGGCACGGGCGCGCGCGCCAACCTGCTCGGCACGATCCGGCGGGAGGACGGCAGCACGCAGGTGACCTACAACAAGCACCCGCTGTACTACTACGCGAAGGACCAGAAGGCCGGGGACGTGCTCGGCCAGGACCTGCACGACTTCGGCGGCGAGTGGTACGCCGTCACGCCCGAGGGCAAGAAGGCCAAGCGCTGACGCCTCGGGCGTCCCGGACCGCGGCCGCGCCGCGACCAGTACGAGGCCGGCGCCTTCCGGGGCGAATGACCTCACCTCCACCTCCTCTCGAACCGATCCGCCCTCCCGTACGGCTCCCCACCCGCCGTACGGGAGGGCGGATTCGTCTGCTCTTCGGATCGAGGAGCGCGTCAAAACCGTCCGGAGCCCACTAGGCTTAGCACCACTCCGCCCTGTGTCCGCGGCCGCTTCATCATTTGAAAGTGGGCTCGCGATGGCATTGGACGCGTCGTCCGTTCTCGAGAACGTCCTCACCGGCATGGCCGGCCTGTTCGGGGTCGACGGCGCCGCGTTGATGCTGCTCGACGGTCGAGGCCGCCTCCGCGCGGTCGGGGCGACCGACGACGACGGCGTACTGCTGGAGTCCGCCCAAGAGTCCGTGGGCGACGGTCCCGCCATCGAGAGCGCCGCCAGTGGCGGCCTCGTCGCGATCCACGATCTGCACGCCGCGAGCCCCATGGGGTTCCCGCACGTGGCCGTCCACGCCCCGCCGGTCCGGGCCGTCCTCTCCGTACCGCTCATCGAGGATCGCGAACTCATCGGCGTCCTGGACTTCTACGCCCGTGACGGGCGGGTCTGGGACCGCGCGGAGGCGCAGGCCGGTTCCCGTCTCGGCGAGCTGATGGTCATCGTTCTCCAGGTCCTGGCAGAGATCAGGACTGATCGAGCCCCCTCCGGGCAGTTGTGATGGCCGAATCGGCACCTCTCCCACAGGCCACGGCGGTGCGAGGTGAGGTTCACGAGAGGATACGGAATGACCCATATCGATCCTGAGGCTCTAGTCGCCAGCCTGAGACGTCTGCAGAAGGACAGGGCGGCGACCGGGATCGTGCACCACCTTGAGCGCATCGTCCAAGTGGTCGACCGGCTTTTCGGATACTCCGGGGCCGGGCTGATGTTCGCCGAGGAGGACCGCACACTCCGCTATCTCTTCGCCACCGACGAGCGTGGCCGCAGCCTCGAGCGCGCTCAGGCGGTGACGGCCCAGGGCCCGTGCGTGGCGGCGTACGTGGGCGACACCGCGGTGACGACCGTCGACGTGCGGGCCGACCGGCGATGGCCGGCCCTGCGTGAGCTGCTGCACCCCGAGGTGCGCGGGGTGGCGGGAGTGCCGATCCGGCTCGGCGGGGTGCCCGTGGGCACCCTGAACGTCTACCAGGACGCGCCGCACGAGTGGCAGGAGAGCGACACCCAGGCCCTCCACGCGTACGCCCACGTGATCGAGCAGGTCCTCGTGGCGTCGATGGAGGCGGACGAGAAGGCCGTGCTCGCCGACCAGCTCCAGTACGCGCTGGACTACCGCGTCGTGATCGAGCGTGCCATCGGCTATCTCATGGGCAAGCACGACCTGACGGCCTCGCAGGCGTTCACCGGGCTGCGCAAGCAGGCCAGGGACAGCAGACGGAAGGTATCCGAGCTCGCGGCGGAGCTGCTGGGCGAGCAGAACCCGAGGAATGTTGCGAATCCAGACCACGTCGTCTGAAACCGGCATCCATGTGTCCGTGAGCGGCGACCTCGACGTGTCGGGGGTGCCGGAGTTCCGTGCCTGCCTGCGGCAGACGCTGGGGACGTACCGGCCCGGGCCCGTCGAGGTCGACCTGGCCGGGGTCGGCTTCCTCGACTGCGCGGGCGCGCGGAGCCTCCTGTGGGCCGACGCGTGCGTGCGGGAGTGGGGCGGCGGAGTGACCTTCGTCCGCCCCACCCGGCTCGTGCTGCGGCTGCTGCGACTGCTGGGCTTCGACGCGATGCTCTCCATCCGTACGGCGTCACACCGGCCGCTGCCCCAGCCCACGGCCGAGGCCCGGCCCCGGCCCAACTGACCGGGCGCACGGCCACAGGCCCGGCGCGCCGAGGTGCGCCGTGACCGGGCGATAGTCTTGCCGTGATGTATCGACTCGTGTTCACGCAGGTCCTGAGCCGCCTCGACGCCGAGGCCGTCCACCACGCCACGATCAGGCTGCTCCGCCTGCTCGGGATGTTCCCGCCTCTCGTGCGGCTGCTGCACCGGCTGCTCGCGCCGAGGGCGGAGTCGCTGCGCGTGCAGGCGTTCGGCGTCCACTTCGCCTCGCCGTTCGGGCTCGCCGCCGGCTTCGACAAGGACGCCGGATGCGCCGAGCCGCTCTCGGCGCTCGGCTTCGGGTACGTCGAGGTCGGCACGATCACCGCGCACGCCCAGCCCGGCAACCCGCGGCCGCGGCTGTTCCGCCTGCGGGAGAGCCGGGCGATCATCAACCGGATGGGCTTCAACAACGCCGGGGCGGCGGCCGCGGCCAAGCGGCTGCGCAGGGTGCGGCACATCCCGGCCGTGGTCGGCGTCAACATCGGCAAGACCAAGGTCGTGCCCGAGTCCGAGGCCGTCCGCGACTACGTGGACAGCGCCCGCAGGCTGGCGCCGCTCGCCGACTACCTCGTGGTCAACGTGAGCTCGCCCAACACACCGGGCCTGCGCGACCTGCAGGCCGTGGACCGCCTGCGGCCGCTGCTCGCGGCGGTCAAGGAGGCGGCCGGACGCACCCCGCTGCTCGTGAAGATCGCGCCGGACCTGGCGGACGAGGACGTGGACGCCGTGGCCGAGCTCGCCACCGAGCTCGGGCTGGCGGGCGTCATCGCGACCAACACCACGATCAGCCGCGAGGGCGTCGCGAGCACGGAGGCGGGCGGCCTGTCCGGACGGCCGCTCAAGGCCCGCTCCCTGGAGGTGCTGCGCCGCCTGCGCCAGAAGGCCGGCGACAGGCTCACGCTGGTCTCCGTCGGCGGCGTGGAGGACGTCGACGACGTCTGGGAGCGGCTGCTGGCCGGCGCCACCCTCGTGCAGGGATACACCGGCCTGATCTACGAGGGCCCCCTGTGGCCGTCCCGCATCAACCGGCAGCTGGCCCGCAGGCTGCGGCGGCACGGTTACGGCTCGGTCCGCGAGATCGTCGGCCGCACCGCATGAGTTCCCCCATCCCGGATATGGAGATCGTCATGAGCGTGAAGACCTACACCGTGCAGGGCATGACCTGCGGCCACTGCGTGAGCTCGGTCAAGGAGGAGGTCGGCGAGGTCCCCGGGGTCACCGGCGTCGAGGTCGACCTGGACAGCGGCCGCCTCGAGGTCTCCGGCGACGTCGCCGACGACGCGGTGCGCAAGGCCGTCGAGGAGGCCGGCTACACCCTCGTCTGAGCCCCGGCCGGGTCCGTGCCGTGATCGATAAGGTGTCCGGCATGGGCGTTCTGGTCGACTACTTCATCGCCGATTCCGAGCAGTCCGCCCGGCGTGCCCTCTCGGGCGGGCCGGGGGCCGCCGGCCTGCCGTACGTCGACTGCAAGGGGTGGCTCGACGAGCTCGGCACGCTGGTCGCCGAGCTCAGCGGACGCGACCTCAGCGAGTTCGGCGACACCGAGACGGTCGTGGTGGACGAGGAAGAAGGGCCGGCCCTGGAGCGCATGGCGTCCGGCACCGTCGAGGCGCTCGCCGCCGTCGACGACGCGCGGCTGCGCGAGTACGCCGACGAGGAGCTGCTCGACGAGTTCGAGATCGAGCGGGTCACGGAGCTGCGCGACCTGGCCCGCACCGCCGTACGGCTCAACCAGGAGATGTATTGCTGGATGTGCCCCTGAGCGCCTCGAACAGCTCCTCGCGCAGGGCGGGCGGCAGCCTGCGGCCCATGTCGAGCGGGCTCACCACCGCGTGGTCGTCGTTGTGCTCCACGGCGCTGCCGGCGAGGAACTCCAGGCTGAAGCGGGCCTCCTCCCGGTGCCTGTCGTCCGGCCAGGTCTCCACGAGCGGCAGCACCGCCCGCACCCGCGCGCTCACGCGGTCGAGGAGCGCGTAGCCGGGCGGGCCGGGCCAGCGCTGCGCGTGCAGGTCGATGTGCTTGAAGGCGACGTAGTCCAGCTCGGCGGTGGTGAAGTCGTTGCCGGAGAACGCGTTGCGCGCCCTGCCCAGCGCGGCCAGGTTACGAGTGGGACGGCCCCAGAAGTTGATCTCGCGGAGCCGGCCGGAGAACACGCAGTCGACGAACTCCGCCTCCGTCGTGGACGTCTGCTGCCTCAACCGGGACCGGTCGAACACGCACCGCTCGAACCGGACGTTGCCGAAGAAGGTGAGCGGCGCGAAGCGCGTACGCCGGAACACGCAGTCGCGGAAGACCGACTGCGGCCACCGTTCGCCCCGCCAGGTCCGCCGGAGGCCGATGCCCATCGACAGCTCCTCGAAGGTGGTGCCGGAGAAGTCGCATCCGTCGAACTCGGCGGCATGAGAGCCGAAGTCGGCGAACCGGAGACCGGAGAAGTCCACGTCGATCAGCCGTGCGCCGTCGAAGGTCACGCTCGACACTCCGGCCGGCAGCTCGAACCGCCGGTCGCGCAGCTCGCCGCGGGCGATCCAATCCCGCCGCCACTCCTCCGCGCTCGGGCGGAGGCCGAACCGGCCGGACCTCCTCATGTCCGCCGCCCGTGACGGCCCGTACCCGGAGGACAGGCCGCGATCATGTCCTCGGAAAGTACGAGATCATGCATGGGCGGGAGTATCACAGCCCGCCCCGACAAACTGCCAAGCGAGCGGCCCCCACGCATGAGCGCCATCTACGACCAGGCCGACGGCGAGCGGATCGCCGTGGCGGACAGCGGTGACTCGGTGAGCATCGTCAACCGCTCCGCGAGGATCGTCGTCGCCAAGAAGGACGCCCGGCGGCTCGCCGAGCGCATCCTCGCCGCGGCGGGCCGGATGGCCGTCGTCCTGTTCCCGCCCGCCCTGCGGAAGGACACCCTGTCGGTCTCCGGCACCTCCGGACGGTGGAAGGTCCGCGTCTCCCCCAAGAACGGCGCACGCGTTCTCGTGGAGGCCGATCCCCAAGGTCTCGGCCCGGACGAGGCCTACGAGCTCGCGGCCGCGGTCGCGGTGGCCGCCCGCCACATCGGCGACGCCGCCCACGCCGACCAACTCCTGACGACGAGGATTCGCGAGGTCATCGACGCCCACCAGGGCCTGGACGCCGAGAAGATCGCCGCCGCCATCGTCGCCGAGGTCCTCGACGGGACGTGACATCCCTCCCCGCCGCATCCCCGGCGTGCCGGAGTGCGCGCGGCCGCGGCGCCGAGCAGGGGGTCACACCGGGGAAAGCCGGTTGCGCCCTGGGACGCGTCCTGCGGACGATGTCGGCTGTGGGAGACGGGCACGTGCGCGGACTGGAGCTGTCGCGGCGGTTCTACCTGGAGGCGGTGGCGCCGCTGCTGGCGCGGCGCTTCGGCGGCCTCATCCACACGGCGGCCCTCCTCGGCCCGGGCTCCGAGGTGCTCGGGTATGACAGCGATCGGTCCACCGACCACGACTGGGGCCCTCGGCTGCAGCTGTTCCTGAGCGGTGCGGACGCCGCCGCCCACGGCGAGGCCGTGGACGCCGCGCTCGCCGAGAACCTACCGCCGCGATTCCTCGGCTACCCCACGAACTTCGGCCCGGTTGGGGCCGACGGCACCCGCCGGATGGAGACGACGGACGGACCGCTCCGGCACGGAGTGGTGGTGGCCGATCTGACCGCGTGGCTCACCGGGCACCTCGGGTACGATCCGATCGCGGGTGTCGGCCTGTGCGACTGGCTGGCGACACCAACCCAGACGCTCGCGGAGATCACGACGGGAGAGGTCTTCCACGACGGCCTGGGCCTGCTCCTGCCGGTCCGGCGGCGCCTCGCCTGGTATCCCGGCGACGTCTGGCGCTACGTCCTGGCCTGCCAGTGGCGGCGGATCGCCCAGGAGGAGGCGTTCGTGGGCCGTGCCGGCGAGGCCGGCGACGAACTGGGCTCCGCCGTCATCTGCGCCCGTCTGGTGCGGGATCTCATCCGGCTCGCCCTGCTCATGCACCGCCGCTACCCGCCGTACGGCAAGTGGCTGGGCAGCGCGTTCGCCGCCCTGCCGTGCGGCCCCGCGCTGGCGCCGGTGCTCAGGGCGGCCGTGTCGGCCACCCACCGGCGGGAGCGCGAGCGCCACCTCGCCGCCGCCTACGAGGCACTCGCGGCCCTGCACAACGCCCTCGGCCTCACCGCACCCGTCGATCCGCGCACCAGGCCCTACCACGACCGGCCCTACCGGGTGCTGCGCGCCGAGCGCTTCACCGAGGCGCTGCTGGAGACCATCGCCGACCCGGAGGTGCGGCGGTTGCCTCTCACGGGCGCGGTGGACCAGTACGTCGACAGCACCGACGTGCTGTGCGACCGGCCACGTGTGCGGCGGGTCGCCCAGGCGGCGCGGCATTGACGGCGGCGCGGCGTTGACGGCGGTGCGGCGTTGACGGCGGTGCGGCGTTGACGGCGGTGCGGCGTTGACTGCGGCGCGGTGGTGGAAGGCGGTGTGGAGTCGGAGGCGGCGTGCGGCGTCACATGCTGGGCCGGGTGGAGTCGGCCGACAGGCTGAGCTCGTGCAGGTGGCGCATCACGTCGTGCACCGCGACGGCGCCCGGGCGGTGGCGGCGCCACCCGGTGCCGCCCCGCTGCCAGGGCCTCGGGCCGGAGAGCGGGCGGTATTCCACGCCGAACGCGTCAAGCCGCGCGAGGTGGGCGTCGAGGCGGCGGAAGAAGTCCTCGGTCCCGGCCGGGCCGCCGGTCCAGGCGATCTCCGCCGCCGCGCACCCCCGGGGCCAGGCGCGGTAGTCGAGCGTCCGCCCGTCCGGGATGCGCTCGCTCCACAGCTGGAACTGGACGCCGATCACCCGGGCCCGGTCCTCCTCCGGCCATGCCGACGGCGCCGGGGCGAAGGCCGCCACGTCGGCCACGGTGATCGCGTCGCCCAGCCCGGCCGGTTCCTCGGGCGAGGCGGCCTCGGCGTAGTCGAAGTACATCGGGAAGACCGGCGTCGCCACCACGTCGTGCCCCGCCGCCGCGGCCCGGCGCCCGACATGCTCGCCACGCCACGGCATGACGATCGTGTCCGGCCGCAGCCTGCCGCTGACGAACGCCTCGTCCCACACCACCGTGCGGCTGCCGCGCTCGGCCAGTGCGTCGGCGAGCCGCCGCAGGAACCACGCGTGCAGGCCGCCCACGCTCTCCAGGCCGAGCGACGCCTGGTAGGCCGAGATCTCCGCCGACGCCGCCCAGTCGTCCAGCACGCACTCGTCCCCGCCGATGTGGAAGTACGGCACGTCGCCCAGCGCGCCGGCGATCTCGGCGAAGACGGTGGTCAGGAAGTCGACGGTCGCCGGAAGCGGGGACAGGATCGCCGACGAGATGCCCCACCGGTCCAGCACCTCGTAGCGCTCCTGCGGCCGGGCGGCCAGCGCGGGGTAGGCGGCCAGCACGGCGGAGGCGTGCCCCGGCACGTCGATCTCCGGCACGACGGTGACCGCCCGCGCCCGGGCGTACGCCGCGATCTCCGCGAGGTCGGCCAGCGTGTAGTGGCCGCCGTGGGGGACGCCGTCGAAGGCGAGTTCCTCCCCTCTGTGGCTGGTGATCGTCCGCGGACGGTGCGAGCCCACCTCGTGCAGCAGCGGGAACGCCCGGCTCTCCACCCGCCAGCCCTGGTCGTCGGCCAGGTGGAGGTGCAGCCGGTTGAGCTTGTGCAGCGCCATCAGGTCGATCATGCGCAGCACCTCCCGCTTGGGCAGGAAGCTGCGCGCCACGTCGAGGTGGGCGCCGCGCCAGGAGAACCCCGGCGCGTCCTCCACCCGCCCGCAGGGGACCGTCCAGGACGTCCCGGGCACGAGGGCCGACCGGAACGCCTCGGCCGGCAGGAGCTGCCGCAGCGTCTGCCCGGCGTAGAAGGCCCCCGCGCGGTCCCTGGCCGTGATGCGGACGCCGTCGCCCGCGATCGTCATCGCGTACGCCTCCGGCCCGAGCCGGGGATCCTCGGCCACCCGCACGGCCGCCGTGGCGGCGTCGCCGGGCCCCAGGCCGAGGACGGGGAGCGCGAGCCGTACGGCGTCGGCGAGCGGGGCCGGGCCCGACACGGCGGAACCGGGGGCGATCTCGGCAGACCCGGAGCCGGTCTCGGTCAGCCTCGGCCGGGGAAGCAGGTGGTCCATGCCGCCGATGATGTCAAACCGCACCGACAGCCCTGTCACCCCGTCCACAGCCCTCCTGGAGGCCCCCTGAGCCGTCCAGAAGCCGCCGACGCGCCGCGGCGAGGGTCCGGTGGTCAGCGGGCGGAGGTGAGGTACTTCTCCAGGCCCTGCGCCAGTGCCTCGGCCATCCGCTTGCGGAAGTCCCGGTTCTTGAACTTGGCGGCGTCGGTCGCGTTCCGCATGTTGCCGCACTCGATGAAGATCTTCGGCACCCTCGACAGGTTGAGCCCGCCGAGGTCGCTGCGGTAGTTCAGCGCCTGCTTGCCGATGTAGTTCGAGTACGGCAGGCCGGTGCGCTCATGGAAGGCGTCCCGCACGTCCTGTCCGAGCCGCGCCGAGTCCTCCACGACCGCGTCGACCGGCCCGCCGATCTTCTTCGGCATGATGATGTGGAACCCGTGCAGGTTCGCCGCCGCGCCGTCGCCGTGGATGGAGATCGCCGCGTCCGCGTCGTTCTCGTTCCCGATTGCGGCCCGCTTGTCGATGCAGGGACCCCATGGGGTCTTGCTCGACCGGGTGAGCGTGACCGTGGCTCCCCGGGCCTTCAGGAGCTTCGCGAGCTTGGTGGACACGTCCCAGGTGAAGGCCGCCTCGGTGTAGCCGTCGTTGGTCGACGTGCCGGTCGTGTCGCAGGCCTTCTTCTGGTTGGAGATGTCGACGAGCTTGTTGATCTCCCGGGCATGGCGGTAGTTCCCGCCGTTGTGGCCGGGATCGATCACGACGCGCTTTCCGGCCAGCGGCTTGGCGGCGGTCTCGGTGCTGGCGGTCTCGGTGGCGGCGGCCGTACGGGTGTCGGGGACGGTCGTGATGTCCGTCTCGGAGCCGGCGGGCCGGGACGCTCCCTGCCCCGCCGTGTCGGCCGCCCGGTTCTGCGTCGCGGCCGGCTGCCCGACCTGGGGCGTGACGGCGGCGGGGGCGGAGGCCCCCGTGCCGGAGACCTCACCGCCGCCGCAGGCGACGGCTCCGACCCCGCACAGGGCCAGTGCTGCGGCGGCGAGTGGTCGTCTGATCACGGTCGAAATCCCTTCCCGGAGGTGCAGTCTTTCCAACCTAACCGGAACAGAGTCGTGATCAGACCGTTATGCCGGAAACCTGCCCGCCCACGCCGGCTCGGGGACCTCCTGCCGGTGCAGGAGAGCGGCCAGCTCACGGGCGTCCTCGGCGTCGAGGCCCAGCACCACGCGGGGCCGTCCCCAGGGGTGGTCGATCGAGTGGGCGACGTAGCTCGCCACCGACTCGGCGACGTCCTCGTTGCCGAGCCCCCGGCTCTCCCTCCAGTAGGCCCAGGCCCGCTCCAGCTCACCGGCGGCCCGCTGCGCGCACGAGACCAACTCAGGATCACGCATGTATCCCCCCGATTTCCGGTCGCCGGCCCGCGGGCAGCCCTTCCGCGACCCGCCGGGGGGCCGGCGCCACGGCTGAAGTCAACACCCGCCGCGAGGGGACACGTCGGTGATTGACCTAGCTTTGGCCACCGCTTGGGGCCGGCCCGGTGCTGCGCCGTACGACGAGCTGCGGGCTCACCTGCCGCAGACGGGCGGTCTTGCCCGGCTCGGTGATGCGGTCGCTCAGCAACGCCGCCGCCGAGCGGCCCATGGCCCGCCGGGGCTGGTCCACGCTGGTCAGCGAGATGTGGGTGACGGAGGCGAGGTGCGTGTTGTCGTACCCGACGACCGACAGGTCCTCGGGCACCCGCAGTCCCAGCTCGCTCGCCGCGGTCAGCACGCCCATGGCGACGATGTCGTTCGCCGCGAAGATCGCCGTCGGCCGGGGCTCGCGCTTCAGCAGCGCCAGCGCCGCGCGCCGGCCGCCCTCCTCGCTGAAGTCGCCGTGCTCCACCATGATGTACGGCGCGAGCGCGTGGCGGCGCATGGCCACCAGGTAGCCCTCGCAGCGGCACCGGGCGGCCGACGACGGCGCGCCCTCGATGTGGGCGATGCGCCGGTGCCCCAGCTCCACGAGGTGGTCGACGGCGAAGCGGGCGCCGAGCTGGTCGTCGTCGACGACGATGTCCACGCCCTCGAGTTCGACGTCGCGTTCGCCCACCACCACGGTCGGCGTGTAGGCGGACGCCTCGGCAAGCGTGTCGCTGGACGGCGCGACCCCGAGCAGGACCAGTCCGTCCACCCGTAGTTCCAGGAAGGCCTCGACGGCCTCGTCCTCGAACGCCGGGTCCCAGCGGCCGCTGCCGATGAGCAGCCGCAGCCCGTCGCCGTGCAGGCTCTCCTGCAGGCCGTCGAGGAACTCCGCGTAGAAGGGGTTGTGCAGGTCGGCCACGAGCGCGCCCACGAGGTGGGTCCGCCCCTCGACCAGGCTGCGGGCGACCGCGTTGGGGCGGTAGCCGAGCTCCCGGGCGGCCTGGAGTACGGCCTCCCTGCGGTGCTCGCTCACGTGCGGGGAGCCCCGCAGCACGAGAGACACGAGCGACTTGGAAACTCCTGCGCGCTCGGCCACGTTGCGAATGGTTGGGCGGGGCCGTGGGCTGAACCCATCGGACAGTCCGCCGGCAGGGATATCGACCCCGACGTCTTTCCGGGCAGTGGTCTGCATGGACGGTCCTGACATGGTTCTCCCCACGATGCGTGGACGTGCACCTGACACACCAAACGATCGAGTTGCCCAGAGGGTACGGGTTGATCGCGCTAAGACACGATCCTTCCTCTAATCGGGCGTTGGGAAGGTTAGCCGGACCGTGGGTAGGGCGGCGGAACCGGGAGGGGGTTCGCGGGGAAACCCTTGATCCGGCCGGTCCCCCTCATTGAGGGACGATTCGCTAGGGTGCGGAGTGTGGGTGCCACACGCCAAGCGGAAGACGGTGCACGGCCGGCGCG
Source organism: Microbispora sp. ZYX-F-249 (assembly GCF_039649665.1). Classification (NCBI taxonomy): domain Bacteria; kingdom Bacillati; phylum Actinomycetota; class Actinomycetes; order Streptosporangiales; family Streptosporangiaceae; genus Microbispora; species Microbispora maris. The sequence continues at coordinate 14,609 of NZ_JBDJAW010000005.1, read as the reverse complement.
CCGCAGGCTCAGCGTCGACCGGCGGCGGGAGGAGCTCATCGCCGCCGCGCTCGAGCTGTTCAGCAGGCACGACGCCGAGGACGTCTCGATCGACGACGTGGCGGCTTCCGCGGGCGCGTCGCGGGCGCTCGTCTACCACTACTTCGGCGGCAAGCAGGAGCTCTACGTGGCGGCCCTGCGCAGCGCGGCGGCCGAGCTGCAGGCACGGTTACAGCCGCAGGGCGAGGGCGGGCCGCTGGAGCAGCTCAGCTCGGGGCTGACGCGATACTTCGACTTCGTCGAGGAGCACGCGGCCGGCTTCGCCGCGTTGCTCAGGGGCGGCCCGGCCAATCGCGCCGGGGAGATCGGCGAGATCGTCGACGGGGTGCGCCAGCGTATGCTGCGCATGATCGTGCATCAGATGGGGGTCGACGCGCCCGGTCCGGCGTTGCGCGTCACGCTGAGGTCGTGGGTCGCCTCGGTGGAGACGGCCGGCCTCGACTGGCTGGAGCACCGTGACATGAGGCGGGCCGAGCTGGAGCGCCTGCTGGTGGACCAGATGGTCGCGCTCCTGCGGACGGCGAGCGGGCACGATCCCGGGGTGCGGGTGCTGCTGGAGACCCTGCTGCCCGCCACGAACCGTGAGGCGGTTCCCTGATCGGTCAGGAAAGCCCCCGGGACGTCCGGAGAGCGCCCCAAGGTACGGCGGTCAGGACGTACGCATGGGGAAAGGGGGGAACCGCCGGGAGCGGCGGAAGGACCGGGCGTTCACGCGGGGAGGCGCCGGGCGGGCGGCGCCGACCCCAGATTCCTCCCATGACGGGGTAGCGGTCATGGGAGGGTGACACCTCCGTCCCCGAGGGACGGCTTGCCGCCTCCGGCTGAGGCAGCCGGAAGCAGGCGAGGACGACCAGGCTCCGACCCACGCCCTTGCGGGGCGGGTGCGGACAGTGCGTGCCGGTTGCGGCCGGCGGTCCCCTCGCTGTGTCCGATGGTGGACGCGCTCACATCCCCGACGCGAGCGCGCCGTTGTTCCCCCCTGGTGTGACGGCCACGTCCTACTCGGACCGCTGCTGCGGAATCCCCGCGAGCAGCGCCCGGACCTCGGTCTCCCGGTAGCGCCGGTGACCGCCGAGGGTGCGGATGGACGTCAACTTGCCCGCCTTCGCCCACCGCGTCACGGTCTTGGGGTCGACGCGGAACATCGTGGCGACCTCCGCCGGGGTGAGCAGTGGCTCGGCCTCGGGTGTACGAGCTGACATTTGTGCGGCCTCTCCTCCGTGTGGACCGCCGGCAGCGATCCTGCGACTTGTCTGGCGCAAGTGCCCCAGCCGCAATCTCTGCCCGTCGCGTCGCGCAGAGAGGTGGCCGACGGCGGTGAGGCGGGCTCGTAGCTCTCCGCTACGGGCTCCTCCTGCGCCGCCGTGCCGGTGCACCTCTCTGGACCGCTCCGATCGGGTAGATCTTGTCGGTCGTGGCACTGTCACGGATGTCCTTCAATGATCCAAAACGTGCGGTTTCTAGGACCATTTACGGCATCACCCGATGTGACCATACAGCCACGTAGCGCGATTGGCGAGCCCTTAGGGCACAACGTCTCGACCACGGGTTGATGTCACGCTGGGTGATTCTAGCGACACGTTTCGTGGTATCGCAGTGAAAACGGCAAACTACTCAGTTCGTAGATGTGAGATCGACGATGTCATGACCAGAATCGGCAGGTCGGGCCGCCTTCATGACCGTCAGTTTGCCGATTCGAGAGCCCGGATCGACCTCCAGCGGAGAATCACCCGCTGATACATCGCGAAGGCAAGCTCTTCCTGACCGTTGTCCAAACCCGCGAGGGCCGTCGCCACCTCGGCCACGGACTGGTCGCCCTGCAGGGTCCTGTCGTCCATCAGGTGGACGAGGCCGCCGTAGTCGAGCTCCACCAGCGAGTGGGGGTGGAACTCCTCCAGCCAGCGGCCCACCTCCTCGACCTCGGTGAGGGCCGCCACCTGACCGACGTGCCTGCGGATCACCACCAGCGCCCGGGCCACCCGGCGGCGGGCCTGTGCCATCGAGGTGACGTACAGCATGTTCCTGGGCGGGGCGGCGGTGGTCTGCGCGCCCGGCTCGGCCGGCTGCTCCGAGCCCAGCACGAGCCACCGCTCGGCCGAGTCGAACGGCACGAACCACGAGATCGGCACATGCCAGGCGCCCGTGCGGATGTGGGTGCGCAGGGACTGTTCCCCGCGCTTGAACCGGTCGAAGTCGTCGGCGGTCTGCTCCGCGATGGCCTGGGGGACGAACCGGGAGGCCAGCTTCACCGGCACGCTCCCGCGGAACGACGCGAACGCGAGCCACGACCGCAGCCTGCTCTGCCAGGGGCAGACGTACAGCGTCTCCTCGACCCGGCGCAGGTACGCGTTGGGGCTCTCCCGCTCGGGCGCCGGCAACGGCGGGACCGACAGCAGGCGGCGGACCGCCTCGCCGTGCTCGACCTCGAGCGCCCCCGCACGGCGCGGCCGGTCGCGTGATTCGGCGTACCGGGCCCACCGAGCTTGATCCTGAGGGGCGAAAGCGGTCAGCGGCTCGTACACACGGAGATAGGCGGCGTAGGGGAGCACACCAGAATCGTGCCACGTCGGCGGACGCATGTGCAGCACCGCTCCGGCTTTTCATGATCGTTTCGCGGGTGTATCGGATAAGCTGAAGTCCGATCGCCGCAACGAGGCGGCGTACACGATCAGGAGTCACCACCGTGACCGACGTTTTCGGGCTGTCCCACAAGGACTCCGGCTCGGGCGACGACGCGAACCCCGTCCAGCCGGTGCGACACGAGCAGGTCGTCTTCTGCTCCGACGAGCGAAGCGGCCTCTACGCCATCATCGCGATCTACAGCACCGCCCTCGGACCGGGGCTCGGCGGCACCCGGTTCTATCCCTACGAGAGCGAGCAGGCCGCGCTCGCCGACGTGCTCAACCTCTCGCGGGCCATGGCCTACAAGAACGCGCTGGCCGGCCTCGACCACGGGGGCGCCAAGGCCGTCATCATCGGCGACCCCGCCACCGACAAGAGCGAGGCCCTGCTGCGGGCCTACGGCAGGTTCGTCCAGTCGCTGGGCGGGCGCTACTACACCGCCTGCGACGTGGGCACCTACAGCGAGGACATGGACGTGGTGGCGCGCGAGTGCTCCTACGTCACCGGCCGCACCCAGGCCCACGGCGGCGCCGGCGACTCCTCCATCCTCACCGCGTTCGGCGTGTTCCAGGGCATGCGGGCCGCCGCCGACCATGTGTACGGCGCCTCCTCCCTGAGCGGCAGGCGGGTCGGGGTCGAGGGGGTCGGCAAGGTCGGCCACCGCCTGGTCGACCACCTGGTCGAGGACGGGGCCGAGGTCGTGATCTGCGACGTCGACGAGCGGGCCGTCGAGCGGGTGCGGCAGCGCCACCCCGCGGTCGAGGTCGTGCCCGACGCCGCCACGCTCGCGGCGTCCGACATCGACGTGTACGCGCCCTGCGCCCTCGGCGGCGCGCTGGACGACGAGACCGTCCCCCGGCTCACGGCGAGGATCGTCTGCGGCGGCGCCAACAATCAGCTCGCCCACCCCGGCGTCGAGAAGCAGCTCGCCGAGCGGGGCATCCTGTACGCGCCGGACTACGTCGTGAACTCGGGCGGGGTCATCCAGGTGGCCGACGAGATCGAGGGCTTCGACATGGATCGGGCCCGCGCGCGGGCCGCGAGGATCTTCGACACGACCTTGAAGATCTTCCGCTCCGCCGAGGAGGAAGGCGTCCCTCCCGCGGTCGCAGCGGATAGGCTGGCAGAGCGGAGAATGTCAGAAATCGGTCGGCTAAGGGGTATTTGGCTCCGGCGCTGACCGCCGCCGGTCGTACGACGTACCGAGCGGCGCACAAACCAGGTACGGTAATAGGCGAACGAGAGACTGACGCCTGAAGTCAGGTGGCGTCGGTGCGCGGTGCGTTAGTGACGAGGGGTCGGGCACGACCCCGCATGAGGGGGTCGAGCCAATGGGGCGCGGCCGAGCCAAGGCCAAGCAGGTCAAGGTCGCCCGTCAGCTGAAGTACAACAGCGGCGGGACGGATCTTGAGCGCCTGCGCGCGGAGCTCGGAGTCGTGGACGCCGACGATTCCGGCCACAGTGACGAGCATGACCCTTACGAAGAGTTGGCTGATCGCTACGCCGATTACGGGGTCGTCGACGACGATGACGGCGAGGACGACCGCCGTGGGCGGCGTTGACCCGGTTCTGATCGCCAGGTGAGTGACCCGGCGGGGACGTTCCCGCCGGGTTGCTCTCTCATGTCCGGCATATCCGGCGAGTCGTGCTCCCTCGAGCCTCACCGCTCGCGTGAGAGTTTTCGTACGGTGCCACGGTCGCCGTCGGCCATGCCTTGTGGCGATGGGGTCGCGGTCGTCATGCCGTCGGCGTGTTTCCGCGTTCCCAGGGGCGGCCCGTCCATGCGTTCGCGTCCCCACGGGTCCATGAACCGGGCGTGAGCCTCCGGCGAGTCCGGCGTGCCCGAATCGCACGGGCGAGCCGGGCCGGCACGGCTCGGTTCGCGGGCTGCCGCTCTCGGTGCCTGCCGCCGTCGCGCTCCGCTTTGTCACGGCCGTGTGACGTCCAGCCGGCGAAGGCACTGCCCGCGTGGTTTTCAGAGAGCCGGCCTCCCAGTGAGGCCGGTGCTCGACGGCCGCCGCCGGGAGACAGGCGACGACCGTCACGCGCCGGGAGCCGAATGAGGGCGGGGAACCCGCCACCTCACCGGCGGAAACGGGCTCGCCCCTCCCCGGGGACGATCTCGCCCAGCACCCAGGCGGGCAGGCCGCGCCCGGTGAGCAGCGCGAGTGCCCTGTCGGCCTCCGCCGCCGGGACGATCGCACACATGCCAACGCCGAGGTTGAACGTCTTGTCCATCTCCTCCTGGGGCACGCCGCCGCGCCCGGCCAGCACCTCGAAGATCGCGGGCGGCGTCCAGGAGTCACGGTCGAGAAGGGCGTCCACCGTGCCGGGCAGTGACCTGGCGAGGTTGGCCGCCAGCCCGCCGCCGGTGATGTGGGCCAGGGCGTGCACCTCGGTCTCTCGGATGAGCGCCAGGCAGTCGAGCGAGTAGATGCGGGTGGGCTCGAGCAGTTCCTCGCCGAGCGTACGGCCCAGCTCGGGCAGCTCCTGCTCCAGGCCCAGCCCGGCGGTCTTGATCACGTGCCTGACCAGCGAGTATCCGTTGGAGTGGACGCCGCTCGAGGCGAGCCCGAGCACCACGTCCCCCGGCGCGACCCGGTCGGGACCGAGCAGCTCGTCGGCCTCGACGACCCCGGTGCCCGCGCCCGCGAGGTCGTACTCGTCGGGGCCCATCGCCCCGGGGTGCTCGGCGGTCTCCCCGCCGACGAGCGCGCATCCGGCGAGCCGGCAGCCCTCGGCCACGCCGCCCACGATGTCGGCGATCCGCTCGGGCACGACCTTGCCGCACGCGATGTAGTCGGTCATGAACAGCGGCTCGGCCCCGCAGACCACGAGGTCGTCGACGACCATGCCGACGAGGTCGATGCCGATCGTGTCGTGCTTGCCGAGCTGCTGGGCCAGCATGACCTTGGTGCCCACGCCGTCGGTGGACGTGGCCAGCAACGGCCTGCGGTAGCGCAGGAACGCCGAGGCGTCGAAGAGCCCGGCGAAGCCGCTGACGTCGTCCACGACCTCCGGGCGCCGGGACCGCGCCACGCGCGACTTCATCAGCTCGACGGCGCGGTCGCCCGCCTCGATGTCGACGCCGGCGTCGGCGTAGCTGGTCATCGCTGGGCCTCCAGCACGAACTTGCCCACCCTGTCGTCCTCGATGGGAATGGGGTACTCACCGGTGAAGCAGGCGCGGCAGAGCCGGTCGGCCGGCAGCGTCGTCGCCCGGGTGAGCCCGTCGAGGGAGATGTACCCGAGCGAGTCGGCGCCGAGCGAGGCGCGGATCTCCTCGACCGAAAGCGACCCGGCGATCAGCTCCGCGCGGGTGGCGAAGTCGATGCCGTAGAAGCACGGCCAGGCGACCGGGGGCGAGGAGATCCGGACGTGGACCTCGGTCGCCCCGGCCTCGCGCAGCATCTTCACGATGGCCCGCTGGGTGTTGCCGCGCACGATCGAGTCGTCCACGACCACCAGGCGCTTGCCCTCGATGACCTCGCGCAACGGGTTGAGCTTGAGGCGGATGCCGAGCTGCCGGATCGTCTGCGACGGCTGGATGAACGTCCGGCCGACGTAGGAGTTCTTCACCAGGCCCTGGCCGTACGGGATGCCGCTCTGCTCGGCGTAGCCGATGGCGGCGGGGGTGCCGGACTCGGGCGTGGGGATGACGAGGTCGGCTTCCACCGGGTACTCCCGGGCCAGCACGCGGCCGACCTCGACCCGGGTGGACTGCACGCCGCGCCCGGCGATCGTGGTGTCGGGCCGGGCGAGGTAGACGTACTCGAACAGGCAGCCCTTGGGCTCGGCCGGTGCGAAGCGGCGCGAACGGACGCCGCGCTCGTCGATGGTGAGCAGTTCGCCGGGCTCGATCTCACGGATGAACGACGCACCGACGATGTCGAGGGCCGCGGTCTCGGAGGCGACCACCCAGCCGCGCTCCAGCCGCCCCAGCACGAGCGGGCGGATGCCCTGCGGGTCGCGGGCGGCGAACAGCGTCGTCTCGTTCATCCAGACGAGCGAGTATGCGCCCTTGATCTCGGGAAGCAACTCGGCCGCCACGTCCTCGACCGGACGCGAGGAGTCCTGCGCCAGCAGCGCGGTGAGCACCTCGGTGTCGGTCGTCGCGCGCGTGGAGCCCGGCGCGAGCCGTTCGGAGAGCTGAGCGGTATTGATCAGGTTGCCGTTGTGGGCGAGCGCGAGCCCGCCGCCGTCGGTCGAGCTCAGCGTGGGCTGCGCGTTCTCCCAGACACTCGATCCGGTCGTGGAGTAACGGCAGTGCCCGATGGACAGGTGCCCGCGCAGGGTGCCGAGGATCGACTCGTCGAAGACCTGGGCCACCAGGCCCATGTCCTTGTAGACGAGGATGCGGCTGCCCTCGCTGACCGCGATGCCCGCGGACTCCTGTCCACGGTGCTGCAACGCGTAGAGGCCGTAGTAGGTGAGTTTGGAGACGTCCTCCCCGGGCGCCCATACGCCGAAGACGCCACAGGCGTCCTTCGGAGCGCGGTCCTGGGGGTCGAGGTCATGGCCCAGCCGGCCGTCGCCCTTCAACACGTACTTGAGTCTATTTGGGCATTGGCGCTGCTCAAACCGGGGCATGCCTGTGAGGCGCCGGAAGCATCACCCGCTCTTTGCCGTGTCGTCCCTGCTCACACGCGGATTTCGGGGGAGCCTGAGCTTTCGGGCAGGCCCCAGAATCGGTACGGGAGGGATCATCGTGGCGACACCCCACGACCCCGGGCAGCCGCGGGAGCCGTACGGCTCGGGACCTCCCCCCGGACAACCGCCTCACGGACAACCGCCCTACGGGCAGCCGCCGTACGGGGGGCCGCTGCCGCCGCCTCCGGCGCCGGGCGGACCTCCCGGAGGGCCCTGGGGGGCCCAGCCGGGCGGCGGGCTCGGCACCGCCGCGCTGGTGCTCGGGATCTGCTCGCTCGTCCTGCTGCTGGTCTGCGGCGTCGGCACGCTCGTGGCGGTCGTCGGGCTCGTCCTCGGCATCGTGGCGATCGCGCGGAACTCCAACAGGCGCAGGGCGGTCGGCGGGCTGGTGCTGAGCGTGCTGACCTTGCTGCTCGCCCTGCTCATCGGTGTGATCCTCTACACCTGGTTCCAGACCAGGCATGTCGGTGAGTGCTTCGACCGCAGGCTCTATCCCACGCAGGAGGACGCGCAGCGCTGCGTGGAGGACAGGCTCACCGGGCCGCGGTAGCCCGGGGCCGAGGTCACCAGAGCGGCAGCAGCGCGGACAGATCGGCCCGGGATCCGCTGGCCGAGATCTTCCCGGCGTCGGTGGCGCCGGCCCAGGACAGCCGGCCCGTGGCCAGTTCGAGCCAGGTGCGGGGGTCGGTCTCGATGACGTTGGGCGGGGTGCCCCGGGTGTGCCGGGGCCCTTCGACGCACTGCACCGCGGCGTACGGCGGGACCCGCACCTCGACCGAGCGGCCCGGCGCCCGCGCGGCCAGCTCGTCCAGCAGGTGCCGTACGGCGGCGCGGGCGGCGGTCCTGACCGGCGTGCGCCCGTTCTCGTAGGCGTCGAGCACGGCCAGCACGCACGCGTTGCCCGCCGCGCTCTCGGGGCCGTCGAACGGCGGCCGTCCGAGATCGGCGAGCTGCGCGTCGAGCGCCTCTCTGATCTTCCCCGGGTCGAGTCTGCGTACCGGCACCGGCCCATTGTCCCGGATTCCGCCCCCGCTCGATTTCGCGGGAAATGATGAGCGGGCTCCGTACATGGGAGGGATGTCCGCAGTCGCACCGAGTTAGGGAACAGTCATGGGGATCGCCCGTGGATGACGAACCGTCGGCAAGGTTCGAGGCCGTTTACCGGGAGACGTACGGCCGGCTCACGGCGTACGCGGTCCGCCGCTGCGACTCGCCGCAGGACGCGGCCGACGTGGTGGCCGAGGTCTACACCGTCGCCTGGCGGCGCGTGAACGACTTACCCGAGGGGGACGAGGCCGTCCTGTGGTTGTACGGCGTGGCCCGCAACGTGGTGGCCAACCACCGCAGGGGTGAGATACGCCGCCAGGCCCGCAGCGCGGAGCTGGACGCCGAGATGGCCGACCTGTACGGAGACTCCCCCGAGAGCGGGGTCGAGCTGGCCGCGATCGGCGAGGCGTTCCGGAGCCTGTCCGACGACGACCGCGAGCTGCTGTCGCTGGTGGCGTGGGAGGGGCTGGGCCGCGACGAGATCGCCACCGCGCTCGGCCTGTCGCGCAACGCCGTACGCATCCGGCTCTACCGCGCCCGACGGCGCTTTTCCCGGGCGCTCGCCGAGGCGGGCGTCCATCTCACGTCACGCAGCCGGCTGACGCCGGCGGGGAGGCCGCTGTGAAGGACATCGAAGAGATGATCGGGCCGCTGGCCCGGGTCGAGCCCGGCGCGCCGGGCGGCCGCCCGTCCGGCGCGGGGGCGCGGGCGTTGCTGGCCTCGATCACGGCCGGGCCGCCCGGCGGCGGTGGGTCCGCGCCGGCGCGTGTCAGGCGTCGCGGCCCGCGCCGGCTGGCTCTGGGCCTGGCGGCCGCCGCCGTGGCCGCCGCGGGCATCGTCGTCGGCCCGAGCCTGCTCGACGACGGAGCCCTCGTCACACGCTCCTACGCCGTCACCAAGGACTCCGACGGGGTCGTGTGGGTCAGGGTCCGCGACTTCCGCGACGTCGCGGGGCTGACGAAGCAGCTGCGCGACCTGGGCGTCCCCGCCATCGTCGACTACGCGCCTGCGGGGAAGAAGTGCCGGGAGCCGCGCGCCACCTACGTGGAGGACATCCCCCAGGGACTCTACGACCCGCCGACGAACATCCCGGGGGAGAAGGACAGCTGGCAGATGCGGATCGACACCCGGCTGTTCAAGCCCGGCCAGACCTTCGTCTGGACCCTCACGGCCCTGCCCGACGGGGGAAGCAGCACCAGCACGATCCTCATGGAGGACCCGGTGAAGCCGTGCGTGCTCGTGCCCGACGACAGCGTCCAGATGAGGAGCGCGCCGCCGGAGATCCTCGCCTATCGTCCGGCGACCATGAAGGGCCGCTCACTCGCCGGATATCGGGTGGACGGGAAGACGGTGGGCGAGGTCGTGCCGGAGATCGAGAAGCGCGGGCTGAAGGTCACCTATGCGGTCATCGAGCCCAACCCGCGAAATCTCGGTGGCTACGCCATTGATCCGCATAAACAGGACATTTCCGTCGGGAAGGACTGGACCGTCTGGGAGGCGGAGGAGTCCACCCGGAAGTCCGGACTGATCCGCCTGCTCGTCACCGAGGAGCACCTCGGCTGGAACCCGGTCTACGGCGACGATTCGCGCGACAACGTCATCAAGGAGTAGACCCTCCCGTACGGCTCCGCGGAGTGCGGAGCCGTACGGGGACTCAGCGTGGGAGCGGGCCCTGACCAAGGACCAGGGCGATGACGATCACTCTCGTCGCGGTCCGCCGCCGAAGCCGGCCGCGTGCTCGGCCGCCCATCGTGACAGCGGCGTGGCCGCGGCGCCGGTGATGCCGGGCACGGTGGCGGTGACGGCGGGCGCCGGGGCGGCGGCCATCCTGGCGTATCCGTCGAGCAGTTCGTCCACGAAGCCGTCGGGGAAGCCGGGGTCGGCCAGCAGCCTGGCGCGTTCCTCCTCCCGGGTCAGCTCCTGCCAGCGCAGGGGCCGCCCGATCGCCTCGCCGATGACCCGTACCTGCTCCGCCAGGGTGAGGACCTCGGGCCCGGTGAGCGTGTACCGGCGCCCGGCGTGCCCGTCCTCGGTCAGGGCGTGCACGGCCACCGCCGCGATGTCGTCCTCGTGGATCGGCGCCGTCTTCAGGTGCCCGTACGCGCCTCGTACGACGTCGCCGGCCTTGATCTGCTCGCTCCACCACAGGGCGTTGGCCTGAGGGCGACCTCGTGCTCGATAGCGGGATCCCGACGCAGACGCACGACCTGCTCCTCCGAGAGCGCCGCCGCCCGGCTGCGCCACCCGGCGAACACGGGGTGACCTGCCGCGACACCGCGGCCCTCTACCTCTACCTCACGGAACGGGTGGCGCCGCTGGACGGAGTGCGCGAGGTGGAGACCGCCCCGGTGATCCGCACGGTCAAGCGGGTCGGCACCCCACTCCCCGGCATCCTGCTCCCCTGATCCGTCGCCGCCGCCGGCCGGTCTGCTGCCGACGTCGTCCGGACGACTCAGGCGACCGGCTCGGCCACGGCCGGCTCGGCGGGCTCGGTGACGTCGGCCGCGGCCCGGCCGCGGCGCAGGGAGTACACGCTGACCGGGACGCCGACCAGCACGATCGCCGCCGCGATCAGCAGCGTGAACCGGTAGGCCTCCAGGAAGGCGTGCAGCGGAGCCCCGCCGACCGCGCTCTGCCTGGCGCTCAGGATCGCCCCCAGGATCGTGATGCCGAGCAGGCCGAAGACCTCGCGGGAGACGTTGAGCACGCCCGAGGCCACACCGGCCCGCGCGGGGGGCATCGCGCCCAGCACCACGTTCGTCAGGGGGACGAGCAGACCGGCGCCCGCGCCGTACAGCAGGAACCAGGGGAGCAGGTCGCCGTAGTGGGAGCCCTCGCCCGCGCTCGACAGCCCGCCGATGGCCACCGCCATCAGGCCGAGGCCGACGGCGACCGTGCCCGCGCTGCCGAAGCGCTCGGCGATCCGCGGAGAGACGCTCGCGATCACCGCCATGAGCAGGGCCATCGGCACGAACCCCGCGCCCGCCTCGGTCGGGGAGAACCCGAGCGCGCTCTGCAGGTAGAGGGCGGTGAAGAAGTAGATGCCGAAGACGCCGAACGACCACAGGCCCATCGACAGCAGGCCGCCGCTGAAGACCCGCTCACGGAACAGGCTGAGGTCGATCATCGGCTGCGCGGTGCGGGACTCGACGATCAGGAACGCGACGGCGGCCACCGCGAAGGCCGCGAACGCCCCGAGGATCGGCGCCGAGGTCCACCCACGCGACTCGCCCTCGATGAGCGCGTAGGTGAGGGCGAACAGCGCCACGGCGGAGGTGCCCAGGCCGGGCAGGTCGAGGGACATCCGCCCGGACGTCGCCCGCTCGACCCTGATCGAACGCAGGCCGATCACGGCCGCGACCACGCCGATCGGCAGGTTGATCAGGAAGATCCAGCCCCAGTCGGCGTTCTCGCTGAGGAACCCGCCGGTGAGCGGGCCGATCGCGAGAGCCAGAGCGCCGACCGCGCTCCAGACGCCGACGGCCGTCGCCCGCTCGCGCGGGTCGGGGAAGATCCGCGGCAGCAACGCCAGTGTCGACGGCGTCACCAGCGCGGCGCCGAGCCCCTGCACCGCCCGCGCGGCGATCAGCGTCTCCTGGCTGCCGGCGAGGCCCGCCGCCACCGACGCGAGCGTGAAGACCGTCAGGCCCGTGAAGAACGCGGTCCGGGGGCCGAAGACGTCCGCCAGGCGCCCGCCCGCGAGCAGCAGGCCCGCGAACACCAGGATGTACGCGCTCACGATCCACTCCAGCCCGGAGATCGTCAGCGCCAGGTTCCGCTGGATCGTCGGCAGGGCCACGTTGACCACGTTGTTGTCCAGGTAGGTCATGAAAGTCGCGAGCGACACCGCGACCAGCGCCCACCACCGTCCGGACATGCGTCCTCCTCTTGTACTAGGTACATGTACCGCGTACATGTACGGTGCATAGGAGACCTTGTACGGCGTATAGTTGTCAAGTGCCGAGGAGGTAGGGAGGCTGCGGGCCATGGCGAACGCGGAGCGGCTGAGCCGCCTGAGTCTGGTCGAGAAGGCCGTGGAGCTGGCCGACGCCGAGAGCCTGGAGTCGGTCACCGTGCGGCGGCTCGCCCAGGAGCTCGGGGTGACGCCGATGGCTCTCTACTGGCACGTCAAGAACAAGGACCAGTTGTTCGTCTGTCTCGCCGACCATCTGCTCGCCCAGGTCACTCCCGAGTTCGACCCGGCGGCGCCGTGGAACGTGCGGCTGCGGGTGATGGTCGAGGCGCTGATCGGGGTGATGCGGCGGCACCGGTACATGCCGGGGCTGTTCGCGAGGGTCGAGAAGCAGGAGCTGGCGAGCTTCAACCGCGCGACCGACACCGCGCTCGAGCTGCTCTCCCAGGCGGGTTTCACGTTGCGTGAGGGCTACGCCGTCTCCACCTACCTGCTGCACGGCGCCATGGCCCTGGTCGAGAACGAGCCCGGCTGCCCCGGCGCGTCCAGCGCGGCGGAGGCGGCCGAGTCGCGCCGGCAGAGGCGGCTGACCCTGGAGCGGCTCCCCGCCGGCGAGTTCCCCCGGATCGTCGAATACGCCAAGGCGATGGAGGAGGAGCCCGACCTCGACGCCTACTACGCGTTCGGCCTGGATCTCCTGATGTCCGGGGTCGAGGCGGTGGCCGCGAAGAGGACGCCGAGCAGCGCGACGCAGAACAGCACGAGATAGGTGGTGCGGAACCCGCCCATGAGCTGTCGCAGCGCGTCGGGGGACACCCGTGACAGCGTCCCGGCGTAGACCTGGGCGCGCAGCGCCGGCGCGACGGATGCGGTCAGCACGCTCAGCGTCGTCGCCACGCTGAGCACGACGCCGACGTTCATGACCATCAGCCGGAAGCCGTTCACCACCCCCCGGCTCTCCTCGGGCAGCGCGCCCATGACCTGCGTCGTGTTGCCGGTGAGGAAGGCGCCGCTGCCGCACCCGCAAAGGAAGAGCCCGGCGCCGATCACCCAGTACGGCGTGGCCGGGCCGGCCGCGAGCGTGAGGACGAGCAGTCCCGACGCCGAGAGCGCGCATCCTCCCACCGACAACGCGTACGGGCTCACCCGGCGGCCCAGCGCCCCCGCCAGGGGAGAGGCGAGGGTCATGCCCACGGGGACCGGCAGCACGCCCACACCGGCGGCCAGCGCGTCGGCGCCGCGCGCGGCCTGGAAGTAGAGCCCGGCGAGCAGGATCAGCGACGAGCGCGCCAGCGCGTTCGCGAACGACGCCAAATTGGCGAACAGCAGCATGCGCCCGCCGAACAACGTGAGGTTGAGCACCGGGTTGCGGGCCCTGCGCTCCACCGCGAACAGCGCGGGGACGAGCGCGGCGGCGGCCACGCCGGGCAACGGCTCGCCCTGACTGATCGCGACCAGTACGGCCGACAGGGCGGCGAACACGATCAGGTTGCCCAGCACGTCCACGGACTGCCGGGGACCGGCCGGGACCTTCCGCAGCACCGCCGCGCCCCAGGCGAGCGCGACCACCCCCGCAGGGACGTTGATCCAGAAGATCCACCGCCAGCCGAGCGTGTCCGCGATCAGGCCGCCGAGGGTCGGCCCGGCGAGCTGGGCCACCGAGAGCGTGGCCATGTAGACGCCCATCCCCTGGCTGAGCCTGTCGGGCGGGAAGGCGGCGGTGACGATCACCGTGCCGTTGGCCAGGATCATGGCCGCGCCGAGTCCCTGGACCGCCCGCAAGGCGATGAGGACGCCGACGTCGGGTGCGACCCCGGCGAGCAGCGACGCGCCGGTGAAGAGGGCGAAGCCGACGAGGTAGACCTTCCGCCTGCCGAGCAGGTCCGCGACGCGGCCGAAGAACACCAGCGTCGCGGTGCTGATCAGCAGGTGCGCGAGCAGGATCCAGCTCGACGCCGGCGGCCCGGCCTCGAAGTGCCGGACGACCGAGGGGAGAGCGACGTTCAGCGTGCTGGAACTGAGCCCGATGAGCACGAGACCGAGCCCGGTGACGGAGCAGACCATCCACGCGTACCGGAGGGCGTTCGCATGCTCGGCAGAGCCGGGTTCCGGGGGGTTGTCGGCCATGCCGTCGATTCTGGCGTACGCCGTACGTCTCAATTGTCCCGGAACCACTCACCGGACAGATGCGCCACCCAAGGCTGACTCCCCATAGAAGGGAGTTTTTGACCATCCGTGCTTACTGATAGCGGAGATGCATATACGTGATGTTTAACGTGACAACGTCCATATCCAATGGCGCGTGTATCTCATGCATCACTTCTGTTCTTCCGCGCACC